>DASULA010000149.1:0-8801 GCA_036278435.1 Mycobacteriales bacterium | reverse complement strand
GGGTACCGGGTGGAGCTGGCCGAGGTGGAGGCCGCGCTCGGCTCGCACCCGGCCGTGGCCGCGGCCGTGGTGCTGGCCGACGGGGACCGGTTGGTCTCCTTCGCCGTGCCGGCGTCGCGACCGCACACCGCGCCCGGCCGGATACCCGAGGTACCCGAGGTGCCCGACCAGCCCAACCGGGAAGCCGACCGGGCCGACGATGCCGGCGCCGTCGCCGCGGCCGCCGGTGCGGCCGGTGCGATGGCCACCGCCGGTATCGACGGCGAGTTGCTCGCCTCGTTCCTGGAACGGGCCGACGGCGTAGCCCTGGACGCCATCGTCTGCACGTTGCGCGCGGCCGGACTGTTCGCCGTGTCCACGGCCACGCACGACCTGGACGAGATCACCGCCGCGCTGGGCGCCGATCCGCGGCACCGACGGGTGTTGCGCCGGTGGGTGAGCGCCCTGACCGGTGCCGGACGGCTCGTCGGTGAGGCGGGCGGACGTTACCGGGGTCTGGACACTGTCGAGCCCGCCGCGCTGGCCCGCCGGTGGGACGACCTGGCCGACACCGAACGCACCCTCGGCTACGGTGCGGACCTCTTGGCGCTGATCCGGACGAGCAGCGCCCAGTTGGCCGAACTGCTGCGGTGCGAGCGCGACCCGCTGGACCTGTTGTTCCCGCAGGGCACCTGGTCGGTGGCCGAGGGGGTCTATCGCGACAACCTGGTGAGTCAATGCCTGAACCAGGCGGTCGTCGCCGGGCTGCGCGCGATCGCCGAACGGACCGGCGACCGCCCGCTGCGGGTCCTCGAAGTCGGCGCAGGCGTCGGCGGCACGAGCACGGTACTGGTCCCCGCGCTGGCGGAGTTCCCCGTGGACTACCTGTTCACCGACGTGTCCCCGTTCTTCACCACCCAGGCCGCCGGGCGCCTCGGCCGGTACCCGTGGGTGCGCTACGGCCTGTTCGACATCAACGCCGACCCCCGCGCGCAGGGCCTGCTGCCCAACTCCTTCGACGTCCTGGTGTGCCAGAACGTGCTGCACAACGCGCGGGACGCGGCGGTGGTCCTGGGCAGACTGCGCGAGCTGCTGGCGCCGGGCGGGTGGCTGGTGATCGTGGAGACCACCGTCGAGCGGCATCCACTGCTGGTGTCGATGGACTTCGTCGACGGCCTGGCCGCCGGGTTCGACGACGTTCGCGGGGATGCCGACCGGACGTTCCTCAGCCGCGACCAGTGGCTCGACCTGCTCACCGCGGCCGGGGCCGAGACCGCACTGTGCTACCCCGAACCGCACGAGGCGCTCGCGCTCGCCGGGCAACACGTCTTCCTCGCCAGGGTCAAGGTCGATCGGGCCCCGGTGACCAGCGCCGAGCTGGTCGCGCACGCCGCGGCCCGGTTGCCCGAGCACATGGTGCCCGCACAGGTGCAGGTCCTCGACGCACTGCCGTTGACGCCGAACGCCAAGGTCGACCGCGAGCTGCTGCGCGGCTGGCTGCCCGCCCGGGCCGAAGCGCGGCCCGGCGCGGCCCCGGCCGACGAGCCGCGGGACGACCTCGAACGCCGCGTCGCCGAGGTGTGGATGCGGGTGCTCGACTGCCCGCGGGTGGGCCGGAACGACAACTTCTTCACACTCGGCGGGGACTCGCTGCTGGTCGCCCGGCTCGTCGGCCAACTGCGGGAACGCGAGCCGCGGGCCGCGCAGACCGACTGGGAGAGCCTGCTGCGCCAGATGCTGCTGTCCCCCACGGTGGCCGGTCTGGCGGCCTTCCTTCGCTCAGCGCCGCCCGCGCCCGACCTGGCGGACACCGGCGGAAACACCGGCGGGGACGCCGATGCCGGAGCGGGCGCGGACGCCGACCCGACTCCGGTCACGTTCACCCGTGCCGGGGCCGGGCCGGTGCGGGTGCTGGTGCACGACGGAAGCGGCACCCTGCTGCCCTACCAGGCGCTGCTCGACGAGATGGCTCGGCGACCGGCCGCGGGTCCGGTGCTGGGCGTCGAAGCCGGCCCGGTCGACCGGTACCTGCACGTCGACCCCGCGGTACTCGTCGAACGGCTCGCCGCCAACCACACCCGATCCCTGCTCGCCGGCGGCGACGACCGGTTCCACGTGGTCGGGTACTGCATGGGCGGGCTGATCGCCACCGAGGTGGCCCGGATGCTGACCGAGTCCGGAGCGCGGGTGGACGGCCTCACCGTGATCAGTTGCTACCGCCCGTCCTTCCTCGTCGAGGAGGAACTCGTCGCGGAGTACGCCTTCGCCCTGTCGCTGGGCGTCGCACCGGCGCGGCTCGGCTACCCCTGTGACGACACCCTGTTCGGCAGGGCGATCGACGTGGTGCTCGCCGAGACCCCCGACCGGATACCGGCCGGACGCATCGCCGAGTTGGCCGACGACCGCGGTCCGCACGCGGACCTGACCGAGGTCGGCAGGTGCTTTCAGGACCTGGCCGACCGGCCACAGCCGGACCGCCTCGCCGCCCTGGCTCGGGCGATGCCGGACTCGGCGTCCGCTCCGCGCCCGGAGGACCTCACCCGGCTGTACCGGGTGTTCCGGCACAGCCTGTCCGCGGTGACCCGGCACCGGGCGGAACCCTACGCGGGCGACATCACCTTCCTACGCCACTCCGGCCGGTACGGCTTCCTTCCCGGCCTGCGGGAGAACATGGGGAACTACTGGCGCGAGGTGTGCCTGGGAGACCTCACCGTCGTCGACATCCCCGGTGACCACTTCACCTGTCTGTCCCAGCCGCATGCGGCAGGGGTGTACGACCTACTTCCCGGCGGGGATCGATGAGTCCGGACGCACCGGCCGGACCGGTCGGGCTGGTCGGACCGGTCGGGGTGGTCGGGGTGGTCGGCGCTTCTGGTGTGGTGGGCCGGGCCGCCGCGGCGGCACTGCGGGAACGCGGGGTGCACCGGCTACGGCTGGGCGGCCGTGGACGGCAGGCACTGCGCGCCGTCGCGGACACCCTGGGACCGGGTGCCGAACCGGTCGGCGTGGACGTCTGCCACCGAACCGAACTCGTCGAGTTCTGCCGCGGCTGCCAGGTCGTGCTGAACTGCACCGGGCCGTCCTACCTGGTCGGTGACCGGGTTGCCCGGGCCGCGCTGGCCGCCGGCGCGGACTACGTCGACGTCGCCGGCGACGTCCCGGTGCACCGCAGCCTGGCCGGCTCGGACCTGGTCACCGCGGGACGGACCGTCGTGCTCTCCGCGGGCATGCTCCCCGGGCTGTCGGGCCTCGTGCCCCGATGGCTGGCCGAGCGCTGCCCGGGCAGCGCCAGCCGGCTGACCGCCTGGACCGGCGGTTTGGACGAGTGTGGCCGGACCGTCGCCACCGACCTGCTGCTGTCCGGCGACGAGGCCGGCACCGCCCGGTATGGCCAGTCACTGGCGGCATGGCGGGCCGGCCGCGTGGTGACCCGGGTGCTGCGACCGGCCGAGGACGTCGAGTTGCCGTTCTTTCCGGGCCGGGTGTCCACCCACCCCTTCCTGAGCGCCGAGGCGGAACGGCTGGCCGGGGCACTCGGACTGTCCGAACTGGACTGGTTCACCGTCTTTCCGGGTAGTCACCTGCGCCGGGTGCTGGGCCGGTTGGGTGCCCGGGTGCCGTCCGACGCCGAGGCACTCGCCGAGGCCAGCGACCAGGTGGTCCGGGCGTCCCGGCTGGACCTGGCCGGGCGCCGCCCGTACTACCGGCTGGCGTTCGCGCTGGACTCGGACACCCACCGACGCGGGGCCGTGGTGCACGTCTCGGACAGCTACCGGCTCACCGCCACGGTGGCCGTGCTGGCGCTCACCGCGATCGCCCGCGGTCGGGTGCCGCCCGGACTGCACTACGCCGCCGAGGTGCTCGATCCGACCGACACGGTCGACCGGCTGCGGCGTGCCGGAGCGGTCGACGCGATCGAGATCGTCGAGCCGGTCGACGGTGCCGACATCCAGACCGTCGAGCGGGGCGCGCTTTGACCGGCCGACGGCCGCTTCGGGTGCTGGTGTGCGGCACCGGCTTCGGCCAGTTCTACCTGCGAGCCGTGCGCGCCCTGGAGCCGACGTTCGAACTCGCCGGGGTGCTCGGCCGCGGCGGCGCGCGGTCCCGCGCCGACGCGGAGCGACACGGCGTCGGGTACTTCACCGACATCGCCGAGGTGCCCGCAGACGTGGACATCGCCTGCGTGGTCGTGCGGGCCGCCGTCGCCGGAGGTGACGGCAGCGAACTGGCCGACGGCCTGCTCACCCGCGGCATCCACGTGCTCCAGGAGCAACCGGTGCACAGCGACGAGATGGCCGGCTGCCTGCGACAGGCCCGCCGACACGGCGTGCACTACCGGGTCAACTCCTTCTACCCGCACCTGGAACCGGTACGGCGGTTCCTGGCCGCCGCGCGGAACCTGCGGGCCCGGCAACGTCCGGCGTTCGTCGACGTGCTGTGCGCCAGCCAGGTTCTCTACCCGGCGGTGGACATCCTCGGCCGAGCCCTCGGCGGCCTGCGGCCGTGGGCGTTCGCCGACCCCGAGCCGCCCTCGCCGCGGGTCGCGGCCCTCGCCGACGCGGCGATGCCGTTCCGCGGTGTGGCCGGCGTGCTCGCGGGCGTGCCGGTGACCCTGCGCGTGCAGAACCAGATCCACCCCGACGACCCGGACAACCACGCGCACCTGCTGCATCGGGTGACCCTCGGCGCCGAGGGCGGAGTGCTCACGCTCGCCGATGCGCACGGCCCGGTGCTGTGGCACCCCCGGCTGCACGTACGCAGGGACACCGACCGCCGTCCGGTGCTGACCGGTCCGTCGGCCGACCGGCTCGACCTGCCCAGCGCCGTGGTCCTGGGGGCCGCCGAGCCACGGTCCTTCCGGCGGATGTTCACCGAAGCCTGGCCCGACGGCGTCGGACGCGCGCTGCGGGCGTTCGGCGAGACGGTTCGCGGCGAGGTCCGGTCCCAGGGCGAGGAGCAGTACCAGCTCACCACGAGCGCGGTGTGGCTGGAGCTGACCACCCGGCTCGGCCGCCCGGACCTCATCCGGCCCGCCGAGCCCCGGCCGCTGTCGGTGGCCGACCTGACCGGGGAGGAGTTCCGATGATCGACGACTGGCTCCGCTGCTACCGCACCCGGGTTCGGCCGCGCGTCCGCCTGGTCTGCTTCCCGCATGCCGGCGGCGCGGCGAGCGCCTTCCGCACCTGGCCGTCTCTGCTCCCCGACAACGTCGAACTGCACTGCGTGCGGTACCCGGGCCGCGAGGACCGGTTCGGCGAGCCGCCGATTACCCGGATGGACCAGCTCGCCGAGGCCGTCACCGACGCGGTGGCGTCCCTGCTCGCGGTGCCCGTCGTCCTGTTCGGACACAGCATGGGCGGGGCGGTCGCGCACGAGGTCGCGGTGCGCCTCCACCGGCGCGGCCTACCCGGTCTGTCTGGCCCGGCCGGCCCGGCGCACCTGATCGTCTCCGCCCGGGAGGCGCCGGATCACCATGTCCGCACCGGGGTCCACCTCCTCGACGACGAGGCCCTCTGTGCGCGGGTCGTGAGCCTGAACCGGGCCAGCCTCCCGCTGTTGGAGGACCCGGAGATGAGGCGGCTGGTGCTGCCCGCCATCCGCGCCGACTACACGCTCATCGAGACCTACCGACCGGCCCGGGGACGGATGCTGGACTGCCCGGTCACCGCGTTCGTCGGCGACCGGGACCCCGAGGTCACCCCGGCGCAGGCGCGGGCGTGGGCCGCCAGCACGCACGGCGGGTTTGCCCTGCGGACGTTCCCCGGCGACCACTTCTACCTCGAGCCGCACCGCGACAGCACGGTACGCGCGGTTGTCGACTGTCTCGCCCAAGCCGCCCAGACCACCCTGACCACGCCGGGCGCATCCGTCCTGCCCTGACGACCCACGACCCACGACAACTCACGACAACTCACGACGACCGCGGGCGACCAGCACGAAGGAGCCAGCATGGACTACTCCGCCTCCGCCGAGTTCTACGACATCGTCTCGCACCGGCACCGGCTGGGGACCGATCCGCCGCTGGCCGAGGCCCTGGCCGGCGTCGACACCACGCGGGGGCCGGTGGCCGATCTCGGGGCGGGAACCGGCCGTTCCACCGAGGTGATCGCCCGAACCCTTCCCGACGCGCGCATCCTCGCGGTGGAGCCGTCACCGGGTATGCGGGCGGTGCTGACCAGCCGGGTCGTGTCCGACGACGACCTCAAAGCTCGCGTCACGATCGTGGCCGGCACGGCACAGGAGGTTCGGCGACCCGACCGGCTCTCCGCGGCGGTGATCTGCGGCATGGTCGGATACCTGAACCCCACCGACCGCGCGACGCTGTGGCGCAGGCTCGCCGATCGGCTGCGTCCCGGCGCTCCCATCGTGGTGGAGCTCATGGCCATCAGCAGCCCGCAGGTAGTGCCCTCGATGTGTATCGCCCGGGACCTGATCGGGGATCACCTGTACGAAGCGTGGATGTCCGGGGAACCACTGGGGCCGGACCGCATGCGGTGGCGGGCGCGGTGGCAGGTGTCCGAGCGAGGAACGATCATACGAGAGTGTCACATGGAGCACGAATGGTACACCTTCGGTATTGACCAGATCGCGGTCGAGGCGGGTATGACGGGACGAAGGATTACCAGCGAACTCGGCGTACTCGTGCGGTAGGACGAGCGGCTGCCGCGATATGATATGGCCGGTATCAGTCTGATACTGTGCCCGATGCCGGAAAGCTGGCTACTGTAATCACCGATGCTGTTTGTCTGACATGTCGAGCTACTGCTGTTTTTCAGAAATACGAATTGGCGACTGGTTGGGAGTGGAGCCGGCCACTGAAATTGGCATTCGAATTCCGAGTCAGGGGCTGTTGCGCTTGGCCGGCGTGGTGCACACTTGGTGCGTCAGAGTTCCGTGTGACAACCGCGAGGCGAGCGCGCCGCCGCGCGAGGTCACACATCACGAAGGATTCTGTCAAGAAGCACTCTGTCAAGAACAACGCCTGCCATCCTCCGTGGTCACACCTCTCCTGTCTGAAAGGTTCGGCACGACATGACTGCTGCCCAGGTACGTGAGCGCAAGCTCGAAAAGAACTTCGCCATGCTTGACCTGAATCGTGACGGGGTGATCGACAAGGCGGACATCAAGGCCGTTGCCCAGCGCTTCTGCGAGCAGGTCGGGGAGGACCTGGATTCCCCGAAGCAGCGTGAGCTCCAGAACGCCCTGAACCAGTTCTGGGGCGCCGTGGACTCCGATGGCAACGGCCAGCTCTCCCTCCAGGAGTACGTCGCCGCCATGACCGCCCTGGCCGACCGGCCGGGCGAACTCGAACGCCTGCTGAACCCCCCGCACCGGGCCTACTTCGGCATGCTGGACCGGGACAACGACGGCGCGATCAGCCAGGCGGAGTTCAACGCCGCGTTCGCCCGGTCTGGTCTGACCCAGGCCGAGCGCGACGAGGCGTTCGGTCGGCTGGACACCGACCACGACGGGAGCGTCAGGACGGAGGAGTTGGTGGACGCCGCCGTAGAGTTCTACCGCAGTTCTGACCCCGACGCACCAGCCAGCTACCTCAACGGATTCTTCTAGTGTCCTGCGCCTGAAGTTCGTTGCTGTATGCGGTGATCCAGACGGATGCACCGCACGGGAGGAGTCGATACTGGAGGTATCGGCGACGACACCACGGCGAGGCGCCGTCTGGGCGCCGCAGGCAGTGACAGTCAATTCCTGACGCAGGACACCGTCGACATCTCCGCAGGTTCGGTTTCGGTCACCCCGCCCGCGAACGCACAGCCCACAGCGCAGATCTACCAGCGCGGCTACGTCCTGGTCCGCGGGCCGGACCGCCGCACATTGGTCGGGATCGTCACCTCCCAGGACCTCGCCCGCCAGTTCGGCGTGCTGGCCCGCCCGTTCTCCCTGATCGAGGAAGCCGAGCTGCGGCTGCGGAGACAGGTCATGCGGGTCCTCCCCGCCGAGGAAATCGCCAAGTACGCCCCAAGGTGGGCACACGGCGTACCCACCTTCGGCGGCTACGGCACCCTGCTGCCGGATGGTGCGAACTTCCAGCTACTGGGCTGGCACCTCGCTGACTGCCTCGTCCGGAAATCGCGTCGTCCCGCGGGCGGTGCCTCGGTAGGCTGCGGTGGACGTCATGGAGTAGATCAGCGGCAGATCACCCGGCTCTGGACCGGGAGGGCGCAGGTTCGAGTCCTGCCTCCATGTCTACCGTCGTCGGTGTCCTTGGAGTAACTCAGCGGCAGAGCACCCGGCTGAAACCCGGGAGGGCGCGAGTTCAAGTCTCGCCTCGGAGTCTGGTGGGCGTGCGGAGGTGTGGTGTCCGACGAACCGCGGTGGTCCGTGTCGCCGCTGTATGCCTTCGGGCAGCTTGAGCGGGCGTTACGGCAGGTGGCCGCCGCGGGAGACGGTCCGGCCCTGGACCACGCCCGGCGCAGGCTTACGCGGTGGCAGGCGGTGGTGGCCGGGTTGGGCAGCGGGGAACTCATCGTCGGGTCCCGGACGCCGGTCGCTGACACCCCGGCCTGGGTGACTCTGGAGGTGGCGCACGGCGGTTTCCCGACCGGGCGGTACCTGGCCGAGGCACCGCTGCGCGAAGATGAGATGGCTTGCCTGCGCGCCCTGCCGGACGGCGCTCCCGGTACGACCGACCGTGAGCGGCTCAACCTGTGGTACCTGAGCGACGCGGGTCAGGCCGAGCTTCTCGCCGCACTGCCCGGAGAGCGTTACCGGATAGACGTACCCGAAGAAGCCGCCCTCATGGTGGTCGCCTGGCTTCTTGACGCCGGCCACCACGAGGCCGCGCTCGACTTGGTGGCCGAGCT
>DASULA010000148.1:0-29339 GCA_036278435.1 Mycobacteriales bacterium | reverse complement strand
TGGAAGAAGTTCGTGCTGTCGCCCGCGGCGCTGACCAGCGCCTGTCCGAACACCACACCCAACGACCACAGCAGCGGCGGCACCATCCAGACCACCGTGTCCCCCGACGGGGTGACCAGCACCGCCAAAAGCACTAGCTGGTCGGGCTACATGGCGCACGGTGTCACCTACACCGAGGCGGAGGCACAGTGGCACGCGCCGGGAGTACTCGGCGGCGTCGCCGGTACCAATGAGTACTCGTCGTCGTGGGTCGGCGTCGGCCTCGGGCATAGCTCCCAGTTCCCTCTGATGCAGGCTGGCACCGAGTCGGACTTCGTCAACGGCACGAAGAGGTACTACCTGTGGTACGAGGTGTTCCCGGAGGAGAGCCAGATCCCGCTGACTTTCGCGGTGCAGCCGGGTGACGTGGTCGGCGCCCACATCAAGTACACGTCCACCGGCCCGGACTTCCACGTCTGGAACACGACCAGGAATCTCAGCTTCACGTTCGGGGTGTCCGGCTCGTGGAGCGATGACGGCCACGCCGAGTGGATCTACGAGCGCACATCTATCAACCACAAGCTCCCGTACCTCGCTTCGGCGCCGCCGACGTTCACCAACGCCCAGGCCGTGACCGGAGGCAGGTGGAAGACGCTGTCCGCCGCGAGTGACGTCTCGATGACGATGTACAACTGCGCCGGAACCACCAAGATGGCTTACGCGCAACCGATCCAGGGCACATCTTCCTTCACCGGTCACTTCCTCGCCCACGGCGACAACAACGCCTGCTCATAGCTCGGACCGGGCCGCCGGCGCACGGTCGCCGGCGGTCTCGGGCAGGCGTTCGTGGGCGGGCGCGTGGCACCGCTCGCTGTCTTTGGTACGAAACTTTGGGTTGAGCGGGTCCGAACGCGTGCGGGATGCTGTAGGCACCACCGACCGGTGGCCCGGTAGGCCCCGGGTGATGCCGCTCCCCCACGCCCTTCCGCGCGCGACACGGGAGCCCGACCGGCCCCGGCATCGCCGAACGCAGAGGGACTTCGATGTCACTGTCATCCGCGTCGTCACGTGTCCCGGGTCGGCTACTGGGTCGGCTACTGGGTCGGCTGAGCGCGCTGCTGGCCGGTGCGCTCACCGTCGGTCTGATCGCCGCGCCGGCCGCGCACGCGGTGAATCCCACGGCGCATCTGACCCTTCCGGCGGGTCAGAGCGGTTCGATCGGCCGGGTCACGTCCAACACCGACGTCACCCCGGTAGCCACCTGCGACCCGGAGTTGTCCATCAGCTACGCCGCGGAGCTGAACGGCACCGTCACCGTCGCGCCGGGCGCCGCCGCGGGCTCGTACTCCTGCACGGTCGACTTCCAACTCGACGGGCAGTCCACCGGGCTGGTCCAGGACGTGGTGGTCGACGTGGTCCCCACCGCGTTCATCACCGACGTGGCGGTGAACGAAGGTGACCCGGCCACCTCGACCAGCAGCACGGCTGTCTCGCCGGACACCGGAGACCCGCCCACCCCGGGGGACCGCTTCACCTTCGCCTCCTTCACCGTGAGGCTGTCCGGGCCATCCCCGGACACGGTGACCATGATTGCGACCACCGCGGACGGCACGGCGACCACCGCGGACCCCGACTACGCCCCGGTCGACACGACCGTGACGTTCCCTCCGGGCACGACGGGCGCGCCGGTGAGCGTGGTCGTCACCAGGGACACCGTCAGGGAGGCCGACGAGACGTTCAGCGTGGACCTGTCAGCGCCGGGCAACGCCGTGATCGTCGATGGCCAGGGCGTGTGCACGATCCTCAACGACGACAACGGGCGGCTCGGCGGCTGACCCGCCAATGAATAGCCCGTTCGGCGCAACACGTCCGGCGGAACAGCGCAGCAAATCATCGTCGGCAATGGTACACACCCCGTCACTTCCAACCAGACAAATGCCGTAAAGAAATCTTTACAGGTACACTCATCACCAGTGGTGGAATGATGTCGCGGCCGTTCGGGTGCACCGGATATTTCTTTCCGGACCATTGCCGTTGGGGCGATGCGGTAACGGAAATTGCGCCGTTGCTGCCAGAAGTACGGATTCGGTTGATCTGGTCGTTATTCTGCTGAATCCTGGGTGCGCCGCATGCCGCTCACACAGGACTCACACAGGACAAGGACCTGCCATGTCTCCATCGCTCCCCCGTGCCCTGAGCCGGACAGGTGTCGTGCTGGCCGGTGTGGTGGCCGTCGGGCTGCTCGGGGCGCCGGCCGCGCACGCGGTGAACCCCTCGGCGCACCTGACACTCGCGCCGGGGCAGGTCGGTTCCATCGGCCGGGTGGTGTCCAACACCGACATCACCCCGGTGCCGACCTGCGACACCTACCTGTCGGTCAGCTACGACGCCACCATGAACGGCACCGTCGCCGTCGCCGCCGACGCCACCGTCGGCTCCTACTCGTGCACCGTGGACTTCCAGCTCGCCGGACAGTCCACCGGGCTGCTCCAGGACGTGTTCGTCGACGTCGTACCGGGCCTGTCCGTATCCGACGTGTCGGGGCAGGAGGGCAGCTCCGGCCTGCTGCACACCGAATCGTCCGGCCCGCGCACTGACTCGTCCGGCGGGCCCCTCACGACCACCCACGTCGCCCTATTCGTCGTGACGATGTCCGTACCGTCGACCACCGCGGTCACCGTTGCCGTGGCCACCGCGAACGGCACCGCGACCGCACCGTCGGACTACACCGCGGTCAGCACCACGGTGACGTTCCAGCCGGGCCAGACCGCCACGCTGGTGCCCGTGACGATCACCCCGGACGACACCGAGGAGGCCGACGAGACCTTCTCGGTCACCCTCTCCGCCCCAACCGCCGCCGTGATCGTCGACGCCCAGGGCACCGGCACCATCCTCAACGACGACCACACCCTGACAACCTGACCAGGATCGGGAGCACCAGCGACTGCGGTACCGAGCGAAGTCGTGATCGAAGGAAACGTCCTTACCAGGCCCGTACGGACAGCCACCGCCGCCGGATGTGCCCGCGGCCGAGAACGCACCGGAGTGGACCGGTGGGACGGGCGGTCACTCGGGGCCGCCCGTCCCGTTCCAGTCCAGGAGTTGGACGAGGACACCGTTGGGGTCGGTGACCTGGAACGAGCGTTCGCCGCACGGCTCGCGCTGATCGACAGCCCCCCGAGCCCCTGAGCCGACCATCCCCAGCAGCGCCCCTCTGTACCGATTGTACAGTTTAGATTGATATGGCCGGGGTTCTGGTGAATCCTGGTTCCGCCACCAACGGTGGTCCGGTAGGCCCGGGAATGCCGCTCCCTACGCCCTGTCCATGCGACCCGTCATGCGATCTGTCATGCGACTGTCGTGCGACCTGGGATCCCGGCGGCTCCGGTACCTCGGACGTAGAGGATTCCCATGTCACCGTCAACCCCGCTGCCCCGCAGAGTCGCCCGGCTGGGCGTACTACTGGCCGGCGTCCTCACCGCCGGACTCATCGGCCTACCCGCCGCACACGCCGACACCATCACCACGGCCAACCTGGTGCTGCTCCCCGGCCAGAGCGGACCGATCGGCCGGGTCGTATCCAACACCGACGTCACCCCGGTGTCCACCTGCGACCCGGAGTTGACGGTCAGCTTCGACGCCACCATGAACGGCACCGTCCACGTCGGCAGCAACGCCACCGCGGCCACCTACACCTGCACCGTGGACTTCCAGATCTCCGGACAACCCACCGGACTGTACGAACAGGTGTCCGTCACCATCGGACCCGGCCTGTCCATCAACGACGTGTCGAATCTGGAGGGGGTCCCCGACACGTTCACCGTGGCGCTGTCAATGGCATCGAGCAACCTGGTCGCGGTTGACGTGAGTACCGCGCACGGCACCGCGGATCCGCCGTCAGACTACAACCCGGTCCGGACCACGCTGGTGTTCCAGCCTGGCGAGACCAGCAAGACGGTAACCGTGTCGACCATTCAGGACAGCATCCAGGAGGCCGACGAGACCTTCTTCGTCAGACTCAACTATCAGGTCAACGCCATCCTCATCAACAGCCTGGGCACCGGCACCATCCTCAACGACGACACCCAGTAACCGAGAACCAAACTCACACACCCCCAACCACCCACCCACCCACCCCCCACAACCACCCCCGCGCCGATCTTGGTCAAAGTGCTGTTATCCCAGCGCTCATAACGCCTTTTTGACCAAGATCGGCGCGGGGTGTCAGGTGAGGTGGCGGCGGGTCCAACGGAAGCAGAAGCAGGCGAGCAGCACGGCGACGACCACGAAGATGCCGGTCTCGGCCCATTGCAGGGGCCAGAAGTGGTTGGCGGGCTGGTAGGTGACGTCCTGGCGCAGGCCCAGTGTCGCGACCCAGTCCATGCAGGACCTGGGCCCGTGGTCGGGCCCGCAGAACTGCGGATTGGCCGGTCCGGTGAACAGGTGCCCGGTGGGGGTGATGGTCTGGTTGGACAGCACCCAGGCGTTGCCGGCACTGCCGGGGTCGTCGCCGATGATCGTTATCCGGCCGGCCGGTCGGATCGCGATCTCGTGCAGCCGGGAGACGTCCAGCGGCGGTGTGGCGTGGCGCGCCGGAAGCAGGTGGGCGCGGATCCACTCTGGCATGGCCGCCACGGCGACGACGTAGACCGCCAGGGTGGCGGCCATCGCCGGCAGGGTGCGGCGGATGAGCATGCCCAGGGTGACACCGAGGGCGAGCGCGAACAGGGCGTAGCCGATCGGCACGACACCGCGGGCGCCGTAGATCAGCGGCCTGATCCGGTCGCCGGTCGCGTGGTCGATGTGGTGCGCCCAGGACGTGACCGCCCAGCTCAGCAGCCCGGTGGTCGCGGCGGTCACGGCGCCGACGACGGCCAGCTTCGTGGCCAGCCAGCGGGTCCGGGTCACCGACTGGTTCCAGGCGAGACGGTGGGTACCGGTTTCGAGTTCCCGGGCGATCAGCGGCGCGCCCCAGAAGATGCCGACCAGTGCCGGCACCACGTACATGACGGCGTTTGCCAGGTCGAACACCCTGCCGCCGGCGCCGGTCCGCACCTCGCTGAGGAAGTTGGCGATGGCGGCGTCGCAGTCGCCGTGGCAGGCCGCGACGTTGGCCGCGGCGTAGGCGTCGACGATCTGGCGGCCGGTGACCGCCAGCAGGACACCGAGCACGGCCAGGGCGCCGACGATTACCCAGGTCTGGGTGCGGAACTGGCGCCAGGTGAACCAGATCATCGATGCTCCAATACGGCCGTGCGACCCGGCGCGGTGGCGGCCTGTGACATGTAGGCCAGGACCAGGTCTTCCAGGGTGATCTGCTCGACGGTGAGGGACGGGTCGTCGATCGGGGCGGTGCTGCGCACGATCAGGGTGGACTGCCGGTCGGTGTGGCTGTCCTCGATCACCTCGACGCAGGCGGGCAGGTCGGCCGGATCACGGCGGGCACCGGTGAGCCGGTGGTGGCTGGACAGCAGGTCGTCCACCTCGCCGGCCACGCGGACCCGGGAGGCGACCAGCACGACCAGGTGGTCACAGACGCGCTCCAGGTCAGACACCAGGTGCGAGGACAGGATCACGCTCGCGCCGTGTTCGGCCACGTAGGTCATCAGGCTGCGCAGGAACTCCCGCCGGGCCAGCGGGTCGAGGCTGGCCACGGGTTCGTCCAGGATGAGCAGGTCCGGCCGCTTGGCGATGGCCAGGGTCAGCCCGAGCTGGGCCCGTTGCCCGCCGGAGAGCTTCCCGGCCTTCTGCGAAGGGTCCAGGCCCAGGGTGGCGATCCGCTCGTCGGCCAGCCGCTGGTCCCAGCCGGGGTTGGTGTGGGCGCCGAACCGCAGGTGGTCGGCGATGGTCAGGCCGGCATAGGTGGGAGTGTCCTGGGCGACGAAGCCCACCCTGGCCAGCTGCGCGGCACCGGAACCCGGTTGCCCGCCGAGCACCTCGATGCGGCCGGCGGTGGGCGGCAACATGCCCACGGCGATCTGTAGCAGGGTCGTCTTGCCGGCGCCGTTCGGGCCGACCAGGCCAACCACCCGGCCGGACGGGATGGCCAGGGTGCAGTCGGACAACGCCACCCGTCGCCCGTACCGCTTGGACAGGCCCTCGGCGTGCAGCGCGGGACTGCTCATGCCCGTCCTCGCTTCGCTGCGGGCGGCATGAGGCACAAGTGGCACTGTCCTTGATGATTCGCTCGCCGAGGCTCGCTCATACGTTCTCCTCTGTCAGCGTACGAAAGGTGCTCACGAACAGGGCCTCGATGCTCTCGGCGTCCAACCCGGCCGCCCGGGCCCGGGCCAGCCAGGCCCGCAGTTCCTCGCGGAGCGGACCGTGCGCGGCCAGCGAGTCGTCGGTCAGGGTCCGGGTGACGAAGGTCCCCACCCCAGGGCGGGGTGCGACCAGACCCTCGTACTCCAGTTCCCGGTACGCCTTGAGCACCGTGTTCGGGTTGATCGCGACCTTGGCCACCACGTCCTTGACCGTCGGTAGCTGCTCGCCCTCGGCGAGCAGGCCCAGCCGCATGGCCCGGCGGACCTGCTGGATGAGCTGCATGTAGGGGGCGATTCCGGAGCGACCGTCCAGGTGGAACTCGATCACCTGCACCTCCATTCACCTAGGCTCCTAGCACTATAGATCACAGCATGGGTGGAGGGTCAAGATCAGCCCGGCCGCCGGCGGCGGGGCCGCGGCGGGTCCCCCTTGACCGCCCGACCGGCCTCTGTGATGGTGAGTTCTCCGCCCGTCCCGCAATCACCGTTGGTCACCACTGGGCGCACGATCCGTGCGCCGCGCAGGGAGGGCCGTTGAAGAGGATCTTCATCCACGTCGGGATGCCCAAGACCGGGACCACATTCCTCCAGGAACGCTGCTTCCCCCACCTGACCGGGCTGTACTACCTCCACCGCGAGAACTACGCGGCCACCTCGCCCGACGAGATCATCGAATGGCTCGCCCGGGTGGCCGCCACCGACCCGGCCTTCCTCGATCTGGAACGGGAGAAGCGCACGCTGGAGACATTGCTGGAAACCGTGTCCGAGGAGTCGGTGCTGATCAGCCTCGAACGGCTCTTCGGGAACCTGCACTACAACTTCCACAACAACGGGCAGACCACCAGAAATCTCGCCCACTTCTTTCCCAGGGCCTCGATCATCGTCGTGATCAGGCGGCAGGACGACCTGCTGGAATCGTTGTACCGGCAGACCCTGCGCCGCTACTTCTCCCCCACCGTCGACGGTTACCTCAACTATGCCGACGGCGAGTTCCAGAACCACAGCCAACACCAGTTGATGTTCCCCAGCATGAATGCCCGGCAACTGGACCTGCACAAATACATACGGAACTACGTCGCGACTTTTGGCCGGGACAACGTCCTCGTCCTCCCCTACGAGAAGCTGCGATCCGACCTGCGGGGATTCCTCGATGAGCTGTACCGGTTCATGCCGGTCGAACCGTTCTACCCAGCCGGCGACCAGCGAGTGCACCAGAGCTACTCGCCGCTGTCCTGCCGGATCGCCCTACTGCTCAACAGGTTCGTCCGGACCGGGCGCGACCCCCGGGCCTGGCAGGTCATCCCGCACCGGCCGTTCTCCGGCTACCTGAGCCGTCGGGCCGGGAACGACCCGCTGCACCGACTGCTGGCCGGGATCGACCGTAGGCTCAGCCTGAACTACCTGCTGGAAACGGTCGTGGACCCCTTCTCCCGGGCAGGTCGAAAAATGATCAGCGACGATCGAAGGAAACTGATCATGGCCCTGCACCGGGAGTCGAACCAGGCCCTGGACAACGAGTTCCACCTGGGCCTGGCCCACTACGGCTACTACTGACGCGGTCAGCTCCATCAGGTCAGCACCGCGCACGCCCTGGGGTTACCCGGATCGGCCCGGACGGACGTGAGGTCTGAACGGCAGCGGGCTCAAGGGGGCACCCCAGGTCACGGTGTTGGCGATGGTGCTGTCCACGTGCCGGGGGTGCTTCCCTCTCAGTGCCTGGTTCAGCGTGACCCGCAGGCCGCTGCCGTCGCTGTTCATGCCGACCCGCACGATCCCACGGTCGACCCGCATCAGCCGGTCGGCCTCGTCCTGGAGTTGCCGGAACGTGTAGCGGGCGCTGATTATCGTGACCTCGCGCCACGGGTTGTTCAATTCGGCCACCCGGTGCGTGATCCTAGCCGGCGCCCTCCCGTGCCAGTACAGCCGGACCGTGCCCTGCTTCGGCGAGACCACTATTCCGGCGTACCCGGAATTGTTCTCGTCGATCATCGAGGTGAGCTGGTCTGTGGCGGCGGAGAGCGGCAACTGCCGAGGCGTCAGGTCGACGTTCCCCGGATCGGTTCCCTGCAAATCCCGGGCCCGCGGCACTTCCTTTGCCACAGTACCGCCCGCCACCGCCGAATCAGCTCCCTGTGCGGGACCCGCGGAGGCGAGTACGAATACCGTCAGTGCCGCCACGCTGTATCCCACGAGCTTACGACTGTGTAACACTGGCTCCCTGCTCTCGGTGGACTTGTCAGAATTCGACAAACCCCCCACGGCGGCACCGTACATTTCCACCGGGGCACTGTCAACACGGGTACCACTTTCGCCCCGCGCGCGGCCGACCAGATCAGGGAGACGTGATCAGCGGGAAGGCGTCCATCGAGGTGGTGCCGCCGCCGATGGGCACGTAGGCGCCGCGCGACGAGCAGGTCCGCATGATCGGCACTCCGGTGCACGGGACGTCGAACCCCGGGTCCCCGCCGGAGATGATGCCCTCGGCCTCGACCGACGAGCCCTGCAACGAGATGACCGGCCCGCCGCTGTCACCGTTCCCGGACAGGTTGGTGCCGTTGATCTGGTGAGCGAAGACACCGTGGAAGACGGTGGCGATACCGTTCAGCGTGTAGTCCATCGGACCATCCGACTTGGCGTTGCAGATCTCGCCGGAGAAGGCGCCGTCGGTGCAGATCATGGTGCCCGCCGGGGTCGGGGTCACCCGCACGGTGCTGACCGGATCGTTGGTCTCACCGACACCGTTGCCGGAGATGTCCGAGCCGGCCATGTAGACGAACGGTGCCGAGGAGGTGGTGATGAACTCCATGTCGTACTGCTCGGCGACCGCATCATCGGTCACGCTGCCGATCGGGGTGCTGAACGGGGTCTCCCACGCCCCGGGCCCGCAGTGCGAGGCGGTGACGATGCCGTCCACCGTCCCACCCTGCACGGCGGCGAACCCGGCGCTGCACTCGTCGCCGATTCCATCGGCGATGACACCTCCACCCCAGAACGGGGCGATGTCATCCCACCGTGTCATCGGGTCCATCTGCGCGCCCCGCTCGACCGTGGTCGCGACCGTGCTCTGCACGCTCAGCGGCCGAACCGCTCCCAGCGCTTCGTTCACGACCGCGTGCAGCCCGGTGCCGTCGTTGTTGATCAGCACCTGGACGACCCCGTGGTCGGACGTCATGATGCGGTCCGCCTCGGCCTGGAGCTGCCCGAACGTGTATGGCGCGGCGATGATGGTGACCTTCCGGTGCGGCCCGTTCAGCCGGGCCGCCAGCGCGCTGACCTCGGCCGGGACCGCGCCGTGCCAGTACAGGTGCACGGTCTGCTTCGGCACGTTGATCCTGACCCCGGCATACCCCGACTTGTGCAGGTCGAACAGCGCGTCGAGCCGGTCGACGGCGTGCAGCAGCGGCTCCT
Organism: Mycobacteriales bacterium; assembly: GCA_036278435.1. Taxonomy (GTDB): domain Bacteria; phylum Actinomycetota; class Actinomycetes; order Mycobacteriales; family DASULA01; genus DASULA01. Next base: position 19,689 of record DASULA010000148.1, on the reverse strand, counting down.
GCCGGTGCATCAGCGCGACCACGGCCGGGTCGATCGTCCTCAGCGGGCCCGATGACCCCGATGACCCGGCCGACCCGGCGCGCGGCACCGCTCCGTGGGCCGGCGCCGCCGTCAGGTAGCCGACGAGCACCGCCGTCAGCGCCCCGACGGCAAGAGCAGCAAGCTTGCGTCTTTGCGGCATGACTTTCCCCTCTTGGGCGCCCCATCGTCAACAACACGCAGTCAAGGGTCATTGATCGTAAACACCCAGGTCCAGACCATAGGTTTTGGACTAGCCAATGTCAATATGTCCCACTTGCGGCTTCCCGGCTGAGAGCCAGCCAACCCCTCAGCAGGTCTCCCCTCCGGACAGCATCGAACAGCCACGATCGCTGCCAAACAGTGGGAATATCGATTCATCTTCCTCGTCGCGTGATCCAGACTCACGGAGGACACAGTGCGCAGGACATCGCGGTCAACATCAGCAACGCCGGCCCGGGGACGGCCCGCGGCCGCGGCCATCGCCATGACTGCCGCCGTGCTCAGCGCGACGGCTCCCCCGGCCGCCGGCGCCACCGGTGTGGGCGGCAGCATGGGCGGCGGCGCGGATGGCGGCGCGGCCGGGACCACCGCCGGCCGGGCCTGCCCGCAGGCCACCCGGCCCGGGCGGATGTCCTGCCAGGCGGTGATCCGGCCCGGCACGCCGATCGGCCCGGCCGGCGGCCACGCCGACGCCCCGCGGCCGGGCGCGGTGCGGCCCAACGCGACGCCGGGCGGTTTCGGCCCGGCCGACCTGCACGCGCTCTACCACCTGCCCGGCCCGCCGGCCGGAGCCGGGCGCACCGTGGCGGTCGTCGACGCGATGGACGACCCGAACGCCGAGGCCGACCTGGCGACCTACCGGTCCACCTTCGGGCTGACCGCCTGCACCACGGCCAACGGGTGCTTCCGCAAGGTCAACCAGAACGGTGCGCCCGGCCCGCTGCCGGCCTCCGACCCGGGCTGGGGGCTGGAGGTCTCGCTCGACCTGGACATGGTCTCGGCGGTCTGCCCGGCCTGCCACATCCTGCTGGTGGAGGCCACCTCGCCGGCCACCAACAACCTCGGCGCCGCGGAGAACACCGCGGTGAGACTGGGCGCGCACTTCATCGGCAACTCCTACGGGGAGCCGGAGTTCCCCGGTGACCAGACCATCGGTCTGGAGTTCTACGACCACCCGGGCGTGGCGATCACCGCCCCGTCCGGCGACAGCGGGTTCGGGGTGGACTTCCCCGCCTCGGCCGTGGGCGTGACCGCGGTCGGCGCCACGACGCTGTCCCGGGATCTCGGTAACCGCACCCGCTCGGAGGCCGCCTATTCCGGTGGCGGGTGCGCCTCCAGCCCGAAGCCGCCGTGGCAGCAGGACACGTTCTGCGCGACCCGGACGCTGGTCGATGTCGCCGCGATCGGCGATCCCAACATTGGCGTCGCGGTCTACGACACGTTCGGCGAACCGGGTTTCGTCGTGGTCGGCGGCGTTTCGGTCAGCGCGCAGATCATCGCCGCGGTCTACGCGTTGGCCGGGATCCCGCCGGTCGGCAGCCAGCCCGCGTCCTTCCCCTACGCCCACCCCGGCGACCTGAACGACATCACCCGGGGACCCGGCGCCGGCCCCGGCTACGACGAACCCACCGGCATGGGCACCCCCAACGGCGTCGCCGCCTTCCGCTCACCCTGATCACTCTGATCACCGTGATCACCCCGGCGACGACTACGACACCGTGACGATGCTGTAGACCACCTCCGCGAGCGTCGCCAGGACCACCCCGCGGTAGCAGATCGAGTCGGTGAGCAACACGGCCAGCGCGATACGCAGATCAAGCCCAAGGGCGTTCTTGAAGACCTGCGCGATCCTGGCCGTGTTCAGCAGGATGACCTTCGTGCCGACGATCGCATCGGCCACCGGGTCATCGTCGTCGCCGTCCGCGCGCGCGGCGAGCATCCAGGCCAGGATGGCGATCGCGGCGAATCCGCATCCCGCCGTGAGGTTCGCCCCGGTCCTCACCCACGGGTTCACCACCGAACCGACGGCGTTACTGAGCACCGGAGGGATCTGGACGGCCCACAGGACCCACGCGGCGACGCCGGCCTGGTCGTCGCCCGCGGTCACCGGCAGGCCGAACACGACGCAACCCAGTTGCCCGGTCACGGTGAGCAGGCAGAACGGCTTGAGGTACCGCACCTCGGTCTCACCGGCCTGCCCGCCCAGCTTGGCGAACCAGAGCGCGTCGCTGAGCATGGCGACGGTGCCCCAGATGAACGTGGACACCGCGCTGGCGAACAGGCCGGCCCGACTCAGCCACAGCAGCGCGTCGTCACTGGGCGACCCGGAGGTCGACCGGGTCGCCAGGCGGGTGAACGGGTCGCGGATCCAGGTGTAGTCGCTGCCCGACATCGACATGAACGCGTCGTGGTCGGCCGGGCTGAACACAGGGTCGTCGCTGCCGGTCAACGCCTTGTAGGTGATGGTCAGCGGTATCGCGGCGGCCAGCGCCACCAGGCTTGCCATGGTGAGCTGGCTGCCGTTGTCGAGCATCACGACCTTCTCGTAGAAGGTGGTGAGGACCGGGATCTCGATCCGCGTGGTCGCCATCTGGTACATGACGTCGAGCAGCGAGTCCAGTGCGGCCATGACCGTGTGGACCACATTCTCGGCCACGTCCAGCGCGGCGTCGGTGACCGTCTGAACAACCCGCAACAGCAGGTCCACGCCCGCGCCGAACAGCGTGGCCGGATCGGCGGTGGCGGCGAGCAGTCCGTCGATGTCCAGCAAGCCCGGCGCGCGCGCGGTGAACGGCGCCAGGGCCGTGGTCAGGTCGTTGGCGACACTGCCGATCAGCGTCTCGAACTCGTCCTTAAGGCTTGCCCCGGCGGTCAGCGACCCGAGGTTGTGGCTGAACATCGACGTCACGTACTTCGACTTGATGTCCGGTGGCGACGCGCCTCCCGCTGAGTCGCTCTGATCGGCCATCGTCCCGGGGTTGAGTTCCCGCCGCCAGGCGGTGAAGTTCGTGTCCAGCATGGTGCGGAACGACGCGATCCCCTCTGCCGCGCGGTCACCCGCGCCGTGCAGGATCCGGCTGAGTACGGCCCTGGACTCCACGAAGTACTTCTCGATGACCTCCTGGGCGACCAGGATGTCCTCCCATTCGAACAGGGACCGCAGGAAGTCGATCACGTCCTGGATCGCGGCGCCGACCTTCTTCAGGATCGCCCCGACGAAGTCGACCGCGTGCTCCACGGTCTGTAACACGGCGTCGAACGCCTTGGTCAGGCCGGTGACCGCGTCGGTGACCTCGGTCACGACGGTCACCACGATCGTCTGGACGAGTTTCGTGGCCTCGTCCACCGCGTCGGTGACCACGGTGTCCACAGTGGTCACCACGACGGCGGCGGCGTTCTCGACCTCGTCCAGGAAGTCACCGCCGAACCAGCGCTTGGCCAATTCACCCCGGGCGGCGTTCCGGAGATCCGCGGCCGGCATGCTGATCGTCCGCTTGCCGGTGAACACGTCCGGGTCGAGCCGGAACGCGGCGGTGTAGTCGTCCAGGTGCGTCACCTCCAGCGTGCCGAGCACGGTGGCCACCTCGGCCGGTGACATCGCCCGGAACGACGCGCCCGCGTGGTCGTAGGTCCAGTGTGGAGTGGGCGCGTCCTCCGGGACCAGCACCCGCACCACGGGCTGGTCGGCGTCGAGGAAGTGAGTGGCGATGGCGTCTGAGGTGTGGTCCACGCCCTGGTCGACCAGGCTGACGTGCTGGTAGCGCGGCAGGTACGGTCGGGGCGCCGGCAGGTCCTCGGGCAGCGCCCGGGTCTGGGTCTGCGACCGGTCGGACTGCACGCCATGCCGCACCGCGGTGCTCAGCACGTGTCCGATCGCCTTGGCCACCGCGTCGGCCGACCGCGGGTCGGTGCCGGCCGGGACTGGTGCCGGCCGGCGGTTCTTCGCCACCGACGGCAGTGGGTTGCCCGCCTCGTCCTGCCCGAGCAGCGTGTTACCGGTCACCGTCGCCAGCACCGCGTGGGCCTGCCGGTCCGGGTACACCAGCACCCGCTCATCCATCCCCATGAAGTCGGCCCGGACCTTCACCGCCGGGCAGGTCAGCGCCCCGGCCGCGTCGATGGCGAACCCGAGTTCGCCGTGCAGGTCGGTGGCCCGGGTGCAGCCGGTGTCGCCGCCGGCGAGTTGGGCGGAGGTGCCGTCGCCGAAGTGCAGCGTCACCGGCTGGTCCGACCACAGCGTCAGGTATCCCGACAGCGGCTGGTCGCTGGAGTCCCGCATGGACACCACCACCCGGTACCCGGTGATCTCCTGGAGGCCAGTCGTGCCGGTCGTGCCGGCGGGTGCGCTCACCCAGTCCTGGGTCAGCCGGGCCTGGGTGATCAGGTACGGCTCGCCCCGCCCGACCAGTTCCACCTCGGAGTCGACGAAGGCCGGTTCGCCGGTCAGGGTGCCGTGCCGCCCGTAGGGGCTGGAGTCGGCCGCGTCGTCGTTGTCGAACGACCACTGGCCGAGCAGGTCGCGTTCGGTGTCGGGCACCAGGTGGTGCATGCCCGCGGCGATCTCCCCGCCGCCGAGCGCCCTGGCCCAGACCCGCACGGCGTCCAGTTCCCCGGTGAACTGGACGCCGGGCAGTGGGAGCGACGGTTGGGTGCCCAACGCCGTCGAGGGCACCGCCTGGCCCAGCAGCAGGTCGCTCTGCTCGGCGAACATCACCGGCCGGAACGGCACGGCAGTGTTCTGGGCGCCGGTCAGCGCGGGCACGGCCGTACCGTCCAGGTAGACCAGCCCGGTGGTTCCGTGGCGGACGGCGGCCAGGTGGTGCCACTCCCCGTCGAGCACCGGCGTCGGGCCGGTGGTCGTCATCATCACACCGGGTTGGACGACCCCCAGCATGCCGAAGAACAGCGAGCCGTCCGGCCCGATGGCCACCGCCAGGCCCGCGGGGTTGTCCAGATCGCCGGTCGAGGCGAGCACCGGACCGCCGGCCGTGGTGCGGACCCACGCCTCGACGGTCAGGTCGTCGTCGCGGAAGTCCGGCGCGGGCACGGTCACGGCCTGGGCGGTCCCGTCGAGGGACAGCGCCCGGCCCGACTCGATCCGGACCGGCGGGATGTCGCGCGCCACCCGCCAGGTCTGCGCCGCCGAACCGGTGACCGGCATGGCCGTGCGCACCGCCACCCCCGACCCGAGGGTGTCCCCGGCCACGGTGACCACCAAATCACCGAGCCCGCTGAGCAGTTGACCGTCGGCGGTCAGCGTCCAGTTCTGGTTCTTCCCGCCGTTGGGCGTCCAGGCCACCAGACCGGTGCCGGGAGCCGGGTTGTCCTGGAACACGTCGGCCACCAGGCCGGTCTGCTTGTGTCGCAGGTACCCGTTCGGGGTGAGTGTCCACAGTTGACTCTCGACCCGCTGGCCGGACGCCCTGGCCGCCAGGACCACGGCGGTACCCGGCGCGGTCTGCCCGCCGTCCAGAGCGAGCACGAGATTGGTGGCACCGCTGTGCAGGAAGAAGTACCGGGCGTCGGCGAACCGGTCGGCCGGACGCGGCTCGACCACCTGCCAGTGCTCCAGCGGGAAACCGGCGTTATCCGGCACCACCGCCTCCACCACCGCACCGGGCGCGTCCCTGGCCGCGCCCAGCACCACCCCGTGCAGGTCGCAGGTCACCGTCCCGTCGGCGGTCAGGGTCCACTTCTGGTTCGGCGAGACCGCGGCGTTCTGGGTCCACAGCACCACCGGGGTGTTCCGTGCCGTCTCGTAGTCGATGACCAGGCCGCTCTGCTTGTGCCTCAGGGTACGCGCGCCGGTGAGTGTCCACAGTTGAGCGTCCGCCCCGGGTCCGGTCACCATCTCGGCCAGCACGACCTTCGTCCCGGTCGTGACGGTGCCGACCTGCGGGGCGATCACCAGACCGGTCCGCCCGTACCGGAGGTGGAAGTACGGCGGCAACGGTGCGGTGTCCGGGAACTGCCAGGTTTCCAGCGGGAAACCGGCGTTGCCGGCGACGACCGCCTCCACCACCGCACCCGGCACAGCCTCGGCCACCCCCAGCACCACCCCGTGCAGGTCGCAGGTCACCGTCCCGCCGGCGCCCAAGGTCCACTTCTGGTTCGGCGAGACCGCGGCGTTCTGGGTCCACAGCACCACCGGGTTGTTCCGCACGGTCCGGTAGTCGATCACCATGCCGGTCTGCCGGTGCCTCAGGCTGCGGTCCGCGGTGACCGACCACAGTTGGCTGTCCGCCTCCGGCCCGGTCCGCGCGGTGGCCAGCACGAGCCTGGTCCCGGTCGCGGTGCCGCCGCCCTCCGGGGCGACCACCAGACCGGTGGAGCCACAGACCAGGTAGAAGTACTTCGGATCACTCACGGCGGACCTCAGCTCCCCGGCACGACAAGGCGTGGATGTTTTATGGTGTTTTGAGCAGTATGAGCGCTTGAATAATATGAAGAGTTCAGGAAGCGCCCAGATACTCATGATCCCCGGCCGGTGTCAGTCAGGTACCGACGCTGCCCCGAAGGGAAGGACGGGTGCACTGTTACCCGCCCAGACATGGTCGGACCGGGTTACCCGGGCAGGAGCACGGCCGCGCCGCTGACCCGGTCGGCGGCCAGGTCGGCCAGTGCCTGGTCGGCCTCGGCCAGCGGGTACGGCGTGGTGGTGACCCGCAGCCGGTGTTCGGCGGCGAAGGCGAGGAACTCCCGGCCGTCGGCCCGGGTGTTGGACGTGACGCTGCGCAGGGTCCGCTCGTAGAACAGGTGCCGCTGGTAGTCCAGTTCGGGAATGGTCGACAGGTGGATGCCGGCCACGGCCAGCGTGCCGCCCCGGTCCAGCGACTCCAGCCCCACCGGCACCAGGTCGCCGACCGGGGCGAACAGGATCGCCGAGTCCAGCGGCTCGGGCGGGCTGTCGTAGGCGGTCCCGACCGAGGCCGCGCCCAGTTCCCCGGCCAGCCGGCGCGCCTCGGCCGACCGGGTCAGCACGTGCACCCGCATGCCCAGGGCGATCGCCACCTGGGCGGTCAGGTGCGCGCTGGCGCCGAACCCGTACAGCCCGAGCCGCCCGCCGGCCGGCACCTCGGCCCGGCGCAGCGCCCGGAAGCCGATGATCCCCGCGCACAGCAGCGGCGCGAGTTCGGCGTCGGTGTAACCGGTCGGCAGCCGGTAGGCGAAATCGGCCGGCACGGTGGCGAACTCCGCGTAACCGCCGTCGGCGTCCCAGCCGGTGTAACGGGAGTACGGGCACAGGTTCTCCGCGCCGCGCCGACAGTACCCACAGTGCCCGCAGGTGCCGCGCAGCCAGGCGATCCCGACCCGCTCGCCGGTGTCGAACCCGGTCGCCCCGCCTCCGGCGGCCACCACCTCGCCGACCACCTCGTGGCCGGGCACCACCCGCTGCCGGTGCACCGGCAGGTCGCCCTCGGCCACGTGCAGATCGGTCCGGCACACCCCGCAGGCACGCACCGCGACCAGCAGCTCGCCCGGACCCGGCTCGGGCACCGGGCCGGTCACCTGGCGCAGCGGCGCACGCTCGACCGGCCCCGGACGCTCGACCACCCACGACCGCATCGGCTCGCCCCCCACCGCCCCCACCACCGGATTGGGTGGTCCTATGGTGTCACGGCCGAGACCGCCGGACTCCGCGCCTGACCGGCGGACCCGCGCGGGTGGGACCTTGGTCCTCCCGCCCCGGACCCTGTGACCCTCCCGACCCGCGACGGTCCCGGCCTAGCGTCGAGGGTGGGAACGACGCGGAAGGGCGCCTGAGGTCGGGAGGAGACCGGGATGCGGGTACGCGAGGTGATGACCGAGGAGGTGATCACCGTCGACGTCGACACGCCGGTGTCCACCGCGGTCAGCCTGCTCGCCAAACACGACGTCACCACGCTCCCGGTGATCGGGGACGGCCGGCTGGTCGGCGTGGTCGGCGAGTCGGACCTGTTGCGCCACGAGATCCCGCACCAGGGGTCCGAAGGGTACGACGGCGGGTTCGAGCGGCTGGCCGACGGTGCCCAGGTGGACTCCCAGACCGTCGCCGACGTGATGACCACCCCGGTGGTGGCGGTGCCCGACGACGCCGACACCGGGCACGTGGCCGGGCTCATGCTCGACTACGACGTGCGCAGCGTGCCGGTGGTGGACGGAACCCGGGTGACCGGCATCATCAGCCGCCGGGACCTGATCCGGATGCTGGTGCACGACGACGACCGGGTGGCCGAGGAGGTCCGGCGCCGTCTGCGGGACTACTCCGGCGACCAGGGCCACTGGACGGTTCAAGTGGCCGAGGGCATCGTGACCGTCGATGGCGACCTGGCCTACCCGAACGAACGGCGGGTGGTGGAACTACTCACCCGCACCGTGCCCGGAGCCCGCTCCGTCCGGATCGGACCCGCCGACGTGGCCGGCGGCCAAAGCCACGGACACAGCGTCGGTACCGGCGAGCAGACCCACGACCGGACCGGGTCCGGGCGACCGGCCGGCCGATGACCGACCGCCCGCGCGGGCTCGGCGTCCTGGTGGGGGTGGACGGCTCCGACCACTCGCTGGCCGCGGCCCGCTGGGGGGCCGGCGAGGCGGTCGCCCGGCGGGTGCCGCTGACCCTGTGCCGGGTGGTGCCCGGGGTGGCCGACGGCGCCGAGTTCGACCGCCAGTCCGACGCGGTGCGGCACGACCTGGACCGGGCCGTCCGGCAGCCGGAGCTGGCCGCGGGCGGCACCGAGCTGAAACGTCTGGTCGTCGCCGGCACGGCCTCCCGAGAACTGGTCGCCCTGGGCCGCGACGCCGACCTGCTGGTGGTGGGCGCCCGCGGGCGGGGCGGGTTCGCCGGGCTGCTGCTGGGGTCGGTCGGCGACCAGGTCGCCACGCACGCACCCGGCAGCGTGGTGGTGGTGCGCGAGCACCTGGAACGGCCGGCGGCACCGGTGTTCCTCGGCGTGGACGACGCCCCGGGCACCTCGGTCGCGGTGGGCTACGCGTTCGACCTGGCCGGCCGGGACGACCGCGCGCTGGTCGCCGTGTACTCCTACCCACCACCGGTGGCCCTGCCCGACCTGGGATACCTGCCGGTCTCCACTCAGACACACGCCGAGGACCGGGCCAGGTCCTTCGTGGATGGTGTGCTGATGCCCTGGCGGGACAAGTACCCCGAGGTCACCGTGGACGTCCAGGTCACCGCCCGGCGCCCGGCGGTGGCACTGTGCGAGGCGTCGGTGGACGCGCACCTGCTGGTGGTCGGGGCCACCGGCCGCCCGGCCTTCGCCGGCCTGCTCGGCGGGGTGACCCGCAAGGCGCTGCACCACGCCCGCTGCCCCGTCGTGGTGGCCCGCTGACCGCGCCCCCCGACGCAGGTTTTCGCAAGAAAACCTCACCTTGTAACCGGTTAACCGTGAGGTTTTCGCGAGAAAACCTCACGAGGGGTCGGCTTGGGGGCGGCGGGGGTTAGCGGTGCGGGGCCACGGTGGGGTTGCCGCCGGACGGGGCTGGCTCGGCCGGGCAGGTCGCCAGCACGGTGCCGATCGCGGACTTCTCCGCCGCGGTCACCCACAGCTCGTACTTCGTCTTCACCGCGACCTGGCGGGCCACGTAGTCGCACCGGAACGCCTTGTTCGGCGGCAGCCAGCTCGCCGCGTCGGCGTCGCCCTTGCGCCGGTTGGCCGAGGAGTCGACCGCGAGCAGGTTCAGCGGGTCGTTGGCCAGGGCCAGCCGCTTGTCCGCCGGCCACTGCTGGGCGCCGGTCTGCCAGGCGTCGCCCAACGCGACCACGTGGTCGATGTCCAGTTCGCTGGCGCCGCCACGGACGAAGTGGATGGTGGTGCCGGTGTAGGGGTCGGCGCGGTCCCCGGACAGCACGATGCACTCGTGCGTGCCGGCGCGGAACGTCAGGTGGGTCAGCTCGCTGCGCAGCACGTCGTTTCGGGTGTCGCAGCCGTTGTGGTCGGTGTCCGACCAGGCCGGGCCGAACTGGTCCCGGTGGTAGCCGGTCATCGGCGCCCGGCCCTTGATCGGCAGCGCGGCCAGTTCGGCCCGGGCCGAACCGGGCGCCGCCGACTGGGTGGCCGGGCCGCTCGGACCCGCCGTCGGGGTCGGGTTCGCCGTCGCGGTCGGACCGGCCGACGCACCCAGCGAGGAGGACCCCGAGCCGAGGCTCACCTGCCCGTCACACCCGGCCGCCAGCCCGGCCGCCAGGCTCGCTCCCGCGATCAGCGCCGCCGCCCGAAACCGCATGTTGGGGTAAGCCCCCATATCCCTGGGCAACATGGGTGCAACCTACCCAAGCCAGCAGAAGCGAAAACCCCAACTGGCAAAGAATGATCTTGAATTCGTCCCCTGCCCCGGCGCGACACCCGGTTAGCCGACCTGACCACCCGCTCGCGTGACCGGGAAGACTGACCGGGAAGACTGACCGGGAGGGTCTGGTCACCGCACCGGCGACACCGCAGCGTTGACGAGCCCGAGGGTGTTCCTTAGTTTCACTAGCGTCACTTCTGGATCTGTCACCTCCGGGCCGGTTGAACCGGTCCGGCGAAAGGGGCTGGGTACGTGTACGACGCGATGATGGCCGAGACCGTCACGGTCAACGGGCACGGCGGAGACGAGATCGAGGCGTATCTCGCCCGGCCGCTGGCTCCGGGCCCCTTCGGCGGGGTCGTGGTGATCCACCACATGCCCGGCTACGACGCGGCCACCAAGGAGATGGTGCGCAAGTTCGCCGCGCACGGCTATGCGGCGATCTGCCCCAACCTGTACTGGCGGGAGGCACCCGGTGCCAGCCCGGACGACGCGTCGGCCACGGTGCGGGCCGGCGGCGGCGTACCCGACGACCGGCTGGTCGGCGACGTCGCCGGTGCCGCCGCCTACCTGCGGTCGCTGACCTCGGCCAACGGCAAGGTCGGCGTGATCGGGCACTGCTCGGGCGGCCGGCAGACGTTCCTGTCCGCCTGCTCGCTGGACCTGGACGCCGCGGTGGACTGCTACGGCGCGTTCGTGGTCAACGACCCGCCGGAGTCCATGTCCTGGATGCGCCCGATACTCCCGCTGGCCGAAAAGCTGTCCTGCCCGCTGCTGGGGCTGTTCGGCAACGAGGACAAGTTCCCCGGGCCGGACGAGGTGGACACCCTGGAAGGCGAGCTGACCAGGCTGGGCAAGACGTTCGAGTTCCACCGCTACGACGGCGCCGGGCACGCGTTCTTCGCGGTCGACCGGCCCAGCTACCGGCAGGCCGCCGCGGTGGACGGCTGGACGCGCATCTTCGACTGGTTCGGCCAGCACCTGAGCGCCTGAGGAGACCTCGCATGTGCACGTACCTCACCGAGAAGATCGAGATCACCGGCAGCGGCAAGGGCGCGACCGGCTGGTTCGGGCTGTCCCAGGCCGCGGTGTACGTGGACCATCCGGTGCACGCCCCGTTCGAGCACACCGTGAACATCGACTTCGCCAACCCGGCGCAGGGTCCGTCGGCCCGGGTCGCGGTCGAACTCACCGAGGAGGCGGCGCGGGCGCTGGTGGAGGCGATCCAGACCGCCATCGCCTCGGCACCGCCCGGCCTGGCCGCGGCCGGCGGCTGAGAGTCGCAGGGGCGGACGGGCGGCCGAAATTGCGTTGACTCCCCCGGCCCGCCGGTCACACGATCGGTGTTCCACCAGGTTGGCCCGGGGGTCGGAAAATGCACGCGCACAGCACGGCCGAGCCGCGGTTCTGGGAATATCGCGGGCCGGCGGACACCGCCGGTCTGAATGCGGTGCGCGACGCGGTGCGCGAGGCCGAGCGCACGGTGTGGATGCCCGGTCCGGACACGGTGACCGATCCGGGCGGGCGGGCGCGGTTCTGCCTGCTCGCCGGGATCGGCGACCGTGTCGTCGGCTACACCTGGGCGGACTGGTGGACCGAGGTGGACGGCACCCGGCTGTACCTGGTGCTGGGCTGGGTGGCACCGGCGTGGCGGCGGAACGGCATCGGCACAGCGATGCTGCGCTGGCAGGAGGACCAGGCGGCCGAACTCGCGGCCACCCACGGCGGTGCGGGTCCGGCCGTGTTGGGCGGCAACGCCGACGACCGGGAACACGACACCAGGGCGTTGCTGCTGGCCAACGGCTACACGGTGGCGTTCACCGTCGTGCACATGACCCGCGACCTGACCGCCGAGCCCGCCGGCACCGCGCCGCCGGCCCGGGTCGAACTGCCGGCCGGGATCGAACTGCGGCCGGTCACCCCGGGACAGCACCGCGACATCCACCGGGCCATCGAGGAGTGCTTCGCCGACAACCGGACCGGCTACGTGGCCCGTTCCCTGTCTGAGTACCGGCGGGATGTGCGCCGGCGCCAGTCCGACACCGGGCTGTGGGTGGTCGCCTGGGACGGCGACCAGGTCGCCGGCGTGGTGATCAACGAGATCAGGCCGAATGGCACCGGGTTGACCCCGTGGGTCGCGGTGCGCGAGCCGTGGCGGCGGCGCGGTCTGGGCCGGGCACTGATGTCGACCGGGCTGGCCCGGCTGTCCGAACGCGGCGTGACCTCGACCGACCTGTCCACCGTGGCCGAGAGCCCGCACGGCAGCCTCGCCCTCTACCAGAGCCTGGGCTATCGGGTGACCAGGTGCCAGCCGCGTTACCGCAAGCCGATCAGCCCCTGTCCAGACGGCCCGCTCCACCGGCCGCCTCAAATGTTCTCGCGGGAGCACACCACGCCGGGCACCGGCTCGGGAAGGTTCTAGGGTTCGCTTAACGTGTGCTTACGATGGCCCGCCGCAGACTCGGTCCCATGAGACGACGAGTGATCCTCCTGGCCCTGGGACTGGCAACCGTAGCCGGCGTCGGGACCGCGACGGCGGCATCGGCACTGGGCAGCAACCCGAGCACCGTGAACCCCGGCACCAGCCACTCCCGTTCGGTCGAACCCGGTGACGACCACGGCGGCCTACGGCCTCCGGGCGTGTCCGACGACCCGCCCGGCCACGACGCCAACGACCCCGACCACCAGGACCGCGACCGCGACCGGAACCGCGACCGGGACGGCGCTGACGACCCGGCCGGCCACGACGCCGGTGACGACCACGGCGGCGACCGTTCTGGCGACCACTGATCCGACGACCGACACGTACCAGCGGGTGTGACGGCCCCTGATCCGGCCGCCATCCCCGTGCCCCAGGGCGGGGCGGCCCACCTCCCGTGGCCGCCCCGCCATACCTGTGTGTCACCCCCGGCTCACCCGGCGCGGATCGGTGTGGAACCGCGCCACCGGCCTACAGGTTCAGGTAGCCACACAGCGGAAGGTCTCCTGGAACATCACCGCGTTCAGGTCATGGTCGTTTGTCAGTTTCACCATCGTGGTGACCTTGCCGGCGGCACCGGCGTCGTCCAGCGCCGGGCATCGGCTGAACTCGTCGCGGATGTTCCAACTCGCGACCCGGAACGGCGTCGGCGCCGCGGTCCGCGTGATCGTCCTACCTCGCATGCACACTCGCCTTTCCGCTCGTGGTGCCCCGACGACCGCTCCCGGTGGCGGCGCCCGCTCGACGCCAGAAGTCCCCAAAATGCCGCGCGGCCGGCGCGACACTAATCCAGATCGGGCCGACGGCCCGTGCGGCGAAGTGGTCCCAGGTCTTGACAGTGGCCCCGTGGGAGCGGGAATCTGTCTGTCAGCACAGTATGTAAGCGCTTTCAGCATGCTCGGTTCCAACCGGGCAGGCTCGGCAGAGCGTGCCGCCGTCCTGCCACGCCACAACGGAACACCGCAACGGTTGGGGGATGTCTTGTCACGATCACTCCCGCTTCGTGCCGCCACGGCGCTGGTCGCCGCCGCTACCGCGACCACGGTGATGTCGCTGTCCACGGCGGCCATCGCCGGCCCGTCCGCCCGCGGCCCGGGCCACACCTCCCGCGCGCCCGCCGCCAACACCCGGTTCTTCACGCCGCCACCCAACCCCGGTGCGGTCGCCCAGGTCGCCGGTCTGCGCGCCCGGCACGACACCGGCGACGCCGCCCTGCTGCGCGCGTTGGTGTCCGTGCCGCAGGCGGTGTGGTTCACCGGCGGCACCCCACAGCAGGTCCGGCGGGACGTCCACCGGACCGTCACCCGCGCCGCCGCGCACCGCCAGGTGCCGGTGCTGGTCGCCTACGACATCCCGTTCCGCGACTGCGCGCAGTTCTCCGCCGGCGGGGCGGCCGACACCGCGTCCTACCTGGCCTGGATCGACGGGTTCGCCAGTGGCATCGGCAACCGCAGGGCCGTCGTCCTGCTTGAGCCGGACAGTCTCGGCATCATCCCCAACAACATCGACATCAACGGCAACCCCGAGTCATGCCAGGTCAGCGGCCCGGGTGCGGACCCGCAGACCCGCTACGCCCAGCTCAACGCCGCGGTGGACCGGTTCGAGCGCCAGCCGAACGTCGGGCTGTACCTGGACGGCACGCACAGCGCGTGGCTGGGCACCGGCGACATCGCCCAACGGCTGGTGCGGGCCGGTGTGGATCGGGCGCAGGGGTTCTTCCTGAACGTGTCGAACTACCAGGCCACCCCGCAGCTCACCGAGTACGGCACCTGGATCTCCGAGTGCATGGCGTTCGCCACCAACCCGGCCGATGGCGGGTGGCGGCTGGGCCACTACGACTTCTGCGCCAGCCAGTACTTCTCCTCCTCGGCGCCGAACGACGGGCTGCCCGGCGACGCGGTGGACCCGAACGACATCAGCACCTGGCACTGGACCGACGACTGGTTCACCGCCAACCTGGGCACCGCCGTGCCGACCACCCACTTCGTCCTGGACACCAGCCGCAACGGCCAGGGTCCCAACGACATGTCGGCGTTCGCCGCCCTGCCGTTCAACCAGCCGGCCGGCGTGGTCAACACCCTGCACGCCGGCAACTGGTGCAACGCGCCGGACTCCGGCGTCGGGCTACGGCCCACCGCCGACACCGGCAACCCGCTGATCGACGCCTACCTGTGGGTGAAGATTCCCGGCGAGTCCGACGGCACCTGCGACGTCGCCAGCGGGGTGCGGGCCTGGGACTTCACCGCGTCCAACCCGTTCGGCCTCACCGGTGACGCCCAGTTGCACGCCGACCCGCTGTGGGGAGCGACCGACCCGGCCGCCGGCGGCTGGTTCGGCGCGCAGGCCCTGCAACTGGCCCAGCGGGCCAACCCGCCCCTGGCCGTTCCGACCCACCACGGCCGCCACTGACCCGTCCAACCACCCACACCACGTCAGCCCCGGCTCCGCACGGCCGGGGCTGACGTGTCTGCCGGGCCGATCGGCCGATCTGTCAGGTAGGGGTTATGGGCCGAACGCCATGCCCCAACGGGCATTCTTAGCCATTCCCGCGCCAGCTTTGGGAAATGGCGCCAAACAGCAACGGCGAACCGGCTAGCGTCCCACCCGTCGCGGTGGCGGATGGCCACCACGAACGGAAGCTGTGGAGAACACCCGTGCCCTGGATCGCCCGACTGCGCGCCCCGCTCACCCCGGCTGGCCAGGCCACCCGGGCGACCGCGGCGGCGAGTTCGGTGCTGGTGAACGTGCTCTCCGGTCTACTCCTCGACTCCGTGGCGACCCGGATCCTCCTTCTGGCGATCGGCGTCGGCGCTGTGATCTGGGCCGGTGCCACCATCGTCATTGCTGGGCACGGTGGCGACATCGTGTTGGATCTCAACCCGGGTGATCCACACCGGGACTGGGACGGGTATCCGGCCCAGGTGGCGCTGGCCCAGGCCAAAACCGAACGCCCCAACCCGGCGCTGATCCGCAGGCGGCTGTCGACGAATCCGACCCGCCGCGCAGCGGAACTCGCCGAGGTGAAGCGGCGCCTGAACAGCGCGTCGGGCAACGGCGCCCAGGACGTGACGGTGTACCTGAACGCCACCCTGCACGACTCGTTCGCCCTCGGCCGGTTGGTCCGGACCGGATCGTTCCCGCTGAGCCTTATGCAGAAGTCAGGGTTCGGCCAGAGCATGCGGTACTACCCGTCGGTGCGGCTGGGCAGCCACCTGCGCGAACCGTTGACCGACACCGAAGGGCAACAGGCCGGCTTCCTTCACCACCAGACGGAGAACCTGGCCGTCGGCACCGAGCGGCTCGCCCTCATGGTCGTGCTCAGCGCGACGCCACAGGAGGTGGTGCCGAAGATGCGCGGGGCGGCTGGCACCGGCCGATCCGAGGAGTACGTGATCGGACCGGGCGACCGGTGCCGAGCCGCCCTGGTCATCACGGCGGATCGGCAGGTGGACGAGGACAGTGCCTCCTTCGAATTGACCGTCCGGTACATCTACCAACAGTGGACGGCCTGGTTGGCCGGGCAGGATGCCACCGGCGAACACCTGCTGTTCCTCGCCGGCCCGACGACGATCGCGATGGGGCTGGGCTGGGTGTTCGGTCCGCACCGGTGGCGGTTCGTCGCGCACGAGCCGTCGGGTACGCCGACCGTTCCGACCCGTGCGCGTCGCTGAGGAAATTCGCTGAGGGGGCTGGCGTGGCCGAGTTCATCAATCCTTATACGTTCGTGCCGTTCCCGGACGTGGATACCGGCACGTTCCGGCGGGAGCCGGCCGGGCATGCCGCGATGGGCGCCGCCGACGACGGGTCGCCTCGGCTGCTGGGGCGGGTGGGGGTGACGGTGACCGCGCGCAGCCCGCTGCTGGTCCGCGACGAGGAACAGCGGTTCCCGCGCCGGCGGTTCGACCGGTCAGACTCCGACGGGCCGGGCCCGGCGCCCTACCTGCCCGGTTCGGCGCTGGCCGGGGTGGTGCGCTCGCTACACGAGTCGCTGGCCGGGGGGTGCCTGCGGGTGTTCGACCACGACCTGCTGCCGTCCTACCGGGACGCCGCGCAGATGCGCCCGGCCGGCTGGACCCTGGCGCTGGTGACCCAGACCCGAGGGGACAGGCCCAGCGAACTGCTGCTGTGCGACCAGGTGATCCGGGTGCGCGCCGACGCGCTGGCCGAGGTACTCGGCGGGCCGCACAACGTGGTCACCGGCCGGCGGGTGAACGTGACCGGACGGCCCCGGGAAGCCAAGCGCGGCCTGCCCGTGGTCACCGACCCGCGCGACCTGGACAAGGGCGACGGCTGGGTGATCCTGGTCACCGACGCGGCGGCCCGGGACACCAAGCGTCCCTACCACTGCGCGGTCGGCCGGCTGCCCGCCGCCGGATCGGGCCGGCTGGCCTGGGTCGACGAGGCCGCGTGGGACGCCGGCTGGGCCACCGCCTGGGGCGACCTGCTCAACCGGATCGACGACACCGACGACATGCGCCGGTTCCGTGGCAGCAGCGACCGTGAACCGTCCCGGCAGGACACCGGGCCGGTGACCGCCGAGGTGCGGTTCAACGAGCGGCTGGTCGGCTTCCGGCACGAGGCCCGGCGTCGGGTGTTCGGCGGTCAGGTGCTGTGGGTGCGGCCGGACCGCTCCGGGGTGGCGGAGTTCGCGCTGGCGGCGATCTGGCGGCACAGCGGGCAGGGCCGGGCCGGCGTCCGGGTTCCCGAGGACCTGCTGGCCTGCGGCAACCCGGACGAGTTGTGCCCGACCTGCCGGGTGTTCGGCTCGGCCGACACCGGCGGCGCCGAGGACGAGCGGGCCAGGCAGCGCGCCTACCGGGGTCACCTGCGGTTCTCCGACGCCCAGCCGGTCGGCCCGGTGGGCGCGCTGGAGCGACACCAGCTCGCCCCGCTGGGTCGGCCCCGGCCGGGCAGCGGACAGTTCTACCTGGACAACGACCCGCGCCGGCATCCGGCCAGGCCCGGGCGCGACGGCCCGCCGCTGCGGGAGTGGGGATCGGCCGCCGACCGGCCGGCGTGGCGGGCGCTGCGGGGACGCAAGCACTACTGGCTGGCCGGCGACGACTACGGGCAGCGCCCGCTGTTCCGGATCACCGAGGGCGCGTTCACCGGTGAGATGGCCGGCGAGGGCGAGGCCGTGCCGGCCGGCACCCGGTTCGCGTTCACCGTGTGGTTCGAGAACCTCGACATCGCCGAACTGGGCGGCCTGCTGGCCGCGCTGGACCCATCCGCCGTGCTGGCCGCACATGCCCCCGACGGTGGGGAAGTTGGCTTCGCCGTGGGCGGCGGCCGGCCGTTCGGGTTCGGCACCTGCACCGCCGAGATCACCTCGCTGGACGTGCACACCGCAGCGAGCTGGTACCAGGACAGCGCCCCGCCGGCGGTCACCGCGGGCGGGGCGCTGTCCACCTTCTCCGGCGGCGTGGACCGGGGCGTGCGGGCGACCTGGCCGGCGCTCGCCGCCGCCCTGCACCTGGACCACGTGGACCCGGCCGACGTGTGGTATCCGCCTGCCGGGGCGATACCGGCCGACCGGGGGTTGCGGCCGGACGACCTGGCCGCCGGGTTCGACTTCTGGAGGCGTTCAGCCGGCTACGCGCTGCGCGACCAGACGTTCCCGCTGGTGCCGCTGCCGGATGTCACCGCCGACGACCAGCACCTGCCGGCGTCCCCGGCCCCGACCGTCACCGGCGAGCGTCGGCAGCCTGGCCGGGGACGGCCCGGCTCGACCCCGGGGAGGCGGCGCTGATGCCGCGCTACGTGGACATCGGAGTGGTTCACATCCAGCGCTACCTTTCCCGCACCCCGACTCTGCGCGGCCGTCGGGGTGCCAGCGCCGCACTGGCCGAGGTGACCGCCGAGGCCGAGTCCTGGCTGCACGGCAGGGGCAAGGTCAACCCGCAAGCCGGCAAGGTGGATGGCGTGCTCAGTCTCGTGGTGGACCTACCCGAGACCGAGGAGGCACTGGTGAGCGAGGTGCTCGAACACCTGCGCGCCGAACTGCCCGGGGCGGAGTTCCAGGTCACCTCCGGCGACGGCGAGGACTACCTGCGCGCCTACCTCGATGAACTCAGGCCGATGGTGGACCGCGGAGACGCGCGGGTCGACCTGCCCGCCGGCGCCGAGTACCCGCTGGCCGCCCTGTGCGAAATCTGCCGGGTGGATCCGGCGATTACCCACGTCGATCTGGGTGCCGACGACGGCAAGCGTGCCGCGTGCGCGGACTGCGACATGCGCCACGAGCCGAAGACCAGAAAAAAGGGCCGCACCACCGAGAAGGATCTGATCGACGCGACCGGCTCCGGGAAGGCGCCAGAGAAGTTCGACGACCTGGCCGCACTGGCGGGCGCCGATGCCAAGGAACACTTGGCCACGATCCATGCGGATG
The DNA here is from genome assembly GCA_036278435.1 of Mycobacteriales bacterium. GTDB lineage: Bacteria > Actinomycetota > Actinomycetes > Mycobacteriales > DASULA01 > DASULA01. The sequence goes on along the minus strand of DASULA010000148.1, from coordinate 517 downwards.
GCAATGGAATAGGCCAGTTCTTCGCCACGCTGGCGGGATCCGGTGGTGGGGTCGATCGGGCCAGCGTGGTCAAACAGCTCACCGCCAGCACTTTCGAGGCGCTGTCCGCGGCGACCTGCGCGGTGCGCCGGTCGGGCGATGCGGCGTTGTGCGTGGTGCCGCACCTGCTGGGCGGGGACGACGTGCTGGTGAGCCTGCCGGCCGACCGGGCCTGGCAGTTCACCGTGGCGTTCGTCGAGGACTTCGGGCAGCGGATGGCCCGGCTGGTCAGATCCCTGAACGTCCCCGGCCTGACGCCGCCCACCATGTCGGCCGGTGTCGTGTTCGGACGGCGAAACTTCCCGTTCGCGCTGGGCGTGGAGCAGGCCGAACGCCTGCTCCACCGGGCCAAGAGCAGGGGTGCGGGCCGGGCCGCGTGGATCGGGTTCGCCGACATGGTGTCCGAGGGCACCGGTTCGGTCGGCGACCCGGTGTCGCTGGCCGCGCTCAGGCGACTCGGCGACGAACTGGGCAGCCT
>DASULA010000147.1:0-4914 GCA_036278435.1 Mycobacteriales bacterium | reverse complement strand
GGCATGGCCGAGGCCGCGCTCGGGCTGCTGCCCGAGGCGCAGATGGGGTTTGTCGGGCTGGCCCGTGACGAGCACACGTTCCGGCCCCGGGCATACCTGGAGTCGCTGCCGGCCACGCTGTCCGGCCGGGCCGTGCTGGTGCTCGACCCGATGCTGGCCACCGGCGGGTCGCTGCTGCACTGTTGCGGCCTGCTGGCCGACCGGGGTTCGGCTGACATCACGGTGATCTGCGCACTGGCCGCCCCCGAGGGGCTGGCCGCGCTGGAGGGCAGCGGGCTGCCGGTTCGGGTGGTGACCGCCAGCGTGGACGAGCGGCTGAACGACCGGGCGTTCATCGTGCCAGGCCTCGGCGATGCCGGGGACCGTCAGTTCGGCGCGGTCTGACCGCCAGCCGAACGGGCGCAAGCCGGGCAGTAACTGATTTTGCCTTTATTGTCATCATTGTGACGGTCGCCAGGAAATTGCAATATCAAATTAACATCCAAGGAAGGCAAACTGTCGATTAGTTCAGTAGAGCCGGGGAACCGTGGACCGCTGATAATTGACAGGCGCGGGTCTACTGTGGTCAGGTCTCTTTGGTGCATACTGCAGGCGTCAAATGGGTTCGAACGAGGCGATCATGGTTGATGGGTATTCGGCGGATACCGCCGAGATGATCACTGGATCATCCCGGGTGCGCGGGTTAGGCGACCAGAGCAGGACTCTCGGCACGTCGTTGTCCTCGGCGCTGGCCGGCCTGACCGCGGCGGCCGGTAATCCGGATCTGGCCGGTGCGTTGGAGTCGGCGACCGTGGCCGCCGCCCGGGTCATGCTCGACACCGGCTCGTTGCTCGACCACGTCGGGCAGGGTCTGGTGCAGACCGCGCACAACTACGACAAGGCCGACCAGGTGCCGGCACAGCACCTGACCAGCATCATGCGGGGAATCGAGTGAGTAGCGACCCGGGCGGCGCTTTCGCCGCCCCGCCCGGCAATCCCTCGGCGCTGTTCGAATCCTGCGACACCGTGGAGCGGCTGGCCGGACGGGTCGGCGACCTGGCCGCCGGCGCCGGCCGGACCACCGCGGACGTGCGGGCCCGGGCCGAGTGGTCCGGGCACACCGCCGACGCCTACACCCGGTTCACCGGCGGGATGTCGGTCAGCCTGGCTGGGGCTGAGTCGCCGTTGATCCGGATCTCGGCGTCGGTGCGCCGCTACGCCGAGGTGTTGGCCGCCGCGCAACGGGAGGTCGCGGCGGCCGCCCAGGCTGCCCAGGTCGCCCAGGCGAGCGGCGACCCGAACGCGGCCACGACCATCGCCACCGCCCGCCACCACGCCGAGCGGCAGCACGCCGCGGTGCGCCAGGCCGCCCAGGAGAGTTCCAAGGAGGTCGGCGGCGCGCGCGAGGAGTTGCTCCGGCTGTGGGAGAGGAGCGAGCCGGTCCGCGAGTGGATCGACACGCTGAAGGCGCCATGGGACGCGGCCGGCGCCGACAAGGGCCTGGCGATGCTGATCGAACACGGTGAGGCGCCCACCAAGTGGGCCGGGAAACTTCCCGGCCTGATCGACGAGTGGTTCCACACCGAGGTCGCCGGCCTGGCCCACGACGCGGACAACGGCCTGGTGCCGTGGTCGGAGGTGGACGCCGCCGCGGCCCGGTACGGCAGCAAGGTCGACGCGGCCACGACGTTCACCCAGGGCTGGCTGAACGACACCAGATTCCTGCGCGGTGCCACCCCGTTCCTCAAGGGGGCGTCGGCCTCCCTCAGCGTCTTGGGCATCGGCACTGACATTGTTACCGCGATCAGCCCCGAGGATCACGGGGCGATGGGCTGGGTTGACCGGGGCGCCGCCGGGGTCAACGGTGGCCTGCTCGCCGCCAATCTGTTCGTGGACGAGATTCCGGTGGCCGGCGAAGTGATGATGATCGGCACCGGCGTCTATCTCGGCGGCGATTACCTGTACCACCACTGGAAGTGGTTCCACAACGCGGTGGACGCGGTCGGGCACGGCACCGTGACGGTGACCAAGGACATCGGCCACGGTGTGACCTCGGCGGTCAAGTCGGTCGGCCACCTGTTCGGGCTGTGACCCGGGTGGAGCCGCCGAGGCGCGCCGACGATCCGCGTGAGTCCGACGTCGCGCAGGCCGAGCGGCTGTTCGCCCTGGCCGAACGCGACGGCGCGGTGCGGTTGCCCGACCTGCTCGCGGTGGACCTGTGCGCGTTGGGTGTCGGTGGGCAGGTGTTGGTCGACGGGCCGGTGCTGGCTACCTGGGCCGGCCTGGACGCCGACGCCAGGGCCCGGCTCGCCGTGCAGGCGCTGTCCGGGCTGGCCATGCGCGGGCTGCTGGACCCACCCGACGAGCAGGCGGCTGGCGACACCGCCGAGACGGTGTCGCTGCGGCTGCGCGCGCCGTTGAGCATGATCCTGGCCGCCCGTACCCGGCCGACCCTGCTCGCCGTGTGCACCGTACCGGGCCAGCAGCAGTACGCCGAACCGCGCCTGTACGGGGTGGGGGATGCCGCTTCGCCGGTGCGCGCGCTGGTCTGCGAGCAGGCCACCCGGGACCGGGTCGAGTTCGGTACCGGCGAGCGGGTCGAGCTGACTGACCAGCAGGCGGTGGAACGCGCCGGGGAACTCAACCAGGTGTTCCGGTTCGCGCTGTTCTCCCCACACCGCGCCGGCCGGGTACTGGCGTTCTGGGCGGCGGCGCCGGTCGCCGCGCCCAACGGGCAGGATCCAGGTAGCCCACCGCCGCGGGTGGTCGAGGTGTACCGCAACACCGAGGGGACCGGTTTGGTACGCGACCGGGTCCAGGTGCAGGCGGGTGGGGGCACAATGGCCGTCGAGGTGACCCGGGCCGACGGCGCCCGGCAGGCCGCCGCACATCAGGACCAGGACGGTCTGGCCGCCCTGCTGGCCGGCATCGTGGAGGTTGGTGGCTGATGACGTACGACGATCCGCGGGCCGCGGCCATCCGATACCCGGTCTACGCCGAAGACCACTGCGCGCTGCGCTGGCCGCTGCTGCTGTTCGGAGTTGCATTCCCCGTACTGGCAGCCGCAATCTTTGTGCTTGCCGTCATAACCAAGGACATAGGTCTCGTCCTGCCCATAATGGCTCTCCTTTCCGTGACTGTCGCCACTGGTGGTCGCTATGTGGGGTTGAACTGGCCGACCGGCATCAGGCTGGATGGGGCCGGGGTGCGGATCGGTCGGGTGCGTCACACGGAGCGCCACCCGAACCGGAAGCCGAGGAAGAAGCTGCCGGTGCCGGCAGGCCAGTGCTGGCAGGTGTTCTCCTGCAACTGGGATGGGGTGAAGTCCATCTCGGTGGTGACCGACCGGGAGACGCTCCGGCAGTTGCGGAAGACCGTGCGGCGGGCACCCACCGGTGGGTCTACAGGCCGGGTGCGCCCGACCGCGGGCGGCTCGCAGGGATACGCGCTCGGGATGCTGGTCCCGCCGTACATGCGGGCGGCGCTGGTGGTGCGGGTGGATCCGTGGGTGGCGCACTTCCCCGAGTTCCGGCCGTTGCAGGGGCTGGCGGTGCAGACGTCGCAGTGGGGTACCCGGTCGTCGGTGTGGGTGGTGCCGACCAGGCACCCGGACCGGTTGCGAGCCGCCCTGGCCGCCGCACCACTGTCGGCGACCCAGGCACCGCCGCCCGACCGGGCCACGATCGCCGACTGGCAGGCCTGAACCGCCTCAGGATGTGCCGCTGAGGTGGCGGCGGAGGGTGCGCGTTTTGGCGGCGAGTGGCGCGGCGCGGGTCGCCGAGGTGATGAATTCCAGGTCGGTGAGCACGGTTTCGGCTTCGGTACGGTCGCCGGCCTGGAGGTGGGCGACGGCGAGGTGATACAGGTACTCCCCACACCACTCGGAACTGCGCATAGCTGCCGGTAGACCGTCCAGGCCGGACCGGAACAGGTCGATGGCCCGTTGGTTGCCACGGGGGGTTGTCCCGGCCGAGGTAGCGGTAGACCCAGTCCGCGTTTCAACTCGAAGAACGATGGCGAGCGGTAGTACTGCCAGGGCGGCGCGTGTTCCAATGCCATTAACTTAAGGTCTGTGCACAACAACGAGCGTCTTGTCAAACCCGCAGGTCAGAGACTTGAAACATCCACAGTGGACGGGCTTAAGTTAGCGGTATTGGCGCGTGTTCCAGGCTGGCGCGCTCGCTGTCGGCGAGTTCCATGGCCTGCCCGCAGAGCCGTTCGGCCGCCTGCCGGTCGCCGGACATGGCATGCCCGCGGGCTTCCTGTTGGGCGTCATAGGCCAACTGCCCGGCGAACACGCCTGGGTCGCGGCGGGCCGCCGCGGACAGGCTGACCGTCGGCCCGACGTGCCCGGCCAGCCAGGCAGCGTGCCCACGGAAGCTGAGCACGGTGGCGATCATGTCGGCGTCCGCTGTTTCGGTGGCCCACTCCATCGCGGTGGCGAACCAGTGTTGGGCCGCGTCCCGCTTGCCAGCGCTGAGGTGCAACCAGCCGGCGAACTGTGCCCACTGTTGGGCGCACTGGAGAAGGAGCGGGCGCACTGGGCCGCGCGCCTCCGTGACGAGTCGTTCCACGGTGGCGAGTTGGGTGGTGACCGGGCGGAGCAGCCGTCCCGATCCCAGGGCGTCGTCCACCAGCCGCTGGCCGGCCAGTACGGCGCCGAGCGATTCCACCACGGCGGGGTCGACCCGGGACGGGGTTCGGGCGGCGCGGACCAGCCGTTCGTCGTCGTCCGGGGTAAGCCGAACCGGCCCGGCGAGCGCGAGCAGACTGCCACCGGCATCCAGCGCCGGCGCCGGTTTCGATCTTGCTGATCAAGCTGGGATGGTAGGCGATGATTCGCCCGAATGCGGTCTGTGATAATCCGGCCGCCTCGCGCAGATTACGAAGACATGCGCCAAACGGTGATCTCGCCTCAGTCATCGTCCCTCTGTG
>DASULA010000146.1:0-26114 GCA_036278435.1 Mycobacteriales bacterium | reverse complement strand
CCCGGCCACCGGGTCCCGGCCCGAACTCCGCTGAGCATCCCCAGCCGGTTCGGAACCCTTGCCCAGCCCTGCCCCGAGTCCCGAAAGGTCGAACATGCCATGACAACCAACACCCGAGCCACCCGGAGGGCCGCCGCGGCGGTCGCCGCCGTCCTGTGCCTGAGCGCCGGATGCTCGTCCACGTCGGGTTCGTCGGGCGCGTCGGGTACGCCCAAGGACGTCCAGTTCATCGTTGACACCGGACCGGGCGGCGGCAGCGACCTGTTCGCCCGGCAACTGATCAAACTCGCCCGGGGCGACAAGCTGATCTCCACCAGTTGGCCGGTGGTCAGCCAGCCGCAGGGCGGCGGCCTGGGCGCCATGGCCTTCCTGAAGGGAAAGAAGGCCCAGACCAACTTCATCTCCGCGTTCACCTCGAAGTGGATCATCGCCGGGCTGAGCACGCCGGACGCGCCGGCCACCCTGTCCGACCTGACCCCGATCGCCGAACTGGTCGACGAGACCCAGGTGGTGGCGGCCCCGGCGGACGCGCCCTACGACACGATGAGCGGGTTCGTCGACGCGGCCAGGGCCAAGGCCGGGGAGCTGGTGCAGGTCGGCGGTTCGGTCAACTCGGTGGACAACCTGGTGGCACTGGAGATCCAGAAGACCACCGGTACCAGTTGGAAGTACCTGTCCTTTGACGACGGTGGACCGCGGATCACCGCGCTGCTGCGCGGCGACGCGCAGATCGACGTCGGCGCCGAGAGCGACTTCCACGACCAGATCGCCGCGGGCAAGCTGAAGCTGATCGGCGTCTTCGGCAGCAAGCGGCTGGCCGGCTACCCGGACGTGCCGACCATCGCCGAGCAGAACATCGACCTGGGACAGATGCCCGACCAGCTCCAGTTCCGCGGCATCGCCGGCCCGCCGAACATGCCGGCCTCGGCCGTGAGGTACTACCAGGGCATCATCAGCAAGCTGGTCAAGACGCAGGCCTGGCAGGACTACGTGAAGTCCCAGGGCCTGACCACGAACTACGTGGTGGGCGGCGACCTGACCACGCTGCTGTCCAACTTCACCTCGGTGGTGTCGCCGCTGGTCGACAGCCTGCCGAAGGGCGGCTGAGGAGTTGGAGCACACCGCTGTGACCAAGACCGGCGAGCTGGCCCGGTTCGGTGCCTCCCTCGCCGAGAACGGCCTGCCCGCCGACGTGGTGCACTGCGCCAAGCGCGCCCTGATCGACTGGATCGCCGCCGCGCTGGCCGGATCCCGGGAACCGGCCGCGGCACGGTTGCAGCAGGTGATCGCGGCGGTGGCCACCGACGAGGTGGCCACGATCGTGGGCACCGAGCGGATGACCAGCGCCCCGTTCGCCGCCCTGGCCAACGGTTACGCGTCGCACCTGCAGGACTTCGACGACGTGTTCAACCCGGTGCAGACCACCGTCCACCTGGGATCGTGCGTGTGGCCGGTGGTGATGGCGCTGAGCCAGGTCCGCCGGCTGCCTGGGGCGGGTGCGGTGGCCAGCTTCGTGGCCGGGTTCGAGACGGGCGCCCGGGTCGGGTGCGCGGCGGGACTGGCCCACTACGAGAGCAGTTGGCAGGTGACCGGCACCGCCGGCCACCTGGCCTCGGCCGCGGCCGGCGCCCGGGCGCTCGGCCTGCCCGGCGAGGCGGCCACCCACGCGCTGGGCATGGCCGCCGCGCAGGCATCGGGCATCCGGGAGATCTACGGCAGCGACACCAAGGCGCTCCAGCCCGGCAAGGCCGCCATGGACGGTGTGCTGGCCGCGCTGCTGGCCGAGGCCGGGTTCACCTCCCGGGACACCGCTCTGGAGGGTGAACGCGGACTGCTGGGGGCGATCTCGCCGAGTCCGGACGCCGACCTGCTGGTCGACGGCCTGGGCGTGCGCTGGCACCTGCTCGACAACGGCCACAAGCTCTACCCCAGCGCGTCACTGAGCCACCCGGCCGTCGACGCGGCCACCGCGATGGCCCGCCGGCCGGAGTTCCGGGCCGACGAGGTCGCCTCGGTGGAGGCGAGGATGCTGCCGTTCGCCGCGGCGGTGACCAGTGTGGTGCATCCGCGGCCCGGCTCGGACGCGAAGTTCAGCGCCCCGCACTGCCTGGCCGTGGCGCTGCTGACCGGACGGCTGGGTCTGGACGACTTCGGCGAGGGTCGGGTGTCCGATCCGGACGTGACCGCGCTGCGCGGCCGGATCGGCGTGATCGGAGACCCGGCCGTGGGCAAGCGGGCGGCGGTGCTCACCGCGACCCTGCGGGACGGCACCGTGCTGCGTGAGGAGGTCGAACAGAACCGCGGCACGCCGGGCAACCGGCTCTCCGACGCCGAACTGGAGGCCAAGTTCGTCCAGGTCGCCGAGCCGCGCATCGGTGCCGCCGCGGCCAGCGCGGTACTCAACCACTGCTGGGACCTGGACTTCCTCGACGACGCCAGCCTGGTGCTGGCTCCGCTGCGCAAGGCACTCAACGGCGCGGCCTGAGCCTCCAGTCCGACGCCCCGGACGCCCGGTCCCGACCCCGTGACCACGGGTCGGGACCGGTGCACCGGTCCCGACCGGAACCGACTCAGGGACGCCGTCGCGCCCGGCCCGAGATCATGGCTGAGTGCGGACGGGCCGTCGGCCGCCTCGCGGCGGCCCTGCTCGTCGCGACGCGAGTTTGTCGAGCGGGGACGCTGCCCGCACGCGGCGGCGCACCGACGTCCGGGCGCCCAGGTCACGGCGGCGTAACCTCGGCGGCAACGCCTCGCCAGGCGCGCGGTGGGCCCGGGGTCTGGCCACCCGCGGCCCCGCCGCAACCCCGCCGGCCGAGGCGAACGTGACGACCGGTGAGGTGATCATCATGGCGTCTGGGACCCCGTCCGGTGTCGGGGAGAACCTGGCGCGGATACGCACCCGCCGGGGCATGACACCGGAGGAGCTGGCCGAGAGGTCAGGCGTCACTGTCGCGACGGTACGCAAGCTGGAGCAGGGGGGCCGGGCGACCGCGCGGGTGTCCACGCTGCACCGGTTGGCGCGCGGGCTCTCCGTGCGCACGTCGGATCTGTTCGGTGTGGCCCAGCCGGAGCCGGCCAATGGCGAGACGCAGCAGGTTGGTCTCATGGCGCTGCGTCATGTCCTCACACCCGCACGCAGTGTTCCAGTCGAGCCGTTTGCCGACGACGACGGAGGCGAACCGGACCTTGCTCGGCTTCGTGCGTCGGTCGACGCGGCCAACCGTCTGTACCACCACGATGACTACCCGGCTACGTCCAGGGCGCTGCCCGCCCTCATCAGCGAGGCCCGGGCCGCCGAGCGAGGGGTGCGAAGCGGTGACCGAGACCAGGCACTCATCCTGCTCGGCCAGGCACTACAGCTCGCCGGTTCGGTACTCATCCAGACCCGGCAGTACGATCTGGCCTATCAGGCGCTGTCCGGGGCGATAGACGCCGTCGAAAGCGCCGGACAGCCACTCGCCGCAGCGTCCGGCGTAGTATCCCTGTGCTGGTTGTTCCTGCGGCAGGGACGCTTTGCCGAAGCCGAGGAGATGGCGACGCGCACCGCTGACGACATCGAACCGCGCATGTCGAAAGCCTCGATCGCCCACATGGCCACCTGGGGGTGGCTGCTGCTGCGCGGCTCGGCCGCCGCGGTCCGGGACAACCGGATCGACGAGGCCGACGACATGCTGCGGCTCGCCCGCGCGGCAGCGTCACGGATCGGCCGGGACATCGTCGACTTCAGCGAATACTGGACATCATTCGGCCCATCCACCGTGGCGATGAAGGCCGCTGAGAACGCGATGGTCGCCGGCCAGCCGGGACGTGTGCTCGACCTGGCCGGGCGTATCCCCAGCAGCGGCAGGCCGACGTCTAACAACCGGAATCGCTGCATGCTGGATGTCGCGAACGCGCACCTGGAACACCGCAGCCGTGCCGAGGCGCTGCAAGTGCTCTTCGATATCAGGTCGGCCGCGCCCGAGTGGCTACGCCAGCAGCGGTACGCGAAGGACATCGTTGGCCGAATCGTTGAGACCAGGGTGCGCGCGCTGTCCGCCGAGACCCGCGAACTGGCCGACTTCCTCGCCGTGCCCTACTAACTGAGACGTCCTGTAGCAGTTCGCGGCCAGCCGGGAACAAACTGCCAGGTCCGGCGTCTGGTTGCCGCTGATCACCGGCCATACCGTCCCCCCAAACGCACTGCGACGAGGCGGCGCCAAGGGGTGATCACTGTGGCTGACAGCCAGTCGGATCTGCCAATCCTGGTGGCCGGTGCCCATCATGACGACCTGGCCCGCACCGTGCTGGCTATCGCGGCCATGCACGAACCCGAGCCGGGCGGCCATTGCAGGTGGTGCCAACCTCAGGCCCGGTGGTGGCGTCGCCGGCCGGCCGGACCGTGCCGGACCCACCGGGTCATCGTCGCCGAGCTGCGCACCATTGGCCGGCCCCGGTGGATGTCGGCATGAGCAGGCCCGGCCCGCCGGCCGAACCCCCGCGTCCCAGATCTCCCCGTGGAACAACTCACCGCGTTCGTCCGCTGGGTCCTCGTGATGCACCAGCCTCGGCCGGCAAATCCGGGCGCCCGGCCGCGCTGGTGCACCTGCGGGGTATACCTGGTGGCCTTCGCATACCGGGCCGCGTACTTCCGGTACCTGGGGGTGCGGCCGTGATCGGTCTCGCGGTGACGTTCGGATACTGGTGGCCGCCGCGCTGGGCCCGGTGCTGGGGTGTGGCTGGCAGACCGGCTGGCCGATCTTCCGTGCCGCAGCGCGCGCCGGGCACCTCCGACCGGCGCGGGGGCGGACCGGACACCCCGGATCCCGACCCGCCGGAGGCAACCGTGGTACGAATCCAGAAGCCGTTGAGCCAGAAGTGCAAGCCGTGCAACGGCAATGGCGGCCGGAACGTACAGAAGCTCCAGCAGTTCAAGGTCAGGGTGCACGACCAGAAGACCGGCAGGATGGTCGACAAGTTCGACCACAAGACCGTCACGGTGTGGGAGACGTGCCGGTCGTGCAGAGGGACGGGACTGGCATGAGAACGTGGCTGTTGACCCCCGACGGGGTGTGGACCGAGGTGACCGACCGGCTGGCCGGCCGCGACTCAGATCCAGCGTGCTGGCCCTGGCAGGAGGTTTTGTCCAGCATCGGCTCCCTCGACGCGCTGCATGTCGCCCACAATGCTGTCCTCACCCGAGCGGACCTTTCTGACGTGCACCGCACCTACGGTGACCGCTGGATGGCCAACCTGATCTGGTCGACGCTGTGCACCGATCACGTCGACCGGCTCACCGTGACCAGCACGACCGTGCTTGACGGCAAGGCGTGGCTTGCGGCTGTCGGCGCCTGGGCCGGTCGTCCGGCTGAAGATCCGCCGCCGCTGGCGTGGCAGGACCGACGGTCCCAATGGATGCTGTGGGCGCACTCGGCCACGGCCGGCCAGGTGCCGCTGGACGGCGCGCGGGTGGTGGCCGGCGCGGCGCGCTGACCGTCGCACGACAGCGCCACCCCAGGGATCACCCCGCAGTGGCGCTGTCGTCGCCGCGGACGAGCGGCATGGCCGAGCGTCCCGCGAAGCTCCGGCGGCATGTGTACCGCCGGTTATCCGAAACACTCGAAGCAAGTGCGAGTCGAGGGCTGGGACGCATCTCACTGGATTCCCGGTCCGGGCGGGTGCAGGCTGTGGGGGGTGGAGCGCGAGTTCGTCACGGCGGAACGCCTGACCGCGGTGGTGCGCGCCGCGTTCGGCCCGGGACGCCGCCTCGAACTGCTGCAACGGCTCCGGGGCGGCAGCAAGAAGGGCGTCTACCGACTCACCTTCACGGACGGATCCACCGCCGTCCTGTACGTGTGGAGCCCGGCGGAGAACTACTGGCCGGCGTCGCCGGACGGCAACGGTACCGACCACGCGGACCCGTTCTCCGACGCGTCCAGTCTCGACCTGTTCGAGACCAGCCGGGAACTGTTGACCACGCTCGGCGTCCGGACACCGCGAACGTACCTGGTGGACCGGAGCCGGACGCACTACCCGGCCGACATCGCGGTGGTCGAGGACGTGTCCGCGCAGACGCTTGAGGACCTGCTCCGGTGCGACCCGCGCGCGGCGGCACCGACCCTGGACGCGCTGGGCGCCGCGCTACGGGCGATGCACCGGCACCGGAGCCCGCGTACGAACGGGCCCGACGAACCGGAGGGGCCGGCCACGGCCCGCGGTCTGCGACCCGCGGCACGATGTCGGCGTGGCAAAGCCGGTTGCGAGGGTGCGGGCTAATCTGGGATGGTCTGAAACCAGCCGACCAGCGATGATCCGGGAGGAGGTGAACGCCATGCGCACCGTCCACATCAGCAAGGCGTCCCTCCGGAAACTCCAGGTCGGCTGAGCCTGCGGGGCGCCGTGCACGCATCGGAGCCCCTACGTGACTCACCAGACCAACCCGACTCACCTGACCGACTTGGCCGCGCTGCGCCGCAGCGGTGCGCTCGCCAGTGACACCGAGGCCCTCGACCTGCTCTGCGCGCTGAGCCCGCCGCACCGCGGGCGCCGGGCAATGGCCGAAGCCGAACTCGCCGAGGGGGGCTACCGCCTCCAGTGGTGCCGGGTGGCGCTGGACCGGACCGGCAGGCCGCTGGCCGCGCACGCGTGGTGGGCCCGGCCCGGTACGGACACCCCGCACCTGGTCGACCTGTTCGGCGCGACCGACCTGGACGCGGCGGTCGAGCTTCTCGTCGGTGCGCGTGCGGACCTGGACCTGGACGTGGCCGAATGCTGGCTGTCGGTGCCCGGAGACGGCGACACGGCCGTCGAGCAGGCCAACCCGGTGGAGGTGCCGGTGCTGCGGGTGACCGGCTTCCGCCGGATCGTGGACCGGGTGCGGCTGGAGTGGCTGCCGCGCGACGGGGTGCCCGAACCGGAACCGCCGGGCCGGCTGGAGTTCCGACCGGCCGGGAGCTTCTCCCGACCGGAGTTGTTGGAGATCTTCGCCGCGGTCGGGGACGGTTCGCTGGACCACCACATGCGCGCCGGACGAACCCGGGACGGGGTGGCGGCCGAGGCCGGTCACCGGTTGGAACACACCGCCGCCATGTCCGGCCCACCGCACTGGTTCGCCATCGGGGTCGACGCGTCGGGCACGCCGGTGGGGTACGTCCGCGCCGCCCACGTCACCGGCGGCCATCCGGTGCTGGCCGAGATCGGCGTGGTGCGGGCGATGCGCGGTCGACGGTTCGTGGACGACCTGCTCGCGCACGGCACCCGGCTGCTCGCCGAGGCCGGCGCGGCGCGGATCACTTCGGACACCGACCTGGCCAACACGCCGATGCGCGCGGCGTTCGGCCGGGCCGGGTACCGCGAATTCGCCCGCCGCTACGACTTCCGGTGGCAGCGCACCGGTTGACCCGGCACGCTGCCGGCGGTGTTCGTTCGCCACCGTGGGAGTGGCGTACCGGTCAGCCGGTCCACCCGCCGGCAGCCGCGACCGCCTCAGCCGGCTGGACCTCGCCGTGCTGGAGGGCGAAGGCGACATGGACACGTGAGAGGACGCATGACCGGCGACGGATCCTGGACGGAACGGCGGACTGCCGCGGACACGTCATATCCTGTGGTTTCCACGGGGACGGAACCCCTACCGGACACGGGTGACGATGGCGAATCTGGATATGGCCCGGGTGGAACGGTTGCGCACCGCGGTCGAGCGGGCCGCGGTGACCGTAACCTCGCCCGACCACGCGGTGCGGGTGACGGTCGGGCCGGGCGGTGCGATCAGCGAGCTGGACCTGACCACCCTGGCCACCCGGCGCGGCGGGCCCGCCCTGGCCGGACTGATCACCGACACGATCGGGCGGGCCACCGCCGAACTGGAGGCCAGCCTTGCCGCCGAACTGCGTGACCTGACCGGTGGGCGGGCCGACCCGGCCGGCCTGCTGGCCGGGTCGCTGCCCCCGCCGGCCGAACCGCCGGCACCGGCCCACCCCCGGCCGGACGGCGCCGCACGGACCGGCGGGGACCTGCCGGGCGGGGACCTGCCCGGCGGGGACCTGCCCGGCGGTGAGTTGGTGGAGCGGCTGCGCGCCGAGTCGGCGCGCACCCTGGACGGCTACGCCCAACTCCGGGAGGAGTCCGCCGGGATGACCACCGCGGCCAGTTCTCCGGACGGAGCGATCACGGTGACGGTGCGCCCGGACGGTGCGATCGCCGACCTGCGGATCGACGACGCCGCCACCCGCCACGGCCCGGGTAACCTGGGCCGCCTGGTGCTGGCGACCATCCAGCGGGCCCGCGCCACCTCGGCGTTACGGGCGGGGAAACGCGCTCAGGAACTGGCCGGCCCGACACTGTCCATCCAGGACATGGTCGCCTCGGTCATCCCACCGGAACTGCGGCCCGACGACGACACCGGCCAGGATCGGCCGGGCGGAGGCCGGCGATGAGCGACCAGGGATACACCGTCGACCACCAGGAGATGGTGACCTGCGTGAGCCGGCTGACCGAACTGCGGGAGCACGCGGCCGGCATCATCAACCTGGCCGCCGACGCCAACCCCGAGTGGTACATCTGGGGCGCGCTGGGTGCACCCATGGCGGCGGTCTACTGGCAGTTCGCCGGCGAGCTGTACCAGCATCTGGAACAGATGGGCAAGGCGCTGGACGACCGGATCGACGCGCTGGACCACACCGCGCAGAACTACCAGGGTGCCGACGACACGGTCGGGCAGTCGGTTCAGAAGATCGAGAGACTGCTCGACTGAGAACGGCAGCACACGAACGGACGCCGGACCGGAGGACACGTGTCGAACGACACCGACAGCGACGTCACCAACGACTCCACACCGACCGTCGGCGCCGTGTCGGTGGGCGGCGTGGACCTGCTGCGGTTCGACCCGTCCCAGGACATCCCGGTGCTGCCCGACATCACCGGCGCGGCCAAGTCGGTCGGCAATCTGACCACCGACGACCGCTCCTGGACCGACCTGGCCGACATCGGCGCGGACGTGGGCGACCTCACCCTGAACGTGCTGGGCTACGTTGGCGACCCGCTGAACTTCCTGATCAGCACCGGGCTGAGCTTCCTGGTGGACGTGGTGCAGCCGCTGGAGGACCTGCTCGGCCTGGTCACCGGCAACGCCGAGCGGATGGGCGGCGAGATCGACAAGTGGAAGCGGGTCAGCGCCGCGCTGGTCCCGCTGTCCAAGGAGATTCGGCAGGCCGCCGACTCGGGGTTGGTCGGCTGGCAGGGCCGCACCGCCGAGCAGGCCAAACAGCGGTTGCACGACTTCGCCGACGGGGTGGCCGGCGTCGCCAACGATGTGAAGCAGGTCGAAATGGTGATGAGCATCGCCCAGGTGCTGATGGCCACCGCGCAGGGGCTGGTGATCGGCCTGATCTCCACGTTCGTGGAATGGCTGATCTTCACCTGGGTGCCGGCACTGGCCGCGGCGGTACCCACGTTCGGCGCGTCCACCGCGGCCGCGGGTGTGGCCACCACGGCCGAGGCGGCCAGCGCGACCAGCCGCGCGGTGTCGGTCATCGACCGGGTGGTCGGCCTGCTCCGCCGGCTGCGGGCGGTGTTGCAGAAGATTCACCCGCGGCTGATGAAGCGGGTGGAGGCGTCGTTCCGACTGCGCGGGCCCGACGGCCGGTTCGTCAAGGGCTGGAAGCCGGCCAACGTGCCGCTGTCTGACCTGCTCACCGACTGGCACACCTACCTGCAACCGCTGAACCAACTGATCGACAAAGGCGCGGACGGCGCTGGCACCCTGAGCGGCGGTTCGAGCGGCCCGACCTCGGACCAACGGATGAGCCAGGACCTCGACGAGAACCAGTGAGCCACCCGACCGGCGGCTCGGCGGCGAATCGGGCGCCACCCGGCGCCAGCGGGGGCGTCATCCACCCGGTGGGGTGCCACGGCCGCCGGGGCAGTGGTACAACCTGATGGTGCTGTACACCCGCGTTCCCCGGTGCCCGATCTGTGGCCTGCGGGCCACCCTCGACAGGTCCGGCGCGGACGCGCTCGTGCGGGTGTCCGACGGCCAGCTGGAGGCGTACGAGTGCACGATCGGCGAAGGATGGCACCTACGCCGGCCCGGTTCCGAACCGGCCGGGCCGGTAACCTGACCGCCGGTTCGAGTGGGCCGGCCGCCGGACCGACAGATCACCTCCGGGACCTCGACGAGAGTCGTTGACGTCCCCCCTCTGCCCGGAGGCGGGGGATTCCACCCGGTCGGCCGGTTAGGAGGCGAGAGGTTGAGGTTCGCGGTTCACCGGTCCCCAGAACCCGGGGCCTCCCTTCCATATTGGCGGCACGAAAGCGAAGGTCACCGTCCGCAGACCCGCCGATCTCCACGCCCGCATCGTCGCCGCCGCGCAACAAGACCGGCGCTCGCTGAACGGAGAAATCCTGTGGCTCGTCGAACACGCCCTGACCCAGCGGTGAACACCATTTCACCCCGTGAACGGCCGGGCATCCCGGCACAACCCCGGTGAGCCGACCGTGCCGGACCGTGACCTGACCGGCGATGTGGACAGTGATCTCGTCTACGCCGGCAGCCCGTACCGGGTGTTGGCCCACGACCCGAACGGCGAGGGCGGACCTCCGCCGCTGCCGGCTGGGCACGGCGGGGTGGCTGTGCACACCTGGTGCCCACCGGCGGCGCAGCGGCACACGCTGGCCCCGATCGTGGGGGTGGACGGGGAACCGGCCAGCTACGGGTGGGGTCACGTGCTGATCGTGCTGCCGGCCGGTGAGCACCTGGTCGAGGTGCAGTACGTCGAGCCGATGCGGACCATCCCGGTGACCGTCACCGCCGGACAGGTCGTGCCGGTGGAGTACGCCGCCGCCCGGGACGGGGTGCCGGCCGGCGCGCCCGGTCGCCGACGCCCGCGCCGGCGGTCCCGCCGGGGCCGGGCCTTCAGTCCGGTCGGCTACGCCGGGGTGGTGTTGGCCGCGCTGGTCGTGTTCGAGGCCGGACTGGCACTCGCGCGGGCGGCCGGGCTGTCGGTGGGCGTGGCCGGGGTGGTGGTCGGCGTGGTGGCCGTCGCCGTGGCCGTGCTCGGCGGGGTGGCGGTCTACCGGCACCAGCAACGCCCGGCCCGCCGGTCGAGGCGGCGATCGACGCGGACACCCAGGTGACCGCCGACACGCCCGAACCCCGGTTTCTCGGCGACGGCGACGGGACCGGCGGCCCAGTGCCGCCGGACGGGTGGGGCGCGGTGGCCTGCGTGTTCTGGTTCACCAGCGCGGTCGACCTGGTCCGGGCCGACCGGGTCGTCAACGACCGCTCCAACTACGACATCTGGGTACCCCGGCCGGTACTGCGGGTGGACGGCCGCGACGTGCCGGCGAGCTGGTCGGGCTGGTGGTATCCGCTGCGCCCCGGCCCGCACCAGGTGGAGGTGCTCGAACCGGCCCCGGCCGGGCTGCGGGTGCAGGTCACGGCCGGCGCGACCGACCGGCTGCGGTACCGGGCCCGCATCCGCATCCGCAAGGACCACACCGACACCCACATCCTGGAGTGGCGCTCGACGGCGACGCTCGATCCAGTCGCCGACTGATCGGATCTTCGGGCCGGAACCGCCGGTAGGCCGATCACGCGGCACATATCCGTTTGCACCGCCCTGCCACCGGTGGAAGCGTTGCTAGACCGGCTGGCCCGCACCCCTGCCCCACCGGGCCCGGATCCGGGCGGTGACGTCACCCAGGTCAGGGGAGCGCATGACGGGACGGCGGCTGTTCATCGACCTCGGCCCGCTGCGCGAGTCACCGCCGTTCCGGCGGCTGTGGGTGGGGTCGAGCCTGTCCTCGATCGGCAGCCGGATGACCGGGTTCGCCGTCATCCTCCAGGTCTTCACCCTCACCCACTCCTCGGTCGCGGTCGGCGGGGTGGGCCTGGCCATCGCGCTCCCGACGGTCGCGCTCGGGTTGTTCGGCGGCGCCGTCGTGGACGCGTTCGACCGACGCCGGCTCGTGCTGGGCACCACCGTCGCGCTGGCCGCGGTGTCCGCCGTGTTCGCCGCGCAGGCGTTCGCCGGCGTCGGGCAGCTGTGGCTGCTGTACGGGCTGGTCACCGTCAACTCCCTGCTGGGCGCGGTGAGTGGCCCGGCCCGGCGCACCTTCCTGCCGCGGCTGCTGCCAGCCGAGCGGATCCCGGCCGGGGCGGCGCTGAACCTGCTGGTGTTCCACGCCAGCACCACGGTCGGCCCGGCCCTGGCCGGTGTGCTGACCGCCGTCGGCGGGCTGAAGCTGTGTTACCTGGTCGACGCGATCAGCTTCGCCGCCGCCTTCTACGGTGTCCTCGGCCTGCCGGCGATGCCGCCGGACGGGGCCGCGTCGCGGCCCGGCGCACGAGCCGTGGCCGACGGGCTGCGGTTCATCCGGAACAGCCGGGTACTGGCCGGCGCGCTGCTGGCCGACCTGAGCGCGATGGTCCTGGGCATGCCCATCGCGCTGTTCCCGGCGATCAACGCCGAGCGGTTCGGCGGTGACCCGCGAACCCTGGGCCTGCTCACCGCCGCGCCGGCCGTCGGCGGGATCGTCGGTTCGGCGCTGTCCGGGTCGGTGGGCCGGGTGTCCCGGCAGGGGCGGGCGATGCTGCTCGCCGGTGCCGGCTGGGGTGCCGGCCTGGTCGGGTTCGGCCTGGCCGGCAGTCTGTGGCTGGCGCTGCTGCTGCTCGGCACGGCCGGGGTGGCCGACGTCCTCGCGGTGGTGTTCCGCACCGCCATCGTGCAGGTCGCCACACCCGACCGGCTGCGCGGCCGGGTCAGCGCGGCCGAGTTCGTGGTTGGCGCCGGCTGCCCACACCTGGGGAACTTCCGGGCCGGCGCGATCGCGTCGCTGACCTCACCGGCCGTCAGCGTGGTCTCCGGCGGCCTGGCCACCGTCGCCGGCGCCGCCGCGATCGCCCTGGCCCTGCCCGCCCTCACCCGTTATGGCGCGAAGCCGAAGGACAGTCCGGTCCGGCCCGGCGAGCCGGAACCGACCGAGCTGGCCACCTGATCCTCAGGGTCCCCTTGAGCCGGCCGTACTGCCCGGGCTCGGCCAGCAACCGACGAACCACGCGGTTCCGGGGGCATCCGATCGCGGGTGTTCCCCCGGGGTCAGGACGCGGCTGGTCGAGGCGGCAGGGTGGGTGGGATCCGGGACGGGCGGGTGGCCGGGTCGGGCGGGGTCGCGGCCGGCCGGGTCTCCAACGCCGCCAGGGCCAGCCGCACCGCCGTGTCCAGTTGCGGATCGGCCCCGGCGGCCCAGTCCTGCGGGGCGATCGGCACCTCCACGTCCGGATCGACACCGCGGTTCTCCACGTTCCAGCCGGCGTCGTTGAACCAGAACGAGTAACGCGGCTGGGTGACCGAGGTCCCGTCCACCAGCCGGTACCGGCCGTCGATGCCGATCACGCCGCCCCAGGTCCGGGTTCCTACCACCGGGCCGAGCCCGAGCTGCTGGAACACGGCGGTGACGATGTCGCCGTCGGAACCGGCGTTCTCGTTGGCCAGGGCGACCAGCGGGCCGCGCGGGGTGTTCTCCGGGTACACGTTCGGGCTGCCGTGCCGCACGATGTCCCAACCCTGGACGGTGCGGCTGAGCTTCTCCAGCACGAGGCTGGAGGTGTGCCCGCCGTTGTTGTCCCGCACGTCCACCACCAGCGCCTCGCGGGCCACCTCAAGATGCAGGTCCCGGTGCAGTTGGGCCCATCCCTCGGCCATCATGTCGGGGATGTGCAGGTAGCCGACCCGCCCGTCGGTGGCCGCGTGCACCGCGGCCCGGCGGCCAGCGACCCAGTCCTGGTAACGCAGCGCCCGCTCGTCGGGCAGCGGTTCGACCACCACCCGCCGTTCCCCGCCCGCCGCGGCCCCGTCACCACCGGCCCCGTCACCACCGGCCCCCTCGACTCCATCACCGGCGGCACCGTCATCCTCGACGTCACCCTCGGTGGCGGCATCGGTGGCGCCGTCAGCGCGGTCCCGCCGGACGGTCAGTTCGACCGGAGTCCCGGCGGCGCCGGCCAGCAGTGCGGCCGGGCCGGCCAGCGGATCGGTCGGCCGACCGTCCACCGCGACGATCACGTCGCCGGACCGCACGGCCACCCCGGGCGCCAGCAGCGGGGACCGGGCGGCCGGCGCGGACGGTTCACCCGGCACCACCCGGCCCACCCGCCAGGTGCCGTCGGCGTCCCGGACCAGGTCCGCGCCCAGGTGCCCGAGCCGGCGAAGCTGGTGCACCACCCGGCCCGGCGGTGACTCGTAGGCGTGTGAGCTGCCGAGTTCCCCCTGCACCTCCCAGAACAGTTCGGACAAATCGTCGCGGGAACCCACCCGGTCCAGCACCGGCCGGTAGCGATCCAGCACGCCGTCCCAGTCCACCCCGGCCATGTCGGCGATCCAGAAGTGGTCGCGCATCAACCGGCCGGCCTCGTCGAACATCTGCCGCCATTCCGCGGCAGGGTCCACCCACACCCGCAGTCGATCGGTGTCAATGTCCACCGTGGACTCATCGGTATCCTGGGAGGACTCCACGGCATGGTCGGCCGGCACCATCCGCAGCCCCTGCCCGTCGGCGACCACCACCGAGCGACCATCACCGGTGACCGCCGCCGAGTCCGCGGTCTCGACCAACGTGAGCGACCGGCGCCGGCGCAGGTCATAGCGTTCCAGCCGCGACCGCGGGTGGTCCGAACCGTCCGGCGCGCGAGCGTCGCCGAGCACGCCGGTCAGCGGGGCACGCAGCCACAGCAGACCATCCCGGGCCACCTGCAACCCGAACAGCGGGCCGGCCGGCACCGGCACCGGCACCGCCCGTTGGTGCAGCCCCTCAACATCCACGGTCACCTCGGGCACCGCGGCCGACCCGTCGGAACCACCGTCGGCCGGGCCGTCGCCGGGCGAATCCGGCCTGGGCACCGGGCGCCCGCCGGGCTCCGGGTCGAACGGGGACGGGGTGGTCGCCGCCAGCGGCAGTAACTGGGGCCGGACCCCGGCCAGGAAGGACATGTCAAACACGTGCTGGTCGTAGACCGGGTCGAACGTCCGGGCGGACAGGAACGCCAGGAACTTCCCGTCCAGGGTGAACGCCGGCTCGGTGTCGACGAACCGCAGCGCGGTCGCGTGGATCACCTCGGCCGAACCGAAGTCGAGGGTGTCCACCCGGGCCAACCGGATCTGGCGCAGCGGGTTCGGCCCGGGATGTGACCAGGCCAGCCAGCGCGAATCCGGCGAGAAGGCCAGGCCGGAGGGATCGGAGTGCTCGGAACTGTCCACCTGGTGCACCCGACCGCTGTCCACCTCGACCACCAGCACCCGGCCGTCGTGGCTGGCCACGGCGAGCGCCGACCCGTCCGGGGCGGCGGCCAGGTCCAGCACCCGGCCGAGCTGCCCACCGGCCAGCCGGCGCGGTGCGCCGGGCACACCAGCGGTGCCGATCTCGATGGCGTCGTCGCCGTCGGCGTCGGTGACCCAGGCGACCCGGTGCGGCTCGGCGGTGCCCAGCACCCGGGGCATTCGGTGCCGAACCCCGGAAACGTCGGCCAGCACCCGCGCCGGGCCGTCCCGGTGGGCCAGCCACTGCACGGTGCCACGCACCTCCACCGCGCTGGCCCGGCCGGCGTGGTCGGGCCGGACTTCGCCGATCGCCGCGTCGACCGGACGCCGGGCCCGGGCGGTGCGCGGCCCGGCCAGCCGGATGTCCAACCGATGCGGCTCGGAGTCGGCGGACAGGTCGTCGAGCAGCCACAGCTCGCCGAGGCACTGGTAGATCACCCGCTGACCGTCGGTGTGCGCGGCCCGGGTGTAGGCGTCGCCGTGGTCGGTGTGCCGGCGCGGGTCGGTGCCGTCGGCTCGGCGGGAGTACACGTTGCCCCAGCCCTGGTGGTCGGACAGGAACACCACCCGGTCACCCACCCAGCCGGGGTCCTCCAGTTGACCGTCCAGGTCAGCGGCGAAGCGGACGAACTGCCCGCTGGTGTCCCGGTCGATCCACAGCGCGCCCGCCATGCCGCCCCGGTACCGTTTCCACGCCGCCGCACTGCGCCGGTGCTGGTTCACCCCGAGCACGGTCATCCCGTCCGGGCCGGCGGCCACGCCGGACACCGGCCCGTAGGGCAGCCGCTCGGACGGCCCGCCGTCCAGCGGCACCGCGTAGGCCCAGGTGCGGCTGCGGAACGGTTCACCGGCCGCGGTGACGGCCAGCACCCGGCCGTCGGCGGTCCAGCCAATCACCCGGGTGTACTCGTCCCCCCAGTAGCTGAGCCGTCGCGCCGGGCCGCCGTCGGCGTCCACGACGTGCACCTCGGGATCGCCGTCCCGCCGGCTGGTGAACGCCACCGCCGAACCGTCCGGGGACAGTCGGGTGTCGGCCACCGGGACGCGGTCTGCGGTCAGCCGCCACGCCCGCCCGCCGGTTCGCCCCGCCAGCCACACGTCATCCTCCGCGACGAAGGCCACCAGGTCCTGGCGGATCGTCGGGAACCTCAGGTAGGCACCGTTACTGATCACAAGCCGACCCTAACCCAGCCCGACCCCCAGCCGGGAAAGTGGATACCAGCGGGTACCGAACCGGCCGCGTCACGGCTCGACACCGCCCGGGACATGGGCGCGGCGGTGCTCCTCCCGAGTTCGGGGCGTCCCGGCGCGAGGACCGCCCGGCACCGCGCTGGCACAACACCCGGCCCACGGGCACACCAGTCCGGAAGATCCCCGCGCGGGCGGCGACGACTGGGACCTGCCGCCCGGATCCCGGGAAGATCCCCGCGCGGGCGGGGACGACGCCCCGCATCCCACTCCAGAACGCACCAGGCCCTGTGAGACCCGTCGCCGCCGGGGCGGCTCAGGTGGTGGGGGCCGGTGCCGGGTCGTCCGGGAGCATCTGGCTGACCAGGCCGGTGGTGTGCGTGCCGGCGCGGAACCGCGGGTGGGCAAGCACGTCGAGCAGGAACCCGGCGGTGGTGGCGATGCCGGGCCCGGCCACCCGGAACTCGGCCAGCGCCCGTCCGGCCCGGGCGATCGCCTCGTCCCGGTCACCGCCCCACACCACGAGTTTGGCCACCAGCGAGTCGTAGTCCGCGGTGATCTCCATGCCGGCGGAGGCGTGGCTGTCCACCCGGGTGAACGGCCCGCCCGGCGGGGCGAATTCGGCCAGCACTCCTGGGGTCGGCACGAATCCGCGGCCCGGGTCCTCGGCATTGATCCGACACTCGATGGCCGCGCCGCGCCGGGGGACCTCCTGCCCGCCGGTGCTGATCGGCAGGCCGCTGGCCACCCGGAGCTGCTCGGCGACCAGGTCCAGCCCGGTCACCGCCTCGGTGACCGGATGCTCCACCTGGATGCGGCCGTTGATCTCCATGAAGTGGAAGTCGCCGTCACCGTCCACCAGGAACTCGAACGTGCCGGCACCGAGGAATCCGACCGCGCGGGCGCCGCGGACCGCGGCGGCACCCATTCGTTCGACCGTCCCGGCCGGCAGCCCGGGCGCGGGAGTCTCCTCCAGCAGTTTCTGGTGCCGGCGCTGCACCGAGCAGTCGCGTTCGCCCAGGTGGACCCCGTTGCCGTGGGTGTCGCACAGCACCTGGATCTCCACGTGCCGGGCCCGGTCCAGGAAGCGTTCCAGGTAGACCGAGCCGTCCCCGAAGAGCACCTCGGCGGTCCGCCGGGTCCGGGCGTAGGCGGCCGGCAGGTCGTCCGGGTCGCGGACCACGGACATCCCCCGCCCGCCGCCCCCGGCCGTGGCCTTGACGATGACCGGGTACCCGATGTCGCCGGCCAGCCTGACCGCCTCGGCGGCGGTGTCCACCGGGCCGGTGCTGCCCGGCAGCATCGGCAGGCCGGCGTCGGCCATCAGTCCCCGGCACACCGCCTTGTCCCCCAACCGGGCCATCACCTCGGCCGGCGGGCCGACAAAGGTGAGTCCGTGGGACTGGCAGATCTCGGCGAAGTCCGGATCCTCGGACAGGAACCCGTACCCAGGGTGCACCGCCTCGGCGCCGGCCCGCAGCGCCACCTCCACGATCGCGGCCGGATTGAGGTAGCTGCGCCGGGGCTCGGATGGTCCTATGTGGAATGCCTCGTCCGCGGCCCGGACCGCGGCGGAGTCCCGGTCGGGGGTGGAGTACACCGCCACGGTTCGGATGCCCAGTTCCCGGCAGGTCCGGATCACCCGCAGCGCGATCTCGCCGCGGTTGGCCACCAACACGGTCTTGAACACGCCCGCCCCCTCCCGGCTACGACCCGCGGCCGTTCGGGCCGTCGGGCCCACCGGCTCCGGCCGCCCCGGCCACCCCCGCCGTCGCGGCCGGAGCGCCGTTCGGGTCGTCGCGGCCCGGCACCGTGTCGGTGATGGCCAGGGCGATCAGCGGTTGGGCGAACTCCACCGGCGACCCGTCGGCGACCAGCACCTCCAGGACTCGCCCGTCCCGGTCGGCCTGGACCGGGTTCATCAGCTTCATCGCCTCCAGGATGCCGATCTGCTGGCCGCGCCGGACCGGGTCACCCTCGGCGACGAACGGGTCCGATCCCGGCTCCGGGCAGCGGTAGAACGTGCCCACGTGCGGCGCGGTGATCACGTGTGCGGACGGTCCGGACTGGTCGGGGCCGGCGGCCGGACCGGCCGGGTCGGTCAGGACCGCGGTGACCGGCGTGCCAGATCCGGCGTCGGCCGCCGACTCCGGCCACTCGATCTCCACCAGGACGTCGCCGACCCGCACGGTGAGCCGGCGCAGCGGGTGGCCGAGCGCGCGCAGCAGCTCGGCGGCACCGCGGCACACCTGGTCCAGGGCGTCGGTGGCCGGTGGCGACGCCTCCTGGTCCGCACCGTCGGCGCCGTAGGCGCCGGGCGCGGTCATCGGGTCACCGTCTCGGCTGCCGTGAGCGCCGCGTCCTGCCCGGCCGGCTCAACCTGTTCGGCCGGATCGGCCTGGTCAACCGGATCGGCCGGATCGGGGGGATCGGCTCGGTCCGGCGGCAGGCCGAAGCTCCGGAACCGCCGCCGGCGGGCGGCCACCAGATCGGCCGCGGGCAGCCCGGCGAGTTCACCCAGGGCACGCATCACGGCCGCGCGCACCAGCGCACTGGCCCCGGTCGGGTCGCGGTGCGCCCCGCCGGCGGGTTCGGGCACCACCGCGTCGAGCACGCCCAGGTCGAGCAGGGTGGCGGCGTCCAGCCGCAGCGCCGAGGCGGCCAGCGGCGCCGCCGCGGTGTCCTTCCACACGATCGCGGCGCATCCCTCGGGGCTGATCACCGAGTAGATCGCGCCGGCACAGGCGAGCACCCGGTCGGCCACGGCCAGGGCCAGCGCGCCCCCGCTGCCGCCCTCACCGGTGACCACGGCCACGATCGGTACCGGCAGGCAGGCCATCAGCCGCAGGTTCTCGGCGATGGCCTGAGCCTGGCCGCGCTCCTCGGCCTCCCGGCCCGGATACGCGCCCGGGGTGTCGATCAGGGTGACCACCGGGATCCGTAGCTTGCCGGCCAGCCGCATCAGCCGGGCCGCCTTCCGGTACCCCTCGGGCGTGGCCATGCCGAAGTTCCGGGCCGCCAGTTCCCGGCTGTGGTGCCCCTTCTGGTGGCCGATGATCACCACGGTCCGCCCAGCCAGCTCGCCGATCCCGCCGACCACGGCCGGGCAGTCCCCGGACGCCCGGTCGCCGTGCAGTTCCTGGAAGCCGTCGATCATGGCGGCAATGTGCTCCAGCGCGGTGGGCCGGTCGGTGTGCCGGGCCAGTCGTACGGTCTGCCACGCATCCGGACGGGCACCACCGTCCCGGTCGGACGGCTGCCCGTCCCGGTCCGGCGGCTGGTCGTGCCGGTCGTGCCGGTCCGACGGCGACTCCGGATCCGGTCGGCGGACCCGCAGCAGCGCACCCAGCAGCGGGCGCAGCCGGGATCGCGGCTGCACGTCGTCGATCAGCCCCTGGCGGAGCAGCAGTTCGGCGGTCTGGAACCCCTCCGGCAGCGGCTGGCGGATGGTCTGCTCGATCACCCGGGGCCCGGCGAACCCCAGCCGGGCGCCCGGTTCGGCCAGCACCACGTCGGCCAGGGTGGCGAACGACGCGGCCACCCCGCCGTAGGTCGGGTCGGTGATCAGCGAGACGGTGAGCACGCCGGCCTCGTCGAGTTCGGCCAGGGCCTGACTGGCCTTGGCCATCTGCATCAGCGACAGCACGCCCTCCTGCATCCGGGCGCCGCCGGACGCGGTGACCATCAGCAGCGGCACCCGCTCGCGCCGGGACCGCTCGGCGGCCCGCGCGATCGCCTCACCCTCGGAACACCCCAGGCTCCCGCCGAGGAACCGGAAGTCCATCGCGGCCACCACCACCGGCGAACCACGAACCGTCCCCTGGGCGCACAGCACGGCCTGGTCCAGCCCGGTCCGGGCCCGAGCCTCGGCCAGCCGCCGCGGGTAGCCGACGGTGTCGACGAAACCCAACGGGTCCTCGGCGCACCGCGCGGTGGGCAGCAACCGCCAGGTCCCCGGGTCGAGGATCTGGTCGAGGCGGTCCGGTGCGGTCAGCGGGGCGTGCCATCCGCACGCGCACACCCCCAGCGCCCGGTCGAACCGTTTCCGGTAGCTGATCGTCCCGCAACGGACACAGCGCACCCAGGCATGTGGCGCCTCGCGGGTGCCGGCAGCGTGCGTCATCGAAGTCGCGACGCGACCCGCCCGCGATCACGGGCGGGAACGCCACTCCCCCCTTTCAGTGTCAGGTCACAGCGGGTGGGCAGGGCGCCGGCCGGCCGGTGCTGCGGCGCGTTCGGACCGGCGGTGCGGGTGGGTCGCGACCCGTGGTCAGCCCGGAGCCGTCCGTCCGGGCAGGCTGTGGATCACCTGCGCGGTCACCATCCATCCGCCGTGACGCAGCGGGGCGAGCCGGGCCCGGTGCTCCCGGTGCGCCCGGCCGCGCTCGAACTCACGGAACGCGGGCTCGTCCACCCAGTCACTGGTCACGTAGTACACCGACGGGCCGTCGCAGCCGCGCAGCAGCCACTGGCCCAGGTTCGCCGGATGGTCGGCGATCGCCTCGGCGACACCGGCCCAGGTCCGCTCGAACGCCGGTTCCATGCCGGTGTGCACGTCCATCCGGAGGATCACCCGGAAGACCCGACGTGTGCCGGTCGGCGTCTCTGTCATGGCCTTGCCCGTCCTTTCCAGACAGCGGAGGTGACCGGTCAGATCATGACGACCGCGCAGACGTTCGCGACCAGTGCGGCCGTGGCCAGCGCGGTACGGGCGAGGTTCCAACGGGCCCACCGGGGCCTCGGGTCGATCTGTGCCCACTCGTCGGGCAGGTTCTCCGGGTCGAACGAGGTGGCGAACCGCTTGAGCGGGTTGCTGCGGGCCTTGGACACCATGATCACGCCGGCCCCGCATGTGGCCGCCAGCAGGAACAGCAGCGAGGTGCCGGCGTTCCGAACGGTGACGGCCAGCGCCAGGTCGCAGATCGTGGCCGTGACGAAGCAGATCGGCTGGAACGGTTCGGGCCGCCGGGCCAGCAGCCGGTGCATCTCCACATAGCGGCTGGGCGGCAGCGACCGGAGCATCAGCACCGGACCGGTCGCGCTCCCGATCAGCACCCCGGCTGCCGGGCCGCTGGTCAGCAACGCCAGCGACAGCAGGATCTGGGTCATGCCGGACTCCCCGTCCCGGCCACCGTGACCGCCTCGGGGTCGCCGGCCGCGGCGCGCTCCACGATTCCCTTGATCCGGGTCATCTGGACCACGCTGTTCTGGTTGATCCGCCGGGTCATCGTGGCGTCGTCCACCGGCGAGTCCGACCGCATCCGGAAGTCCTGGATCCACCGCATCGCCACGCCGCCGTCGACCGGCCGGTACTCCCAGCGGATGTCCATGTGCTCGAACCAGCCCGGCTCCACCCGGCTGGCCCGCACGGTGCGGGTGGCCGGGTCGGGGGTGCGTTCGGACACCCAGCTCCATGCGTTGCCCTGCTCGTCGGGGTGCATGGTGAGCCGGAACCGGATGGTCTGGCCGTCCTGCCCGATCACCTCGGCACTGGCGTACTCGCTGAACAGGTCGGGCCAGGATGGCACGTCGTTGGTCATCGCCCAGACCAGTTCCATCGGCGCGGCCACCACGACCTCGTTGTCGGTGTGCCCCACCGGCTGCTCCGCACCGTCGCTGGTGGACGGTGCCTGGGTGAGCAGTTCGTGTACGTACGCCAGTGCCTCGCGCGGCGTGGTCATCCGCTGCACCGCGTCGTCGGGCACCCGGATCCCGTGGTCGCGGCCGATCCGGCTGCTCAGTTCCAGCACCGCGAGGGAGTCGTAACCCAGCTCGGTGAACGGGACGTCGAGGATGTCGCCGCCCAGGTCGACAGACTCGTCCTCCCCCGAGCCGCTGCGCATCATCTGTCTGAGGTCGTCCAACGTGAAGTCAGCCATTGCGTTCTCCGTACTCCTGGGTCTGGGAAGGGGGTCGGAATCGATCGGATCGGATCAGGGGTCGTCCGGTGCCCGCAGCACCAGGGCGGCGTTGAACCCGCCGAACCCGCGGGCGACGACCAGTACCGTCCGCAGCGGCGCCGGCCGGGGCCGGTCACGGACCAACCGGACGTGGTCGGGCATGGCCGGGACGGACACCCCGACCGTGGGCGGGATGACCGAGTCACGCATAGCCAGCAGGGCGGTGGCCACGTCCAGTGCCGCACCGCCGGCGTAGAGCCGGCCGGTCATCGTCTTGGGCGCGGTCACCGGCACCGGCCGGCCACCGAACACCTCGGCCAGCGCCACCGACTCGACCCGGTCCAGTTCGGACACGCCGGCCGCGTCGGCGAACACCGCGTCCACGTCGTCGGGCGCCGCCCCGGCGTCGGCCAGCGCGCCCTCGATCGCGCGGCGCAGCGTGGGCGGGCGGTCCGAACCCGGCGGCGGGTCGAAGGTGGCCGCGTAGCCGGCGATCCGCCCGTAGGTGCGGGCCCCCCGCCCGGACGCGCCGGCCTGGCTCTCCACCACGAACATCGCGCCGCCCTCACCGGGTACGTACCCCGCGGCGCCGGTGTCGAACGGCAGGTAGGCCGACGCCGGGTCGGTGCCGGTGCTGAGCCGGCCGCTGGCGAGCTGGCAGGTCAGCGCGTACGGCGACAGCGGCGCGTCGGTGCCACCGGCCACCACTAGGTCCGCGTCGGAGTCGTCCAGCAGCCGGCGGGCCTGGGCCAGCACGTCCAGTCCGCCGGCCTGCTCGGTGACCAGCACGCCGCAGGCACCCTTCATGCCGTACCGGATCGAGATCTGGCCGGTGCTGGCCGCGTAGAACCAGGCGATCGACTGATACGCGGTGACGTGGGCCGGGCCCCTGCTCCACAGGCTCTGGATCTCCCGCTGTCCGAACTCGACACCGCCGGAGGAACTCGCGGTGACCACCGCCATCCGGTAGGGCGGCAGCTCGGCCGGGTCGGCACCGGCGTCGGCCAGGCCGAGCCCGGTGGCGGCCAGGCCGAGGTGGGTCCAGTGGTCGGTCTGCGGCGCCACCCGACCCGGCACGTGTCCGGCCGCGGTGAAGCCGGTGACCTCACCGGCCAGCCGGACCGGGTACCCCGACGCGTCGAACCGGCGGATCGGGCCGATCGCGCCACGACCGGCCAGTGTGGACACCCAGTGTTCGGCGGCACCGACGCCGGCGGGGCTGACCACGCCGATCCCGGTGATCACCGCGGTCATGGGGCACCCGCACGGTGTGTGGTCGGGGTCGCCGCGCTCAGGTCCGCTGCTCGCTGCGCCCCGGGCCGGCGTGAGGGCCGGTGTGAGGCACCCGCGCACCGTGCCGTCTGGTTCGCTCGCCGGGGCCTGCTCATGGTGTCACCGCCCCGGGTGCGACCAGCACGATGGCACTCTGGAACCCGCCGAAGCCCGATCCCACCGAGAGCACGACGTCCACCCGCTGTTCCCGGGCGACCAGCGGGGTGTAGTCCAGGTCGCACTCCGGGTCGGCCTCGGTCAGGTTCGCGGTGGGCGGCACCACGTCGTGTTCGATGGCCAGCGCACTGGCCGCGACCTCGATCGAGCCGATCGCGCCGAGGGAGTGGCCGACCATGGACTTGATCGAGCTGACCGGTACCTGGTAGGCCCGCTGCCCCAGGCTGGCCTTGAACGCGGCGGTCTCGTGCCGGTCGTTCTGCCTGGTCCCCGAGCCGTGCGCGTTGATGTAGTCCACAGTGTCCGGTGTCAGGCGGGCGCGGTCCATGGCCACCCGGATCGCCTCGGCCATCTCCAGGCCGTCGGGGGTGAGCCCGGTCATGTGGAAGGCGTTGCTGCGGCTGGCGAATCCGGCCACCTCGGCGTAGACGTGCGCGCCCCGGTCCCGGGCGGTTCCGGCCTCCTCCAGCACGAAGACGGCCGCGCCCTCGCCGAGCACGAAGCCGTCCCGATTCCGGTCGAACGGCCGGGAGGCGTGTTCCGGGTCGTGGTTGGCCGCCGAGGTGGCCCTGATAGCGTCGAAACAGGCGACCGTGATCGGTGAGATCGGCGCGTCGGTGGCTCCGGCCAGGACCACGTCCACGGCGCCCTCGGCGAGGATCCGGGCGGCGTGTCCGACCGAGTCCAGTCCGGACGTGCAGCCGGTGGACACCGTGGCCACCGGTCCCTCCGCACCGCAGGTCCAGGCCACCTCGGCGGCCAGGCTGGCCGGGACCAGGAAGTTGTACAGGTGCGGCATGGCGTAGTGGTGGTCGACCAGCCAGTCGCGGCCGGTGTCGCTGACCACCACGTACTCGTTCTCCAGACTCATCGTGCAGCCCACCGCGCTGCCGATGCTCACTCCGATCCGGTCCGGGGCGATCCCGGTGATGTCCAGCCCGCTGTCGGCCAGCGCCTCGCGGGCGCACACCACGGCGAACTGGGCGGCCCGGTCCAGTCGCCGGATCTCCCGGGCCGACAGGCCCTCCCGCCGGGCGTCGAAGTCGGCCTCGGCGGCGATCCGGGACCGGAACCCCGACGCGTCGAAGAAGGAGATGGTGCGGGTGGCGGTCCGGCCGGAGGTGATCAGGTCCCAGAAGTTCTTGGTGCCCACCCCGCCGGGCGCGACCACCCCGATGCCGGTGATCGCGGCCACCCGGCCGGTCACGTCACGCCCCCTACGTCCGGGGCCGGGGCGGCCGGCTGCCGGGCCGGTTCGGTGTCGACGTGCCCGAGCTCGGGTCGGGGAGCCAGCGGGCAGAGCTGGAACACCGCGAACGCCTCGTCGGTGCCGGTGTTGGTCAGTCGGTGCCGAACGTTCTGGGGCACCATCAGCGCCTCACCGGAGATCATCGACACGTCCACGTCATCGACCCGGACCACCATCGCGCCGCTGACCAGGTACAGGAACTCCTCGGAGTACGGGTGGTAGTGCTCGGTGACGTAGTCGCCCGGGGGCAGTTTGAGCACGCCCATGAAGCCGGACGTGGCTCCCACCGTCCGGGGGCTGAGCATCACCCGGATGTCTCCGCCCCGGCGGCGGTTCGGCTCGACGTCCTCGGCGCTCATCTTGGTCGGTTCGGGTGGCACGACGTTGTCTCCTCGGGTTCGGCGGGCCGCGGGGGGTGGCCGGCGGGACGGGTCGGACGGGCGGGTCCGGGGAACCGGCGCCCGGGAAGGTTCGTTCGGGCCCGGTCAGCTAGGCCGGGGGCGCCGTCCACGCGTAGAACTGTTGTGCCACTGCATCCTTCGGCTCCTTCCAGTTCGGGTCGTAGGGCCGGATGTGTGACGCCAGCCGGGTGTTGACGTCGACGAACAGCGGATTTCCGCGCACCGTGGGCAGGGTCGCCGCCACGTCGGACTCCGACTCGATCAGGTGCAGGTACAGACCGTGGTAGCTGAACAGCGCACGATGGCTCACGCCGACCAGTCCGGGAAGTTCGGTGGCGTCGGACTCGGCGAAGAGCTTGGCCACGGCCTCGCTGTCGGTCGGATCCATCCTGGCCACGATCAAAGTGCGGTTCATCTCGCCTCCGGTCGGGAGCTCGCATTGGGTTGGGTGAATAGCCGAGACTAACCCGTCGATAACGTCGGTCCTGTTAGGACACGGCAACGACATGACTACTTTTCGAGCACGCGCCCGGGAGGTGGCTCGAAAGGCAGCGCGGTCAGTGGTGAAATCTTCGCTTATGCACGGTATGCCAACGCGTGGAGCCGATCCAGTGAGTCTGGTCAGGACACTCCACAG
>DASULA010000145.1:0-22184 GCA_036278435.1 Mycobacteriales bacterium | reverse complement strand
CAGCGAACAGTCTGCCGCGGAACTGGAATACCAGGGAGGCTGCAATGGGGCGCAGCGCGAACTCAGCGGCGAAAACATCGACGCCGCTGCCACGGTGACCAGCCCGAACGCCGCGCCCCAGGACTGCGCTGAGGCGATCCGAACCGCACCAATCACCCTGGACTTCGCACCCAGCGCGGGCACGAACCTGTGCGTCGTCACGTCCGCGGCGACAGCCGACGCCGAGGGGATCGACCAGAAGCTGGCCCTGGTGACCATCGACGACATCGCCGAAGATGGCACGATCGCCCTGACGGTGTCCGCTTGGAACATCCCGCACTGACCGACATTCCCCCACGCAGGAAAGAGCAGCGAACTCGACGACGCTCGTGGCGACGTCCGGTGTCGCTACGGACCCGCGGGCAGGCCGCTGACCTGTGCACGCCGATCGCAGCGGAACTGTCCATGCCCATCGCGACCGCGACCGGGTCCACCTGAGTTTGTCACGCGACCCCGGTCAGGTGAGGCGGCCGCAGGTGAGAAGGCCATCCATGACCAGGGTGGCGCGGCGGTCGGGGGTGGCGAGTTTCGTACCGGGGCGGCCCGCCGGTAGCCGGTGTTGGTCCACCACTGGCCCGGGCTCTCCCCGGGAGCGGGGATCATCCCGGCGAGCAGCACGAACAGCCGCGCCGGGAGTTGGCTGGCGGCCAAGGTCGCGGTGAACGCGCCGTAGGACTGGCCCACGATCACCAGATCCGGCTGGCCGGCAGCCGCCTCGGCCACGGCGCGCGCGTAGTCGTCCAGGCTGGCGGTGTCGTTGTCGCACGACAGGTCCGGCGCGACCGTATGGTGCCCGCGGGCTCGCAACTCCGCTTCGGTCAGATGCCAGTACCAGCCGGCGTCGCCGGCGCCGTGAACCAGCACGAAGGTCGACATGGCTACGGGCCTTTCCAGGTGGTGCGGGATCGGGATCGGGTGCCGAAGCCGGACGTGGGTCGCGGCTTCAAGGCCGGATCAGGCGACGGTAGCGGCTGTTGCGGGCTGCTCGCCGGCGCGGGGGCTGTCATCGATGTTCGGAGGTGTGTACGTCCTCGATCGTCACCGGGGCCCCCAGGCCGCCGACGACACCCCCTGTTCGGTCGCCCGCC
Organism: Mycobacteriales bacterium; assembly: GCA_036278435.1. GTDB lineage: Bacteria > Actinomycetota > Actinomycetes > Mycobacteriales > DASULA01 > DASULA01. Next base: position 21,057 of record DASULA010000145.1, on the reverse strand, counting down.
GCATGGAATCAACCCGTCAACAACGCCTCGTGATGATCTTCATCCGCTCCCACGAGGATGGCATGATTCGTTCCGTGCGACTACCACGGACGACGTCGAGGTCCATATGACACCGACGCGAGTGCCTCCGGTGCTCGTCACCGGAGCGACCGGCCGGGTTGGGCGCGCCGTAGTGGACCTGCTGGTGGACGCGGGCGTGCCGGTCCGCGCCCTCACGCGCCGCTCCGAGGCGGCGGCGCTGCCCGCGAACGTCGAAGTCGTCACCGGCGACCTCACCGTGCCCGAATCGCTCGACGCGGGACTGCGAGGTGTCAGTGCCGTCTTCCTCGTCTGGACTGCCCCGCCGACGACTGCTCCGGCAGTCATCGAGCGTCTGGCAACGTCCGCGCGGCGTGTCGTCTTCCTCTCATCACCGCACCAAACCCCGCACCCCTTCTTCCAGCAACCGAATCCGATGGCGGTGCTCCACGCCGATATTGAACGGCTCATCGCGGCTGCCGGGCTGGCGTCGACGATCATCCGGCCGGGGATGTTCGCGTCGAACGTGCTGTTCTGGTGGGCGACCGCGATTCGCACCGACGGTGTCGTCCGGTGGCCCCACGGCGCTGCCGAGACGGCACCGGTCGATGACCGCGACGTGGCAGCCGTCGCGGCGCGAACCCTGTACCAGGACGGACATACCGGCGGCGACTACGTCCTCACCGGCCCGGAGTCACTGAGTCAGGCTGAGCAGGTGAGCATCATCGGTGACACCGTGGGGCGGCGGATCACATTCGAGGAGCTGTCGCCGGAGGAGTTCCGAAGCGAGACGGAGGGAAGCTGGCCGCGCCCAGTCGTGGACATGCTGCTCGCCGCGTGGAGCGCAACGATCGGAAGGCCGGCGTACATCACCTCCACGGTGTCCGACGTCCTCGGATCGGCGCCGCGACCGTTTCGCCGGTGGGTCGCCGATCACGCCACCGCGTTCATGGAAGGTCCAACCCCACCAGGTTGATCTTCGCGTCCGGGCTGAGCACCACGAGCAGCGGAACGTCTTCGGCCAACGCGCCGGCGCGACGTTCCCAGATCGCTCGGAACCCCCGCCGAGATCGTGGCGCCCGGCAGCGCCGGAACGGTGACCACCGCGGCCGGGCTAGGCACGAACGAGCCACGCCCCGCGTAGGTGAAGACCGCCCATAACGGACCGTGCTGCCTAGACTCAGGCCGGATGTCCGGGTGGCGGGACAGGTCAGCATCACCGTCCACGCCATGAGATGATGACTATGCATCGAACACATGTTCGAATGGGGGTGCTGTGAAGGCTGAACCGTCCCGCTCGGGGAACGGCGTGCGACGCGCGCTGCCGTGCCATCGGATGCTGCCGCTGTCCGTGCTCGGCGGCACCGTCACACGACTGGGGTCACGGTCGTGGACCGCCTGACCGAGCAGGCCGCCCTGCTCGCCCTGCTGCGGCCACGGCGCCGCGGATGTGCCCAGATCGCCGACCAGGTCGAGGAAGCTGGAAGCGCGCTGCGGGTTCTGGAAGAGCAGTACGCCGGCGGCCAGGGTGATCTGTTCGAGCCGCCGACCACGGATCTGTCCGAACACCTGGACCGGGCGGCGGCGGAGATCTCGCGATGGGACTCCCGTGACATCCGCTTGGTCACCCTGCTAGACGAGGACTACCCGGCGCAACTCCTCACCGTGCACCAGCGGCCCCCGTTCCTCTTCTACCGGGGGACGTTGAGCACCAGCGACGCGTCCGGTATCGCGGTGGTCGGAACGCGGAAGGCGTCGCCCACCGCCCTGGAGCGGGCCGCCGAGATAGCCTCCGGTCTGGCCCGGCGTGGTCGAACCGTGGTCAGCGGCCTGGCCGCGGGCATCGACACCGCCGCCCATCAGGCCGCGCTCGAACAGAACGGGCGGACCGTCGCGGTCATCGGATCGGGCCTGCTGCGCGCGTACCCGCCGCAGAACGCGGACCTGCAGGAGCGGATAGCACGGCAGCACCTTGTGCTGTCCCAGTTCTGGCCCGACCAGGCGCCGTCGAAGACCAGCTTTCCGATGCGGAACGCGATCATGAGCGGTTACGCGGCAGCCACCGTCGTGGTAGAGGCACCCGAGCACAGCGGCGCGCGCATACAGGCCCGGCTCGCGCTCGAACACGGCCGCCCGCTGTTCCTTCTCGACACCCTGCTCACCCACACCTGGGCGCGGGAGTACGCGAAGCGGCCGGGTGCGGCCGTGGTGAGCGATGCGGGCGAGGTGCTCGACCGCCTGGACGAGATCAGGACGACCCCGGACGAGGTCGCCTGGCCGTGAGTTCCCCATCCGGCCGAACCATAATCGACATATCCGACCCATACGCCAACTACCTGGTGCCCGTACCACCGATCGGACCGAGCGTCTGCCCTGCCTGCCGATCGGTGGCCGACACGGAGTACCGGTACTGCTACCCGTGTCACACGGCGCGGAAGTCCCTCGGAGCCGACCGGGTCGCCGATGCCACGGCCTTCGTGTCACTGGCTCCCACCGGAGAACAGTTCGCCCGGGAGCTTTACACGTACAAGAAGCCAACTGTGCCGGTCCACTATCGGCGACAGAACACGGTTGGTCTCGCCTGCGTACTCTGGCGATGGCTCCATGCCCACGAGAGTCATGTCGCCAGATCCGCCGGAACTGCGCGGTTCGCCATCATCACGTCCGTGCCCAGCACGAGCGGACGACTTGGAGACCATCCGTTGAAAAGGCTCGACAGCGGGGTGGTCACAGGCACCGCTGAACGCTACGAGGAGACGCTCGCAGGGGTGGACTTGGGGCCGGTGCTGCCTCGAATAGCACTCCGGCAGTACCGGTCTTCCCGAACGGGTCCGACCGAGCATCGCGAACGATCGACGCATCCCGCCGTGAGCCAGTCGCCCGGCGGATCACCCCGATCGCGAAACCGCGCGGCGATCTGGCTGAACTGGTCACCGCCTCGTTCCCCGAGGTACGCATTCGCGATCTGGTCGGGCCGCCGGCACTCCTTGAGCAGATCGCTCCGGTAATCGAGGAACAGCGCCAGCGCCAGGCGCTGATGGATCATGGATTCCCTCCGGCACACCGACTGTTACTGGAGGGCCCGCCCGGAACGGGCAAGACCATGACGGCATCGGTACTCGCCGACGAATTGTCGCTTCCGCTGCTGACCGTGCGGCTGGAGAGCCTGCTGAGCAAGTTCCTCGGCGAGACCGCGGGTAAGCTGCGGACCGTGTTCAATGCGGTGGCCGAGCAGCGGGCGGTGTACCTGTTCGACGAATTCGACGTTGACTGACCCCGGTCGAATCCGGCTGATCGTTCGGCACTCGACCGGCGGGTGACCGCGATCAGGTCAGGCGGCCGCAGGTGAGGAGTCCGTCCAGGGTGAGGGTGGGGTGCTTGCCGGTGGTACCGGCCAGCGTGGTGCCCGACAGGGTGATCACCCAGGCACCGCCGCGCCGGGCGGCGGAGATGCTGGCCGCGCCGGTGCGGGTGTAGCTGTGCGCGGTGTCGGTGGTGTCCGGGACGAACGCGGCCGTCCACTGGCCCGCGGCCTGGCTCAGGGTGAGTTTCGACTTCGGCTTGGCGTCCACCCTGCCGTCCGGTGCGCTGAACGACACCAGGGCGCCGTTGCGCACCGCGCAGGTGCTGCTGCCGAACCGGAGGCTGCCCGAGGACGCCCCGGCGTAGACGACGTTCCCGCCACCCCGGCCCGGGGACGTACCCAGCACGGTCCCACCGGATTCGACGGGTTCGCCGGCCCGGTCGGTGGCACCGGCGGTCGGGCCGCCGCCCGGTCCCGCCGTGCCCGACGGCGCCGGACTACCCGCCCCGCCGCCCGACGGTCCAGAGGATGACGCCGACCCGGAGGTGGACGAGGACGCCGACCGGGACGCCGACGAGGAGTCCGACGAGCACGCCACAACCGAGACCAGCACGACCGACGCGAGTACGGCCGCACCCGGCACCCCCCGCGCCCCCGCCCGACCACCAACTACCCTCACCGCGCCCCCTGTCATCGCCCGCCCGCAGTGTCCCACTACCGCGCCGATCTTGGTCAAAGTGCTGTTCTGGGCGCACTCATAACGCCTTTATGACCAAGATCGGCGGGAGGTCAGGGGGTGGGGGCGAAGGTGCCGGGGAGGGCGATCGGGCCCTGGATGTAGTCGCCGTCGATGTTGATGGTCACCCCGCCGTGGGTCTCGTTGTGCGGGGCCTGGTACTGCTTGGCCCGCCGGCCCACCCACAGCGTGTCCGGCACGTACGGGGTGGCGTCCACGTCGACGGTGTTGTTCCAGCGGGCGAACCACAGCGCGTCGGGCAGCGCGGGGCCCTGTGAGAGAGCGGCCCGGGCCATGTCCTGGGCGACCGAAGTGGCGTTGCCGTAGACGCCCGAGACGTACTGAAGTTGGTGTAGGCGGACGGTCCAGCCGCTGACGAAGTCCAGCACAGCCGTGGTGCACGACGGCGTGCTGTCGTAGAACTCCATGTCCAGGTACACCACGTTTCCGGTGCCCATCCCGAACCGCTGCATGTCGCTGACCGCGGTGTCGGCCGCCGCCACGCCCTGCGCCCCGGCTTGCGCCGGGTCGATCTTGGCCAGGTTCGTGCGCGCGTTGCAGGGGGCCTGCAGGCCGACGTAGATCGGCAGGAGGGAGTACCCGTCCGCGTGCACGGTCCGCGCCCAGGACGCGGACAGGTTCCCGTCCGGACAGGACCTGTTCTCACCCCCGATGTAGACGCCCACGCTGTTCAGCGAGCTCGGCTGCCACGCCTGCATGGTCGCGGCCGACGGCGCCGCGCAGGTGTCGAAGCCCAGCCCGGTGGTGAGCAGTGTGCTCGGCACGGCGATGGGCAGCGTGGGCAGGACCGCGGTCGGTGACGGCTGCACGTTCAGGTGGTCGTCCGGCGGGTTCTGCACCGTTGTGGACCCGGTCGTCGCCTCCGGCACGGCCGGCGAGGTGGGCGTGCCGGTGCCCTGCGGCACGGCGGTCGAACCACCCGTCGGGGTGGCGCTGCCGGAGTCCGCCGGCGTGCCGCTGGCGGACGGCGCCGACGGCGCCGTGGAACCGGTGGCCTGGCCGGACGGCGTGTCGGTGGCGGTCGTGGCGCCGGTCGGGTCGGTCGGGTCCGTCGACGGGGACTGCGATGGGGTCGGCGACGGCGCCGCACCGGTGGGTGACCCGGTGGGTTCGGGCGAGCCCACCGGCCCGGGCGTCGCCGTACCTGACGGGCCCGGCGTGCCGGGCGCCGACGTTCCCGGGGATGCCGGCGGGGTGGCGGTGGGGGTGCCGGGCTCGGTGCTGGCCGACGGGGCGACCGGGCTCACCAGCGAGGACGCCAGGGACCGGTTCCCCCGGTAGGTCGCGGTCACCGCGACCCGCGCCCTGGGCAGGTCCCGGTGCAACTCGCCGGCCGTGCTCCCACCGCCGGCCGCGGTCTTCGGCGTGAGCGGCTGCACCAGCAGAGCCTCGGTCCGGCCGACGAGATGCGCGGGGCAGTGCTGGTCGGCGCCCGGGGTACCCAGGTAGACCGCGTGCCGGTCGAAGCGGACGCACCGGGTCGGATCCTTGCTCAGGTCGTAGACCGGCCAGGACGCCGGCACCCTCGCGGTGTACCCGGCGTAGCGGATCTGCCGGCTCGCGGTCGCCGCGCCCGCCGCGCCGGCAGATCCCGCTGTCCCGGTCCCGCCGCGGGTCTGCACCAAGACGGTGCCGACCGCGACCGAGGCCACCAGTCCGACGGCACCGGCGACCGAGACGACAACCGCCTTCTTCCTCACGTTCTCTCCCTCACCTACCGACGGCGTGTCTGGTCCAATGGCCGAATGTAGCCAGAGGCACGCTATCCAAGAGACAAGGGTCCTAACCAACCAAACAACGACTTGTCGTGAAGTTGTCGTGACCCGCTCACTGACCGTCCGGATACCCGGGCACACAGTGACGGACAGAGGCCCCGGGGGTGTTCCACCGGCCCGGGGCCTCTGTGTCTGGGGGTCACCTCTGTGTTTGGGGGCTACCCCGTCACGCCCGTGCCTCAGGGCATCCGGGCGTAGGCGGGCAGGGTGAGGAACTCGGCGAAGTCGTCGGCCAGCGCCACCTCGGTGAACAGCGAACGCGCCTGCGCGTAACCCTCCCCGGTGCCACCGTCCAGCTTGGACAGTTCCTCGGCCACGATCCGCTCGACCAGCTCCCGGGTGACCTGTTGGCCGTCGGCCAGGGTGACGTTGTTGTGCAGCCACTGCCAGATCTGCGACCGGGCGATCTCGGCGGTGGCGGCGTCCTCCATCAGGTTGAAGATGCCCACCGCGCCGTTGCCGGCCAGCCAGGAGGCCAGGTACTGCAACCCGACGCTGACGTTGTTGCGCAACCCCGCCTCGGTCACCTCGCCGGGTGTGGCGCTGACGTTGAGCAGTTCCTCCGCGCTGACCGACACGTCCTCGCGGGTCCGGTTGATCTGGTTCGGCTGGTCGCCCAGCACCCCGTCGAACACGTCCCGGCACACCGGCACCAGGTCGGGGTGGGCCACCCACGATCCGTCGAACCCGTCGCCGGCCTCCCGCTCCTTGTCCTGGCGCACCTTGGCCAGCGCGACCTCGTTCACCTCCGGGTCACGCCGGCTGGGGATGAACGCGGCCATCCCACCGATGGCGTGCGCGCCCCGGCGGTGGCAGGTGCGCACCAGCAGTTCGGTGTAGGCGCGCATGAACGGCGCGGTCATGGTCACCGCGTTGCGGTCCGGCAACAGGAACTCCGCGCCCCTGGTGCGGAACTTCTTGATCAGGCTGAACATGTAGTCCCACCGGCCGGCGTTCAGACCGGCCGAGTGCTCGCGCAGCTCGTAGAGGATCTCCTCCATCTCGAACGCGGCCGGGAACGTCTCGATCAGCACGGTGGCCCGCACCGTGCCCCGGGGCAGCCCGACCGCCTCCTGGGCGGCCACGAACACGTCGTTCCACAGCCGCGCCTCCAGGTGACTCTCCATCTTCGGCAGGTAGTAGTACGGACCCGCCCCGGCGTCCACCTGCAACTGTCCACAGTGTAGGAGGTAGAGCGCGAAGTCGAAGATCCCGCCGGACACCGGTTCGCCGTCCACCAGCACGTGCTTCTCCGGCAGGTGCCAGCCGCGCGGGCGGACCACGATGGTGGCCAACTCGGTGCCCAGCGCGTAGGACTTGCCCTCCTCGCTGGTGAAGTCGATCTTCCGGCGGATCGCGTCGAGCAGGTTCAACTGACCGGTGACCATGTTTTCCCACAGCGGGGTGTTGGCGTCCTCGAAGTCGGCCAGCCACACCTTCGCCCCGGAGTTCAGCGCGTTGATGGTCATCTTGCGGTCGGTCGGGCCGGTGATCTCCACCCGGCGGTCGGTCAGCCCCGGAGCCGGCGGCACCACCCGCCAGGACAGGTCAGCACGGATCTCGGCGGTCTCGGGCCGGAACCCCAGCGTGCCGCCCGCGCTCAGCTCGGACTGGACCTGGGCCCGGTTGGCCAGCAGTTCGGCCCGCCGGGCCTGGAACCGCCGGTGCAGGTCGGCGATCAGCCCGAGCGCCCGTTCGGTCAGTATCTCGGCGTACCGGTCGCCGACCGGCCCGGTCACCCGCACGCCCTCGGGAAGCGTGAGCTGGTTCATCAAGGACCTCCTCGATACTCGGATCTGTACCCCCGGGCTGACCCACTGGCCCCGCCGAGCGGTATCCGCTCGTACCCACCCGGTTACCCACTCCGCATCGGCGGCGGCCACGGCATGGCTGCCCGCGCCGACATCGAGGGTTAACTTCCACGATACGGAATAGAGATTTTGTTTCGTGAAAACTCTAGCCACCCCGCCGGTTCCGGGTCAAGCGCGGGCCCGCACCGACGACCAAGCGCGCCGGTGCGGGCCCGAGTGACCAGCCGGAGTTCACTGGTACAGCGGCCACACCAGTTCCGGATGGCCGGCCAGGAAGTGCGCGGTCCGGTCACGGGCCGGCGCGCCGAACAGGTCGTCGGCGCGGGCACCGAGATTCGGCAGCGCCCCAGTTCGGCTGTCAGAATTCGCCAGGACGCCGATGAGCGGGACGGACAGCCCGACCAGCGAACCGGCCCGGACCTGCTCGAACTGGCCCGCCAACTCGGCCGGGTTCGGGTTCGGGCCCCCCGCGAACACCGTGGAATCACTGTCGGCCCCCGCAGGACCGCGAACCCATCGCACAATCGCTATTCACCTTGGGTATACATCGAGTGTATTGTCAGAGTCATGAGCACCGCCGAGACCCTGCTCGGACTGCTGGCAGTCGGCGCCCGGCACGGGTACGAACTCAAGCGCGCCCACGACGGGCACTTCCCGCAGGCCAGGCCGCTGGCCTTCGGGCAGGTCTACGCGACGCTGGCCCGGCTGGTCCGGGACGGCGAGGTCGAGGTGGCCGAGGTGCGGTCCGGCGCCGGACCGGACCGGACCGTCTACTCCCCGACACCGGCCGGACTGGACCGGCTGCGCCGGTGGCTGTCCACCCCGGAACCGCCCTCGCCGTACGTGGCGAACGTGTTGATGGCCAAGGTCGTCACCGCGCTGGTCAGCGGCGGGTCTGGCCGGGACTGCCTGCGGATCCAGCGCGCCGCGCACCTGGCCCGGATGCGTGAACTGACCGCGTTGAAGGCCGACCCGGCCGGGTCGGTCGCCCAGACCCTGTCCGCCGACTATGCCATCGTCCACCTCGACGCGGACCTGCGTTGGATGGACACGACCGCCCAGCGGCTGGGCGAACTGGCCAAGGAGGTCCGCTCGTGAGGGAGCCCGTGCTGGAGGCCCGCAGCCTGGTCAGGTCCTACGGCGACACACCGGCGCTGCGCGGGGTCAGTGTGGCCGTCGGGGCCGGCGAGGTGGTCGCGGTGACCGGGCCGAGCGGCAGCGGCAAGTCCACCCTGCTGCACTGCCTGGCCGGCATCCTGCGGCCCGAGGCCGGCGAGGTGCACTTCGCCGGCACCCGGATCGACACCCTGTCCGAGGCGCGCCGCACCACGCTGCGGCGCGGCCAGTTCGGAGTGCTGTTCCAGTTCGGACAGTTGGTGCCCGAACTCACCGCGGCCGAGAACGTGGCCCTGCCGCTGCTGCTGGACCGGCACGGCCGGGCCGAGTCGCTGACCGCGGCGCGGGGCTGGCTGGACCGGTTCGAGGTCACCGACCTGGCCGACCGGCGTCCCGGGGAACTGTCCGGCGGGCAGGCCCAGCGGGTGGCGATGGCGCGCGCCCTGGTGACCGAGCCGCAGGTGGTGTTCGCCGACGAACCCACCGGGGCGCTGGACGCGCTGGCCGGCGAGCGGGTGCTGACCGCCCTGCTCGGGGTGGCCCGGCGGGCCGGCACAACCGTGCTGCTGGTCACCCACGACACGACCGTGGCCGCCTACGCCGACCGGGAGATCGGGCTGCGCGACGGGGCGGTCGAGCGCGCGGACGTGCCGGCGTGATCGGGGTCGCCGTCCGGGTGCTGCGCGGCGCCGGCCGGGCCGACCGGGTGCGCTCGGCCCTGCTGGTGGCCGGTTCGGCGCTGGCCACCGGGTTCGCGCTGTGCGGCGTGGTGGTGCTGAGCATCGGCGGGCTTGACGCGCGGACCCTCGGCCGTTCCTGCGCGACCGACCACGGTGTGATCGTCTGCGTCGCCGGCACCGGGCAACCCGTGGCGGTCCGGGCGTACACCAGCAACCTGCTGAACGAACCCGGGCTGCGGCCGGGGGTGGCACTGGCGTTCTGGCTGCTGCTGATCCCGGTGCTGGTCTTCCTCGGCCAGTGCGCCCGGATCGCCGCGGCCCGGCGGGACCGGCGGCTGGCCGCGCTGCGGCTGGCCGGGGCCACCCCGGGCCAGGTCGCCCGGATCGCGGCCACCGACACCGGGGTCTGCTGCGCGCTGGGCGCGCTGGCCGGGCTGGGCGGGTTCCTGCTGCTGCGCGCCGCGGTCGAGGCCGGGCACGTCGCCGGCACGCCCCGCACGCTGCCCACCGACGTGGGCCTGCCGGTGCTGGAAACGGTGGCCGTGGTAGCGGCCGTGCCGCTGCTCGGGGTGGCTGCCTCGGTGCTGGCGCTGCGCCGGGTGGTGGCCACCCCGCTGGGCCTGGTGCGGCGCCGCCAGGTCACCGCACCAGCCGGCTGGCCGGCGGTCCTGCTGGCGTTCGGCGTGGCCGCCACGGCGCTGCCCACCGCGCTGCTGCGGCAGGGGCACATCCGCACCGTGGCGCCGTTCGTCGCGCTGGTGCTGGCCGGCGTGCTGCTCAGCGTCGCCGGGGTGCTGCTGTCGGCCGCGTGGCTGACCGGCCGGTGCGCCAGGCTGCTGGCCCGGCACACCCGCCGACCGGCGGTGCTGCTGGCCGCCCGCCGGTTGGAGCGCGACCCCCACGGGCAGACCCGGGCGACCTCGGCGGTGCTGCTGTGTGTGCTGTTCGCCGCCGGGGCCAGCGTGATGCGGGCGCTCACCCTTGACTCGGTCGGCAGCGGTAACGGCGACTTCTACGCCTCGGCCTACGACCTGGTCACCGCCGCGGTCGGGATCGCCCTGGCGGTGGCCGCGACCGGGCTGGTGGTGGCCAACGTGGAGGCTGTGGTCGAACGCCGCCGGGAACTGGCCGCGTTGGTCGCGGCCGGCACGCCGCGGGGCACGCTGCGCCGGGCGCTGCTGGCGCAGTCGGTGCTTCCGGCGGTGCCCGCGGTCCTGGTGGCCGCGCTGGCCGGGACCGGAATCGGAGTGGCTCTGGGCGCCGGCGCCGAGACGGGTACGCACATCCCGGTGCTCCGGCTCGTCGTGGTGGCCGGCGTGGCGGTCGGGTCGATCGGGCTGGCCACCGCGCTCACGCTGCCGGCCCTGAACCAGTCGGTGCACCCGGGCGAACTCCGGTTCGAGTAGGAGCGCCCCGGCGGGCCACCGTGCCCGCCGTGCACCCGGGGCGACGCCCGTGGGGATCGGCGGAACGGCCCCGGATGCTTCGCGCGACAACGTCGGTGGGCACCGGCGAGGTTGGGTCGCCGCGCTAACCTCGGCGCGCTATCTATGCCGAATTTTCCGGGATGTCGCCATATCGTCAGCGACGGTACGTTAGACTCGCGCTACCGATGGTAGAAGCCGGCGGCTGCGGACCTGGTCGTCGACGGTCCACGTAACCGGTCAGGGCATCATGAATGGCCGCCGAGCGTGACACTGGGCGTTGATGCTGTGATCCGATCCCGTCTGCCACGGATGCGGAGAGCCGTCGTCACGTCACGGTGCCAGCCGATGTCACGCGATCGTCGCCGAAACCAGACACGCCCAAACGGTGCGGGAACACTTGCCAGACAGGACAGGACGGAGCCTCGGTGCCTCTTCAGGGGTATGTCGCAATTGTCGATGCCTACACTCCTACCCGGCGAATGGCGCCGCGATTTCGCGAGGCGGGGTACGGGTGTGTGCGGGTACAGAGCACGGCCGACGTGCCCAAGATGTACCGAACGCCATTTGACATGAGTGACTTCGCAGCGGACATCGTACATGACGGTCGACTGGAGGAGACACTACGGCGTTTGCAGGAGTTCGATCCGGTAGCTGTTGTCGCCGGTGGTGAGATCGGTGTTGAGTTCGCCGATCTGCTGAGCGAGAGACTGGGGCTGGCGACAAACGGTACGGCACTGAGTGCGGCCCGTCGGGACAAGTACACAATGATCGAGGCAGTGCGCGCCGCCGGCTTACGGGCACCCGAGCAGATCCGTGTCACGGAGGCTGACCAACTCCGTAACTGGCATCAGCGGACGACGGGGAAGGTGGTCCTCAAACCTGCCCGCAGCGCCGCGAGCGAGGGGATCCACTTCTGTGACTCACCAGATGAGTCCGTAGCGGCGTTCCGGCGGGTCCACAATCAGCACAACATCTTCTCGACAAAGAACGAGTCGATCGTGGCCCAACGCTACATAGTCGGCACGGAGTACATTGTCAACACCGTCAGTCGTGCCGGCAGACATCATGTGTGTGACATCTGGAGAACCACCCGGGTGAGTGTCAACGGCATTCTCGACCTGCTGGCCAGCCTCTACATTCTTCCGCGCCGAGGCGACGTGCAGGACAACTTGGTGGCATACGCGTTCCAGGTGCTGGACGCAGTCGGCATCAGGTACGGTGCCGCTCATATCGAGATCAAGATGACTCCCGAGGGACCCTGTCTCATTGAGGTAGGGGCGCGCATAGGTGGCGGCGACAACCCATACTACGCAGAACTGGCAACCGGTGAATCCCAACTGGGCTGGGTCGTTGACGCGTACCTTCGACCCGACCGGTTCGAGCGCAGGTATACACGGGATTACGAGATCACGCACTATGTGGCGTCGGTACCGATGTTGTCGCCCTACGAGGGGACGCTGGCGTCCTACCCCTTCATGAAGGTGGTGGAAGATCTGCCCAGCCTCCACGACATTCGGATCTCGGTACATCCGGGGGAGCCGATCAGACGCAGTGTCGATGACATGACGTATCCGGTCATCGTGAACCTTCGGCACGAGGTGGAGGAGATCGTCATGCGGGATATGCACACACTCCGCTTCCTCGACGGCCACGCATTCTACGAGGTCGCCTGACCGGTGCCAGCACCAACAGCACCGGATGTCGTATCTCCCCGCCCCACCCCGGACACGACCACTCCGGTTGGCCCGGTTCATTCATGCCCCTTCAGAATCCGGCCGCACTGCGGCACGCCCGTGGCGCTGTGACGCCCCGGCGGATCCGCCGCGACCACTGGAGCCATCAGATGTGGCACGAGTTTGTCAACACCAGTCGAACCAGGGTGGACGCCGGTGGAAAGTATGCCGCCGTCATGTTCGACTGTGACGGTGTCCTGGTCGACAGTGAGTCCTTGATTGCCGAGGTACTCGTCGAGATGGCGAACGATCTCGGCGGCACCCTTACCCTGGAGCAGGGCATCGACATGTTCCGTGGTCTACCGGTGGACCGGTGTGTGACCAGACTGACGGAGTATCTCGGCCACGACGTCTCTGATAATCTCGCCGAACAGTATTACCATCGGTCGGAGCAGGTCTTCCGTGACCGGCTCGTGCCGGTAGCCGGCGTCGAGGACGTGCTCCGATCGCTGACCGTACCCACCTGCGTGGTGTCGAACTCCTCCCGGGATCGGCTCGCATTCATTCTTGAGACGGCTGGCCTCAGTCATTACTTCGGAACTCGCCGCTACGCCGCGGAACAGTTGGCGAAGTGGAAACCGGAGCCGGATATCTACATTTTCGCCGCTGCCCAGTTGGGGTTCGACGCGTCGCACTGTGTCGCGGTCGAGGACAGTGCCGCCGGGGTCGAGGCCGCGGTACGGGCCGGGGCCGCGGTCATCGGATTTGGCCCGGCCGGGCGGACGCCGGAACTGTTGCGGCACGGTGCCCGCTGGATCTGTCGAACGATGCGGCACGTACAGGACCTGGTCGATGCCCTGACACGCTGATATTTCGGAAAGGGGAAACATGGCGGTGGACGAGTTCCACGAGGACGGTGTCGTTCCCACGCTCAACCAACGCGGGCACACCAGCGCACGACTGAACGAGTACAGCCAGAGGTTCGTCGAATCGCTGGACGGCGTCACCGCACCGGTACTGGACATCGGTGCGGCCTTCGGCGTCTGCACACTGCCCGCCCTCGCTACCGGAGCGACTGTCATCGCATGTGACCTGGAGCCGCGCCACATGAAGCGGCTGATGGCGGCCTCTCCGGATCAGGACCGGCATCGACTGGTACCGATCATCGCGGAGTTCCCGACCGGGCTCCGGTTCGCCGATCACAGCCTTGGCGCAGTGCATGCGGCCAACCTGCTCAACTACCTGGCCGGGCCGGAACTGGTTGCCGCCACCGAGGCGCTCTTTTCCTGGCTTCGCCCGGGCGGCCGCGTGTTCACGGTGTCCGGCACCCCCTACGCCAGGAACGTCCAGGAGTTCATTCCGGTGTATGAGGAGAACGTTCGACGCGGAGCAGCCTGGCCCGGCGAGGCGCGTGGCCTCCGGACGATGTGTGCGCACCCGTCGATCCAGGACCTTCCCGACTTCCTTCACCTGCTCGACCCGAACGTGCTGACCCGGGAGTTTGAAAGGGTCGGATTCGTGGTTGAGGAAGCGCGGATGTATGAGCGTGCCGGGCTACCCGACTATCTGCGCTGGGACGGCCGCGAGAACGTGGGTTTCATAGCCCGCAAGCCGTAGGGCCGGACCGGTGATCAACACGGAGGAGAACTCATGAAGAACATGGATCACGGTAGATCGTTGCTCCTCTTCGGCAGCGGTGTTCTGGGTGGGAACGTGTTGGACCTGCTCTCATGGTCCGGGTTCAGCGGTGAGATCACGGTCGCCGGCCGGAACGAGGCAACTCTTCGACAACGCACCAATCTCACTCGGATCGCGTCGTATAATCAGGGTCGCTATCCTCGGCTGGCCACCCGCCTGGTCGACCTGAACGACGTGGACCAGACCGCCAGGGTGATCGCTGACGTCAGGCCGGACATTATCCTCAATACCGCCACCGTACAGACCTATTGGCGTATTTCCATGCTCCCTGAGCCCACGTTCCGCGCCTTGGCGGAGGCGGGCCTGGGTGCATGGCTGGCGATGCATCTCAGCCCCGCCCACCGGCTCATGACAGCCGTCCGGAGGTCTGGCCACACCGCCGTCGTGGTGAACGCGGCGTATCCCGACGCGGTCAACCCGGCGTTACACACTCGGAGTTTGGCACCATCGATCGGTGTGGGTAACGTGATGAACGCCGTCCCGGCGATCCGGGCGTCCGCCGCGCTCCTTCTGGACGCTCCGGTACGGGAACTACAGATCAAACTGGTCGCACACCACTACGTTGGTAACCGACTGCCCGCCGCCGGCGACACAGGCGGCGCACCGTTCCACCTGCGTATCTACCAGAACGGCTCGGACGTGACCGAGATGGTAGACGTGGCCGAGATGTTCCGGCTGTTACCGACAGAACTCGTGCGCACGCGCGGGAGCGCTGGGATGTATGTTACGGCGAGTTCGGTGGTTGCCGTGATCGACGCCCTGCTCTCGCCGACCCCGGTGGCGTTACACGCGCCGGGCCCGGCCGGTCTGGTTGGCGGATATCCGGTACTTGTCTCGTCGAACGGAATTTCCCTCGACCTTCCGGAGACGTGTTCACCGGAGACCGCGATAGCCGTGAACGAGGGTGGTCAGGTCTTCGACGGCATTGATCGGATATCTGACTCCGGACGCGTGACCCTCACCCCCAAGGCCGTCGAGATCATGAAACGGACCCTCGGCCATGACTGCCCGGAGTTCAACGTGGACGAGTGCCATGGTGTCGCGGCCGAACTCCGATCAAGGTATCTCGCGTTCGAGGCACGGTCATCGCACACGGTGAGCCCCCGATGACACCGCAACTGCTGGAGCGGCTGCGGATGGCTCGAAACGTACTCGGTGGAGTCGACGGCGACGGAGTGCCGACGCATCCCAGCATGTTCGACGAGAAGGTGATCTCACTCGCCCACGGTGACGGCACCCGTCGGCCGCATGACTCTGTCGTGGCCGCTGGTGTCGCCGCGCTGTTGGAGACCCGGACCGCATCGCTGGACGACTACATGTTCCTGCGTCCACACGAGGAGTTCGAGGCGGCGATCGCCGTCGACTTCACCGCAAACGGAATCCCCGCCGAGGTGAGTCGGAATGTGGCGGTCGCCAGCGGTACCACCCGACTTTTCGCCGCGTTCCTGCATGCCTGCGCACGACCCGGCGATGTCTTCGGGGTCCCGCGTTCCTACTACCACCCATTGCCGGCCTGGTGTGCCCTGGGTCAGGTGGAACTCGAACTCGTGCCGACCACCGGAACCACCGACTACAAGTTGACGCCGGCGCTTCTCGACGCCTGGGTCACCCGGAACAGGAGGAGCGGCGGGCGCCCGCGGGGCCTGTTCCTGTTCAATCCGACACAGACCGGCGCCCTGTACGAAACCGACGAGTTGGCCGCACTCGCCGGCTGCGTCAGGAAACATGATCTGTATGTACTGGAAGACTGCGTGTTCGCCGGGACCGAGTTTCCCGGCCAGCGACCGGTGCAACACCTGACCGCTGCGGCCCCGGAACTGTCAGACCGCGTCGTCGTCCTGAAGGGAGCGTCCAAAGCACACAACCTCGCGAACATCAGAATAGGCTGGGGATGTGGTCCGGATACGGTGGTGCGTATGATGAACGACTACACCGTCGCCACCGCGACAACGGTGCCCTACGTGGCGAAGGAAATGGCGCTCGCCGCTCTCCAGGCGCCCACTGAGTACCTTCGGGAGAACGCCGCGGAATGCGCCGGACGGGCCGCACTCATCACCGAACTGGTCGCCGAGTGTAACGATGCCGTGGGCGCCGGCGAGATACTTCGGGTCATCCACCAGCCCCAAGCCGGTCACGGTATCCTGGTTGGCGCGCCCGGCCTGCGGGGTCGACGGATGCCAGACGGAACTGAGATCACCGGAAGTGTGGATGTCGCCCGTTATCTGTTGTCCGCTGCGCAGGTGGCGACCTCTCCTGGGTTCTCGTTGGGTTTCGACGGCACCGAACTGCGTATGGTCTTCGGTTCTGTCGGTGTCCGGCAGACATACCCGCCCGACTCCGTGCGGGAACTCGCGACAACCCTCCGGCGGCTCGCCGTCCCCCGCCGATCGGCCAGGTCCGATTCCACCGGGCGCGTTCTGGCGGTCGGCGATGCGGTGGTGGCGGGTGACACCCGACCCGGGCCCGACCTGTTCCGACCCGGTCGAGATCTGATCGCCACGGCGTTCCGGGACCGGATCACCCCGGCGATCCGGCGACTCGTTCGCCGGTCGGGCGTCGGTGCCCCGCCAGACACTGCGGGTGTGTCGGCCCGCCAGACCCGCGGGGGGTGACCGGTGAGCAGCCCCGGGTCCACGCCAACCTGGCGACACGTCCGGAGTCAGGACGCCAGTCGGTACGCACGTACCGTCGCTGACCTCGTGGCTGGCCTGACCCCCGGCGATGGAGCCGAAAATGCGGGCGCACGGTGCGCAGAACATCTATGATAGGACGATAAATGGACCTGCCGCGCCAGGCGCCGACGGCCGGTGTCGCCAATCATGGCGCACCACCCGGGATCCTCCGGAGCAATCGGGACTTCCGAATATTCTGGACCGGTGAGGCGATTTCCCAGTTCGGTGGTCAGATCACCTTACTGGCTCTTCCGTTGACAGCGCTGCTCGTGCTGGATGCCAACACCCAGGATCTGGGGATCCTCCGCTTCTTCGAATACCTGCCGTTCCTCCTGTTTGGCCTTCCATTCGGCGTTCTCGCCGACCGAACGCGCCGGCGACCACTTCTGATCGTGGCCAATGCGGGCAGAGCCGCATTGGTCGGTCTTGTTCCGTTGTTGACGATCGCCGCCGCCCTCAACTTGGCGGTGCTCTACGCGACCACCTTCGGTGTTGGCGCACTCACCGTGCTCTTCGACGTTTCGCTCATTGCATATCTCCCTACCCTGGTGGGCCCCGATCGCCTGCTGGCGGCCAACAGTCTGGTGACGATGAGTTTCGCCACGGCAGAGGTTTCCGGTCCCGGGCTCGCCGGTGTGCTCGTCCGATTCCTGACCGCCCCGATCTGCCTCGCCCTCAACGCCGTGTCATACCTGGTCTCAGTCGTGTCCCTCTGCCTGATACGGTCAGGAGAGCCCGCAGTCAGCGCGTCCCATCGTTCTGCCTGGGACGACCTGGGAGCCGGCCTGGGTTTCCTGTTCCGGACATCCGCGCTACGTGCCGTGGCCATCTCCGGGGCAATATACAACTTCGCCTGGGTCCTATGTCAGGCCGCGTTCCTGGTTTACGGCGAGAGTGAGTTGCATATCAATGTCGCGCTGATCGGTACTATTCTCGCCGTGGGTGCGTCGGGGGGAATCGGCGGAGCCGCGACCGCGGCCTGGCTGTCGCGTCGATTCCGGTTCGGCCGGATGTTCGTCATCGTGGTGGTGACAGGTACCGTGCCCTCTCTGCTCATCCCGGTCGTCTCTGCGGCATCGGCCATCCAAATCAGTGCGTTCGCCGCACTGTTCTTCGTCATGAACTGCGCACTGGGCATCTACAACGTTTTCACCTCCACGCTGCGCCAGGTGATGACACCGGGTCGCCTGCTCGGACGTATTGCGGCCGGCTATCGCATGCTGGTGTTCGGCGGCCTTGCCCTCGGCGGTATCGTCACCGCCGTTCTCGGTGGCATCATCGGGCCGCGGGCAATCCTGGTCATCGCCGGCCTCGCGTTCCTGACATCGGTTGTGCCGATCGTGTTGTCGCCGATTCCCGGGCTCGCGGTCATTCCCACCGCGCCGGCCCCGGAACCCCCCGAGCGGTAGCCGCTGGTGCCACCGGCCCGGGACTCGCCCCCCGGCCGCGGGCAGGCAGGCCACGTTCCGTCGCGCGGCCGATGCCACATCGTGGGATCACCGCAGGACGTACTCCCGCCGACGTAGCCGAAGTGCCTCCGCCGATGGGACGAGATCGGCCGGCCGATCGGGTGTGCTGGTAGTGGCCGCGACCGGCGCGGCCCCGATCCAGGGAGTTGTTCGGTATGCCCGCAGTCCAACAGGGGGTGCTCGGCGGCACCCCCGGTGTCCTGACCGTGCCGGCGGCACGCGTCGTCGACGCCACCAAGGTCTACGGCCGGGGCGCCTCGGCGGTCACCGCGTTGGACGGGGTGACCGCCGAGTTCCCGGCCGGGGCGTTCACCGCGGTGATGGGTCCGTCCGGTTCGGGCAAGTCCACCCTGATGCACTGCGTGGCCGGGTTGGACACACTGACCTCCGGCCGGGCGTTTCTCGGCGACACCGACCTGGGCGCCCTGGGGGACCGGCGGCTGACCGAACTGCGCCGCACCCGGGTCGGCTTCGTGTTCCAGGCATTCAACCTGGTGCCCACGCTCACCTCGGCGGAGAACATCACGCTGCCCGCCGACCTGGCCGGGACCCGGCCGGACCCGGTGTGGCTGGACACGGTGATCGACGCGGTCGGGATGCGCGACCGACTCGGCCACCGACCGGCCGAGCTGTCCGGCGGCCAGCAACAGCGGGTGGCCATCGCCCGCGCCCTGGTCACCCGGCCGGACCTGGTGGTGGCCGACGAGCCCACCGGCAACCTGGACTCCCGCTCCGGCCAGGAGATCCTCGGATTCCTCGGCCAGGCCGTGCGGGACCTGGGCACCACGGTGGTGCTGGTCACCCACGACCCGGCCGCCGCCGCGCACGCCGACCGGGTGGTGTTCCTGGTCGACGGGCGGATCGCCGACACGATGGACCGGCCGACCGCCGAGCGGGTGCTGGACCGGATGAAGGGGCTGGCGCGGTGAACGCCCCCATGGTCACGCTGGCCACCCGCGGCCTGTGGTCCCGCCGACGCCGACTGGCCGGGCTGGCCGCCGCGGTGTTCCTGGGCGTGGCGTTCCTGACCGGGACGCTGGGTCTGGGCGCGACGATGAGCAACGCCATCAGCACCTCGTTCACCACCGCATACCAGGGCACTGACGCGGTCGTGCGCAGCGCCACCGCCACCGCGGCGGGGAGGCGGCAGACCGCGCGCGGCCCGATCGACGCCTCGGTCGTCAACCCGGTCCGATCGGTACCCGGCGTTGCCGACGCCCGCGGACAGGTACAGGGCAGCGGCGAGATCGTCGGCTCGAACGGCAGGCTGGTCACCAGCCAGGGCCCGAAGAACGCCGACACCTGGATTGACGACGACACGTTGAACCCGTGGCGGCTCACCGCCGGGCGGGCCCCGAGCGGACCGAACCAGGTGGTGATCGACCAGGGCTCGGCCACCGTGGGGAATCTGCGTCCCGGGCAGCACACCACCGTCTACACCCCCGACTCGGTGCCGGTGACCGTGACCGGCATCGCCCGCTACGGCGACCGGCCCAGCAACGGCGGCACCACCTATGTCGCGTTCACCCTGGCCGGGGCGCAACGGCACCTGCTGGGTGGCGCGGACCAGGTCACCCAGGTCCTGGTCACGGCCGAGCCTGGCGTCAGCGGGGACCGGCTGGTCTCCGCGATCCGGGGGGTGCTCCCGACCGGGGTGCAGGTGGTCACCGGCAGCCAGGCCGCCAACGAGGCCATCGACGCGGTGGGCGCGTCGTTCCTGAAGTACTTTCGGGCGTTCCTGGGGGTGTTCGCCGCGATCGCCCTGCTGGTGGCCGCGCTGAGCGTGCACAACACGTTCGGGGTGGTCGCCGCGCAGCGGGCCGGCGAGGCCGCCCTGTTGCGGGCGATCGGCGCGACCGGCCGCCAGGTGGTCCGCGGCCACCTGGCCGAGGCCGCCGTGCTCGGCCTGGCCGGGTCGCTGGCCGGAGTCGCGGCCGGCTACGGGATGACCGCCGCGATCAAGGCGGCGTTCGCCGGGTTCGGCCTGGACCTGCCCATCTCCGGGGTGGTGTTCACCGCCGGCAACGCGGTACTGGGCGTGGCGGTCGGGCTGGCCGTCACCGTGCTGGCCGCGCTCGGACCGGCGCTGCGGGCCGGCCGCACCGCCCCGGTCGCCGCGCTGCGGGACAGCCAGTCCGAGCCGGCCCACCGCTCGCGGACGCGGGGAGTCACCGGCGCGGCGCTGACCGCCGGCGGCGGTGCGCTGACCGCGGCGGTCGCCCTGGCGCACGGCCCGGTCGCGCTGGTCGGGCTGACCGGAGTCGCCACCCTGGCCGCCGGAGTGCTGGGCGCCCCGGTGGCCCGACTGCGCGGCCTGCCCGGCAGGTTGGCGCGGCGCAACACCGCGCGGGCGCCACGGCGTACCGCGGCCACCGCGGCGGCGCTGACCGTCGGGGTCGCCATCGTGACGCTGTTCATGGTGTTCGGCGCGTCGCTGCGAGCCTCCACCGGTGCCAACCTGGACCAGACGTTCACCGGCGACCTGGTGGTGACCGCTCCCGGTGCGGGCTACGGGGGCTCGGGGTTCAGCCCGCAGGTCGCCGACCAGATCGCGGCCCGGCCCGGGGTCGCCGCGGCCGTGGGCGTGGCCAGCGGCCCGGTCCTGCTGGACGGCAGGTCCACCGACGTCACCATCGCCGACGAGTCCAGGCTGGGCC
>DASULA010000144.1:0-11136 GCA_036278435.1 Mycobacteriales bacterium | reverse complement strand
GGCGGCGTCGCGCAGGGCGACCAGCACCGGGTCGGACGTCGCGCGGTCGAGGTGCTCCACGTCGCGGCGGGCCTGCGCGAGCAGCCGCGTCTTGTCGCTGCGCGCGAGGTCACCGTCTCCAATGTCGTCGATCCGGCGGGCGAACGCGTACACCGCCGACAGCGCCCGGCGCTTGACCGGGGGCAGCAGCATGATTCCGTAGGCGAAGTTCCGCGCCTCGCGGCGGGTCACCGTCTCGCAGTACCGGTAGGCGGTGTCGACGTTCATCCGGCCCCACCTCCGGCGGCCACGACCAGCCACTCGGTCAGCAGCCGGGACCGCGCCGGCCGGGGCGTGCCGGAGAGCACGTCGTCGCCGGCCGCGGCGACGGCGGCCAGCGCGGCCCGGCCGCCGGCGACGTAGCCGGCGACGGCCAACCGGGCGAGTCCGGGCAGGGTGGGCACCAGCGGGGTGCCGGCGTCCAGCAGCGCCCGGGCCCGCCGCCGTTGGAAGCCGATCAGCCGGCGGACCCGTTCCGGAGCCACCGGCAGGGCCAGGTCGGCCCGGGTGCAGCCGAACCGGCGCAGGTCCTCGGCGGGCAGGTACACCCGGCCTGCGCGCAGGTCCTCGGCCACGTCCTGGAGGTGTTCGGCGATCTGCAACGCGGTGCAGATCCGGTCTGACAGCCTGACCCGTTCGGGGGTGGCCGCGTCGAAGATGTGCAGCACGATCCGCCCCACCGGGTCAGCCGACAACGCACAGTAGCCGACCAGGTCGGCGTAGGTCTGGTACTCGGTGATCTTCTGGTCCTGCCGGTTCGCCGCGATCAGGTCGCGGAACGGCCCGGCCGGGATGCGGTGGGCGCGCACCGTGCCGGCCAGCTCCCGCAGCACCGGCAGTGCCGGCCCGTCACCTTCGGCGGCGGCGTGGGCGCCGTCGGCGGTGGTCCGGCAGGCCCGGTCCAGGTCGGCCTCGACCAGGTCGAGCAGGTGCTCCCGGTCGCCGGGGGCGCCGGGGGCCTCGTCCCCCAGGTCGTCGACGAGCCGGGCGAACCCGTACAGGGCGAGCAGGTCGCGGCGCAGCCGGGCCGGCAGCAGCCTGGACGCCACCGGGAAGTTCTCCCGTGGGCTCTTGGCCAGCAGCCACCCGGTGAGGCGCTCGTCGGTGAGCCCGTCAGCATCGAGCACCGGCCCGCCGGCCGATGCCGGGTCCGGGTCGTGCCTACCCTCACTCATTCGGCGTTCACACCTCCCTGCCCACTCCTCGCGACCGGCCGGGCCGGCTGGTCCATCACCCTCACCCGGTCCGGGGTGCCGGCGCGACCCAGCTCGGCGACGGCCACCGCCGGATCCTCGGTGAACAGTGCCCGGGCCGCGCGCACCTGCCGGTCCGAACCGGCCGGTGCGGTCAGCGTGTCCAGCGCGTCGAGCAACCGCGCCTCGCATCGGGCGAGAATGGACAGCCCGGCCGACGCCAGTTCGTGCGCGCCGGCCCGGCCATGCCCGGGGATGGGCCGGTAGGTCACCACCGGCAGGCCGGCCGCGAAGGCCTCGGCGCAGGTCAGCCCGCCGCCACCGTTCTCCACCAGGACCGAGGCCAGGCCGAACAGGCTGGGCACGTCGTCTACCCAGCCCAGGGCGACCACTCCGTCCTGCCGCAACGCGCGGCGGAGCCGTTCGTTGCGTCCGCACAGCACGACCGGGACGTACCGTCCGGTGGCCGCCACGGCGCGGGCCGCCGACCGCATCCCCGACCCCATCCCGAGCGAACCGCCGGCCAGCACCACCAACGGGCCGGTGACCGGCAGGCCCAGCCCGCGGCGGGCCGCTGCCCGCTCGGCGGTGTCACCGGTGACACCGGTCGAGCCGACCGCGTGGAACCGGCGCGGCACCACCGGTCCAGTCGACCGGGCCGGTCGGCCAAGCGCCGCCCGGACGGCCCGGGCCGCGGCCGGATGGCTGCACAGGAACAGGTCGCAACCCGGGTGCAACCAGAGTCGGTGCACGGCGAAGTCAACCAGCACCACGGCGGCCGGCGCGTCCAGCCCGCCGCCGGTGCGCAGCCGGCCGACCGCCTGCGCGGCCAGATGGAACGTCGAGACCACGACGTCGGGCCGGTACCGGGCCACCTCCCGGCGCAGCCCGGGCATCGCCGCCAGCACCACCGGGGACACCGTAGGCTGCCTGCGCCGGGCGACGAAGAACACCCGGTACACCAGTTCATACAGCCAGGGCGTGAACCGCACCATTCCGCTGTAGAGCCGGCGAAGCCCGGCCCCCAACCGGAACGGGAGCAGGTCGAGCATGTCAACGACCTCGGCGTGGTCGCCAGTCGCGGACAGCCGTGAACCCAACTCGCGGGCCACCCCGTCGTGGCCGGCGCCCATGCTCGCACTGATGATCAGGCACCGCATCGGACCTCCCGTCCCGCCATCCCCGGAGGCAGGCCCGGTCGGGCCGGGGTGCCTCGCGTTCCCCGCGTGGCGTCGGTTCCCGCCCCGCGTGGCGACTCTCCGCACGCGTGTGCCGGCAGGCGGCGGCCCCGGCGGCGGATCCGCACCGCCGGAATGACCGGGGTCGGCCACGCGGCGCCCACTGGCGGTGCGTCTTACCCGGTGGTGGGCCGGACATGCCGGCCGGTGGCGTGAACCCGTGCGACCAATGTTCGGATTGCGGCATATATCCCCTGACTCGGCGGGCACTGGACGGCACCCTTCGCTCGCCTCCGCGGGCGTCGGCTCGGCGCTGAACTTGCTCGCCTCCGCGGGCGTCGGCTCGGGGCCAACCTTGCTCACCTCCGCAGGCGTCGGCTCGCGGTACCCATTGCTCGCCTCCGCGGGCGTCGGCTCGCGGTGACATCCGGGCGGGTCGTGGCGTGCAGTCACGGCGACTGGTCGTGATCGCCCCCTCTCGGCATGTCGGCGGTGAGCCGACCCAGCAGGTCCACCAGCAGCCGACGTTCCTCGGGGGTGAGCGAGGCGACCGCCTGCTCACAGATCTGCTCCCGGACCCGCAACACCCGGCCCAGGTAGTGGCGGCCCGAGGCGGTGAGTTCCAGCAGAACCGCCCTGCGGTCGGTCCGGTCAGGGCTCCGGGACAGCAGCCCCTCGCCCTCCAGCGCGTCCACCATGACCGTCAGGGTCCGCCCGGTCACCCCCAGCCGCGCGGTGAGCGCTCCCATCCGCTGGCGGGGCTGGCGGCGAACCTCGGCGAGCAGCCGGGCCCGGGGCACCGACATCCGGTAGGCGGCCAACCTGGTGTTGCCCAACTGGCGGAGACTGTGCGCCGCAGCGATGATCCGCTCGACGAGATCGACACCGCTGGGCACGACGTCGGTGACCTCGTGGTGTCCTCGTCGCATCGTGCACCTCACCCCGGCGGCGGCACTTAATGTACATACACAATAACTCGCGGACCGCGCCTGTGCAGTACCGAATGGACAGTCTCCGGGTCGGGGATCAACGCAGGGTGATCGACGGGCACAGGGTTGGCGTGGTCTGCGGTGCTTCCCGGTGTCCAACGATCGGCTGACCCTGCTTGTCACGATCACGCCTGGTTGGCGGCGTCCGTCGCGATCGGCGCCGGTCACCCGCGCGACGTCGAGGGGTGAACCATCCGGTTCACCCCTCGACGCGGATACGGTCGGTTCAGCCGACGAAACCGGTGAAGATCCGCGAGAAGTCGTAGGGCTGCTGTGGCACGTTGGTGCACATGAACAGCGCCCCGGTGCACGCGTTGCGGTCCCGGGTCAGTTCCCAGAACGACAGCCCGCCCAGATGGTGGGCACCGGCGAAGGCCACCAGTTGGGCGGCATCGGCCTGATCGAAGATCGCCATGTCGTCGGCCTGCCCGATCATTGCGGTCACCCCGACCATGGCCCACAGTTGCGCGTCGGTCCTGGTCGGGTACAGGGTCTGGAGTTGGTCGTGCACGCTCTGGGCGGCCTGGAGCGCCTGGTCACCCCGGTCGCCGGCGCGGGAGTAGTCGAACGCCATCACGTTGACCACGTTCACGTCCACCCCGGCGTCCCGGGCGGCCCGCACCACGTTCACCCCGTCGGCGGTGAGCCCCTCGGGGAGCACCGGCAGCGTGAGCGAGATGCGCAGGCCGGGGTTCTGCCGCTGTAGGGCGGCCATGGCCTGCGAGCGGCGCTGCACCGACGCCGGGTCGGCCACCGCGGCGCCCTCGATGTCGAAGTCGATGGCGGTCAGCGAGTAGTTGGACACCACCGCCTGGTACTGCGCGGTGAGGTTCGTCACGTCGGTGCAGGACTGGGCGAGTTCGGCGCCGGCCTCCCCGCCGAAGGAGACCTGCACGTCGCCACCCATGGCCCGCAGCGCGGCGATGTCCGCCTTCTCGAAGTCCCCGGCCGGGTCGAAGGCGTTGAACCAGGACGCGGCACACCCGGCCGGACCGGTGACGAACCCCAGGGTGAAGTCACGCAGCCCGGAGTCGGTGGCCATCTGGACCAGGTTCGGGGTCGGAAACGACCCCATGTCGACGTAGGGAGCCACCAGGAACCCGCCGCCCCCACCGCCACCGGTGCCGCCACCGCCTGCGGCCGGCGTGGTGACCGTCACCGGATCGCTCGGGCCGGAGCGGTTACCGGCCGCGTCGACCGCGCGGACGGTGAACACCGACGTGGTCGCCGGGGTGAGCCCGGTGACCGTGGCCTCGGTGCCGGTGACCGTCGCCACCACGGCGCCACCACGCAGCACTCGGTAGCCGGTGACGCCGACGTTGTCGGTCGCCGCGGTCCAGGCCAGTGGCACCGAGGTGGCGGTGGCGGTTCCAGCGTGCAGCCCGGTGGGCACCGAGGGTGCGACGGTGTCGCCGCCGGCACCGCCGCCCGAAGCGCAGGGACCGCCGTTGACGGTGCAGTTGGCCGGGTCGGACCGGGTGCCCGAGTAGGACGCCACGAAGCCGAACGTGACCGACCCGCCGGGCGCGATGGTGGCGTCGTAACCGAGGTTCACCGCCGTGTGGTGGTTCGGCGCGGACGAGGTGATCTGGGCGTCCCAGAATGTGCCAACGGCCTCGTTCGGGGACAGGTCGAAGTCCAGCCGCCATCCGGTGATGGCACTCGGCGTGGTGTTGGTGATCGTGTAGGTCCCCTGGAAACCGGTCCCCCAGTCGGAGTCCAGGTGGAAGGTCGCGGCGGCACCGGCGGCGTGCGCGGGGGCTGCCGGGACCAGCAGTAGCGCCGCGAGCAGGGCCACGAGTGTGGCCGCCGCGGCCCCGCCGGACGCGACCGTGGGCCGCGTCAGGGTGACTGCCATGGACGCCATCTCCTCATGCCGTATTTGGTCTATACCTATCTGGTCTAGACCAAATAGAACACATGTCAGGTTAGGTGTCCAGTCCCGGCCAGACCGCGGCGGGGCAGGTGCCCCGTTCGACACCTGCCCCGCTCCGCCTCAAAGCCAGGCGGTCCACCGCCGGCCGTCAGCCCACCCTGGTCGCCCCCGCGTACGGGAAGCTGTCCACCGGTGAGATCTTGACCACGTCGCCGGGCTGGGGGGCGTGGATGACGTTCCCGCCACCGATGTACATGCCGACGTGACTGATGTCCGGGTAGAAGAACACCAGGTCGCCGGGCTGCAACTGGCTCCTGCTCACGTGCGTACCCATGTTGTACTGGTCGCCGGTGTAGTGCGGCAGGGTCACCCCCGCCTGCGCCCACGCCCACAGCACCAGCCCGGAGCAGTCGAACGTGTCCGGGCCGGCGGCGGCCCACACGTACGGGCTGCCCAGCTTGGACATGGCCGCGGCCACCGCCACCCCGGCCCGGCCGCTGGCCGGGGCGGCCGCGACCGGTGCGGTACCCGCCGACCCGCCTCCACTACCGCCGGCCGGGTCCAGCGCCTGTTGCCGCTGGTCGGCGGTGAGCCGGGCCAGCAGCGCCCGCTGCCGGGGCAGCCGCCGGGTGATCCATGCCTTCTTCGCGTCCAGGTCCGCGGCGACCCGCTGCGCCTCGGCGGCCGTCCGGTGCGCCGCCCGCGCGGCATCGGCGGCCCGCGCCCTGGCCACGTGAAGTCCGTCGACGACCCGGTGCTGGCGCCGCGACAGCGTGTCCAGCAGGCTCAGCCGGTCCAGGAACTCCGTCGGCGAGCCGCTGGAGACCATCGAGGCGACCCCGCTGAGCGGGCCGGCCCGGTATGACGACGACGCCACCACCCGGACCTTGGCGGCGTCCCGGTCCAACTGGGCGTCGATCCGCCTCTCGGTCGCGTCGGCCGCCGACCGGGTCCGGCGGGCCGCGGTCAACCGGATCACGGCCCGGTCATACTGCTGGCTGACCGCGTCGAGCTGGCGGCCGAGGGTGGCGACCTCCCGCTGGACCTCGGCCACACTCGGTGGTGCGGTGCCGCCGGTCGTCCGCGGCGCGGCCGAGCCGACACCCGGGAACGAGGAGATCACGCAGACCGTGGCGGCCAGCACCACGCCCGGTCTGAGTAGGCGACGGACGTGCTCGAATCCCGCCATGGCGGCGGTCTCCCTTCCAGTCGACCGCCTACCGGGTTAGCTGACGGGTTCGGGCTTGGAAGGTCGCCCTACGACCCACGGCCGGGCTGGCCACAACATGGTCACCCGGTACCAGCGGGCCGATTCACCCCAGGGGAAGTTGGGTCCCCGGCTCGGGTTGGAATCCGACTCGGCGGTGCCCTCCGATGCCACCTGACCTGGTGACAGAACCCGGCGGGACGTGCCGAGGCTAGCCAACCCGGTCCGGTCCCGGGGCGGAATCGGAGGATCCGCCGCGACGGCACCCGTCGCCTTCGATACCGGCGAATCGTCGGTAACTGTCCGTACTGGATGTTCAGTCCGTGACTTGACAAACACACTCCGTCGACTGAGATCTCCCTTCATTCTCGGGCAAACAGTGCGACCAGGGTGACCGGTCTGTCCTCTGAGGGGTGACAGGCGTCCACTTCTGCGAAAATCGTCTCGCGTCGACGATTCACCGTCGGCGACCTTCGGGGGAGGGTGGTCCAAGATGGATCGTTCGCGGTTGCCGGTGCGGATCGTGGTGCTCCTGGCGACGGCCGCGCTGCTGCTCAGTGGGTGCGCTGGCGGTAGCGCCGAGAAGTCCTCGCAGGCCGGTCACGGCGGGGCATCGGCGCCGCCGGTGCGGATCACGGTCACGCCGGCCTCGGGAGCTGGTAAGGCCAGCCCGATCACGCCGGTCGTGGTGCGTGCCGACCGCGGCAGGCTCGACTCGGTGCGGCTCGTCGGGAAGCATGGCTCGGTGGTGCGGGGCGCCTTCTCGCCGGACCGGACCCGATGGACGTCGCAGGGCCCGCTGGGCTACGGCCGGAAGTACTCGGTGACCGCGGCCGGGCACAACAAGGACCACAGTAAGGTCACCCGCACCAGCAGGTTCAGCACGGTCACGCCGCGGACCCTCACCGAGGCGTCCATCTTCCCGAACAAACAGACGCCCAGTGTCGGGATAGGACAGCCAATCATCGTCACCTTCGACGAACCGGTCACCGACCGGGCCGCGGCCGAGCGCTCGCTGAGCGTCAAGGCGATCCCACCGACGGTGGGATCGTGGTTCTGGGTGGACGGCAAGCATGTCCGCTGGCGGCCGATGAAGTACTGGAAGCCGGGCACCACCGTCACGGTGCGGGCCGACATCTACGGCAAGGATCTGGGCAACGGCGTGTTCGGCGAGCAGAACAACGTGGCCACGTTCGGGATCCACGACGCGTGGGTGGCGATCGGCGACGTGAACACCTACCGGCTGACCGTCTACCACAACGGCCAGGAGGTGGAGGACTTCCCGGCCAGCTTCGGCCGGCCGAAGTACCCGACTCACAACGGCGTGCATGTGGTGGAGGAGAAGAGCCAGCTCGTGCTGATGAGTTCATCGACCTGGGGGCTGCCGGCCAGTTCCCCGGACAGCTACACCAACTTCCCCGCCTACTGGTCCACCCGGATCTCCAACGGGGGCGAGTTCGTGCACGCCAACGACGGCACGGCCGGTTCGCAGGGTTACGCCAACGTGACGCACGGCTGCGTCAACCTGACCACCGAACGAGCCAAGTGGTTCTACGACCACTTCAACCACGGCGACATCGTCACCATCATCGGCGGTTCACCGGAACTGCCCGAGTGGGACGGGTACGGCGACTGGAACGTGCCGTGGGACAAGTACGTGCAGGGCAGCGCGCTGCACTGACACCCCGACGGCCAGGACGCCGACGACCTTCGCGAGGAACACCAGTTGACCTCCGACGCGGCAGCCGCTGCCGCCGACATCAGCCAGTCGTCGCTGAGCCGGGTGGAGAACGCCGTGGTGCGGATCCCGCCGAACACGGTCAAGGCGCTGCTCGACGTCTACGGCGTCACCGGTGAGCGACGCGACGCGTTACTGACCCTCGCCCGCGAGGCGAACCGGCTGGGCTGGTGGCACGCCTACGGCGACGTGCTGCCCGACTGGTTCGAGGTGTACATCGACCTGGAGGCCGAAGCCGAGACCCTGTCGGTATACGACCACCAGTTCGTGAACGGCCTGCTCCAGACCGAGGACTACGCGCGGGCTCTGCTCACCGCGTCCCGGCCCGAGGATCGACCCGAGGAGATCGACTGGCGGGTTGAGCTGCACATGGCCCGGCAGGCCAAGGTCTCGAACGGAAAGCTGCGCCTGCACACGATCATCGAGGAGTGCGTGCTGCACCGGACCTACGGCACGCAGGCGGTCATGTCCGCCCAGATTGACCGGATGGTCCAGATCGCACGGCTCAGCAATGTCTGCGTGCAGGTGCTGCCGGCACGCTCGCCGGTCGGGGTGCTCGGCTCGTTCACCCTCCTGGAGTTCACCGTGGCAGACCCGTCGGGGGTGTACCTGGAGAACGAGATCGGGGCGCTGTATCTGGAGAAACCGGAGCAGATCCGGCATTACTCTCGACTGTACGACCGGCTCCGGGCGGTCGCGCTCAGCCCGGAGGCGTCGGTCGCCCACCTCGCCCAGATGAAGGAGTAGGCGATGCGCGAGCAGACCAGCGTGCCCGGCGGACAGCCGACCTGGCGGAAGTCCAGCTACAGCGGCGGCAACGGCGGCCAGTGCGTCGAGGTCGCCGACCTCGACGGCACCGTCGGCATCCGCGACTCGAAGAACCCCGGCCCGGCCCTGACCGTCCTCCCAGCCGCATGGGCGGCGTTCCTCGACAGCGTCAGGAACGGCCAGTTCGACCGGTAGAAGTGCCGGAACCGGCCGCACGCGTGCCCACCACGGCCTCACCCAGCGAACAGACAGTTCCTGAGGGCGCGACGACGGTTCTGGTGAGGCACCCTACCGCGGCGGTACGGCGGGATCAGCAGGGCGGTGGGACTAGGTTTCCCAACCGGGATCGGCTGGCGGGTGCGAGCCGGTGCCCTGGCGAGACGTCCCGCCGGCCTGTGGGTCCTGGAATGCGGTCTACGGGCTATTTCGCCGCCGGCAACTGGCCGGGGTCTGGGCGGGGAACCTGGCCCGGTTACAGGCCCCGCGGCGACGCCGCCGAGTTGATCACCTAGGATGTCAGCGTGGATTCGACCATCGCCCGCGCGCACCAGCACGCCGTCCATTACAGTCCCTCGCTTACATGAATCCGCTGACCCCCTTCGCCATGTGGACAGCGTTCCCGCCCTTGGACTACTACGAGTTCTCCTCCCTGCTATCGAGCCGTCAGCAGTCACTGTGTTTCGATGTTGGGTGAGGTGCCGGCTATATCCCTGCGACATTGTCATGGCTACGCCGTAGACCTTCACCATGACCTCCCGGACCAGCGACGTAAACCAGCCCGAAAGTTCCCCGACCACAAGCCTTCACTATCGGGTACGCGTTCATCACACAAGATCATCTCATCTGATGCACTGACCGCTGGAGACCACCGCCCACACCATTTCTGCACGTTGTCGCACACCCGGTCGAGCGCAGCGCCGGCAGCGCCAGACCCGCCGATCCGTTGGCTGAATTCATGAGCCCATAGAATTCCTGGTCCGCCGTGTCGTTCATCGGTGGACGGTGACAGGCGGATTCACTCGTGTGGGTGATCAAGTAGTAGTTAGGTCGAGCTAGAATTGGTGTATGGATACCCAGACCTGTTCGATACCCCGCCACACCGATTCCGGTGTTGGTGTGGAATCGAACGGCGGGGTTCCGGTTACCGGATTCGACCCCGTTGAGGTGGCCGGATTACTTTCCGGGTTCAATCCCTCAGGTTTGGACGGGGACTCGCTGTTGACGGTGCTGTCGGGGTTGGAACGGGTCGCCGCCGCCGCGCACGCCGCGCAGATCAAGACGATGGCCGAGTTCACCCGGATCCGCCCGCACACCCCGGGACGTCGGTTCGGGGAGTTCGTCGCAGACGAGATCGCCGTGGAGTTGTCCCTCACTCGGCGGGCGGCGGAGACCCGGGTGGCCCAAGCAGTGGAGATGACCACCCGAGCCCCGGCCGTACTGGCCGCCCTTCAGACTGGGAGGCTGGACCTGTACCGGGCCAGGGTCATCACCGAGGCCACCTACCGACTGGACGACACCACCGCCACCCGGGTCGCCGCCCACGTGGTGGAACACGCCGAGGGGCGCAACGCCTCGCAGGTACGCCGCATCGTCCGCAGGGCGGTGCTGCGATTCGACTCCGAAGGCGCCCAACGCCGACACGAACAGGCCCGCGCCGACCGAAACGTGGTCCTCACCCCACTGGACGACGGCATGGCCGAACTCACCGCACTGCTCCCCGCCGACCAAGCCACCGCGGTCTACCAGCGGGTCAACACCCTCGCCCGAGACAACCGGACACCTGGCGATGACCGGGGAGCGGACGAACGCCGGGCCGACACGTTGGTCAACCTGCTGCTGGGACGCCGTGACCCTGGTGCGGCCGGTGAACCGGGCGGGGTGCGACCGTTGGTGCACGTCACCGTGGCCGCCTCCACCCTGACCGGAGCCGACGACAAACCCGCCGTACTCGACGGCTACGGTCCGATCCCCGCGGCCTACGCCCGGAAGATCGCCGCGGACCCCACCGGGGCGTGGAAACGCCTGGTCACCGACCCGGTAGACGGGTCACTGATCGAACACACCCGCAACACCTACCGGCCACCAACCGCACTCGACGACCACATCCGCGCACGGGACCACACCTGCCGGTTCCCCGGCTGCCAACAC
>DASULA010000143.1:0-6185 GCA_036278435.1 Mycobacteriales bacterium | reverse complement strand
TGTGGCGGCCGGCCGTGCTGTGGCGGCTGCGCAACCCGATGCGGCCGTCGTGGGGTGAGCCCTACGTCGCGCTGGCGGCCCGGATGATGGCCGCGGTGCGGGCGGCCCGGGACGCCGCGGCCGGGCACGAGGCGGTGTGCGTGAGCCACCAGCTTCCGATCTGGACGCTGCGCCGGTTCGTCGAGGGCGGGCGGCTGTGGCACGACCCGCGGGCCCGGCAGTGCGCGTTGGGTTCGCTGACCAGTTTGACCTTCGACGGCGGCCGGGTCATCTCGGTCGACTACACCGATCCGTCCCGGCCGGGTTGACCGGCGGATCGACGGGCCGTTGTAATTGAATCTTCATATAAAGACTCGTTCACGCGGCAGCAAAATAAAATGTCGTAATTGGTACACTATCTCCCAGCTACGTGATTGCGTAGCCGAGGAGTGGTGAGGCTGGGTCTCGCCGTTCCTGCCGTCGATCGGCAGGAGTGTGATGGTGCAGGACGACAAGGTGGGTAAGGACAAGGAGAACTTCGACCACATCTACGACCAGCCCGACCCGAGGCAGTACTTCCGCGTTCTGGGCGACCTGGACTACGGGATCCCGCAGCACGCCCAGCCGGTCTTCGCGGCCTTGCTGGCCGCCCGCGACGACCAACAGGACGACGACGGTCAGGCCGCCCACGACGGCGGCAGCGTGTTGGACGTGTGCTGTTCCTACGGCGTGAACGCGGCGCTGCTCCGGTGCGAGCTGACCCTGGACGACATCGTCGCGCACTACCACGAGCCGTCCCTCGCCGGCCTCTCGCCGGCCGAGTTGGCCGAGTCGGACCGGTCGTTCTACGCCGAACACCAACGCCCGAACGCACCGCGGACGGTCGGTCTGGACGCCGCGCCCAACGCGGTCAGTTACGGTTGTCGGGCCGGCCTGCTCGACACCGGCCTGGTGGAGAACCTGGAGATCGAGGAGCCGTCCCCGCGACTGGCCGAGACGCTCAGCGACGTCGGACTGATCACCACGACCGGGGGTGTCGGCTACATCACCCACCGCACCTTCGACCGACTCCTGCGGGTGGCCCCGGCCGACCGGCCGCCCTGGGTCGCCACCTTCGTGCTGCGCATGTTCGCCTACGACCAGATCGCCGAAACACTCGAACGGCACGGACTGGTCACCGAGGCCCTGTCCGACGTGACATTCCCGCAGCGACGATTCGCCTCAGCGCACGAGCGCCGGGCCACCGTCGAGGTGCTCCGCGCCGCCGGGCTGGACCCGGCCCGCGAGCAGGAGGAGGGCACGTACCAGGCCGTGTTCTACCTGTCCCGGCCGGCCGAGGACGTGGCCGCCGAGCCGCTCGACGAACTCCTCAATGGCTTGGACTTCGCCGCGTAGGTCGCCCGCGATCCTGACAATACTGGGCCGCGATCCTGACATTCTGGGTCTGTGGACGGTACCGGGACGGCCGACGGAACCGCTACTGGCTGGGCCGGTGGCGGGAGTGGACGGCCTGATCACCCGACACCTGGAGTCGGTGGTCGCCGATCGGCTGGCCGAGGAGCCGGTGGTGATCCTCACCGGTGCCCGGACGGTGGGAAAGAGCACACTGCTGGCCGCGTGCGCGCGGGCGCACGGCGTGCGGGTACTGGACCTGGACGAGGTCGCCACCCGCCGCGCGGTGACCACCGACCCGGAGTTGTTCGCGTCCGGACCCGCCGACCCGGTGTGCGTGGACGAGTTCCAGCACGCACCCGTGCTGCTGGACGGACAGCGCTCCTACACCTACCACGACCGCCTGCACGTGTCCTCCCCCTGGACCGCCTGTGGTCGTGGTGATCAGGGTCTAGTCCAGTGCGCCGACGCGGTGGGCGAAGGCGCGCAGGTCCGAGCTGGCGGTGGCCTGCCTGGACCGGTACAGCATCCGGCCGGTGGCCTCCCGCACGAGCGGGTGGCCGTGCACCACCTCGGGCACCAGGCGTTCGGCCGAGCGGAACGCGTTCAGCGCCCGGGTGTCCCGGCGTTCCTGGACGAACGCGCGGCCCAGGTCGGTGAGCAGGTTGGCCTGCCGCATCACGCTGGGCATCGTGCGCAGGTCGATCCCCCGGGCGATCTCGGCGGCCCGGCCACCCTCGCCCCGCTCCACCGCGACCGACACCCGCCAGATGGCCAGGTTGGTGGGTCCGAAGAACAGGTCCAGGTCGGTGCGGTCGCCGGTCCGCGCGGCCAGACCTGCGGCCTCGTCCAGGTGAGACCGGGTTGCCTCGGCCCGGCCCACCACGGCCGCGCCGAACGCGGCCATCAGGTGCAGCATGCCGGCGACCTGCATCGACAGGCCGTCGCCGACGTGCGGGAGCAGCGCGGCGACGGCCCGTTCGCTGGTGGACAGGGTCCGCGAGTAGGCGGTGGCTCCCGGCGAGCGGTAGAACTCGGCCAGCCCGACCCAGACCGGTTCGCCGAGCCGGCGAGCCGCCTGCCGACCGCGTTCCCCAGCGATCCACACCAGTTCCGGGTGGCCGAACCACTTGATCGTGCCGCAGGTCGCCGCGCAGGCCAGCACCAGTGCGCGCAGCGCGTCGCGCCGCTGGCGCTCGTCGCCGCTGGCCGCCCAGGCGTGCAGCTCGGTCAGCAGCGCGGGCAACCTGTCTGCCACCTCGTCCACCCGGCCCGGTCGGTGCAGCGTGGCCCCCACCGACCTGGCCAACAAGGTCAGTGCCGGCAACGGGCGGGGTTCGACCTCGGGGCGCTCACCCAACTCGGTGTCCATCAGGGCGACCCGGATGCGTTCGATCCTGTGGTGCCGCCCGGCCGACCGCGCGGTGGTGGGTTCGGCGGGTTGGCCAAGCAGCCAGGTGCGAGACACCCCGAGCGCCCTGGCCAGGTTGTCGATGTAGGAAAGCCGGTCAAGCGACCGGGCACCGGTCTCAAACATGGACAGCGCCGAGGTGGACATCCCGGCCAGCCCGCTCAGCGTCTCCAGGGTCAGCCCTTTGGCCCGGCGGGCCATCCGAACCCTCGCGCCGATTCCGTCGGCTGTCACCGTCACCTCCTGGCGGACGCGTAGTCGAATGACGCGTAGTCGAATACTGACTCCACGTTAAGTGCCCATGGCCGGGGGCGGGTGTGGCGGCTGGAGGGGGCAGGGGGACACTGGGGTGACCCTCGGCCGTACCGGAAGGTTTGCCATGTTCACGCTGGGCCGCCGCGGTGTTGCGGCGATGGCCGCCGCACTTCTGTCCGTTCCACTGCTGGCGTCCTGCTCGGTCGGAAAGGACGCGGTGGACCAGGCCGCCGGCTCGCAGTTCCGGTTCGTGGCCGGCGACGGCACCGGCAAGGTGATCGCTCGGTCCGACCGCAAGACCGCCCCGAGCTTCTCCGGGGACCTGGTGGGCGGCGGTCACTTCGACTCGACGTCGCTGGCCGGGGACGTGGCCGTGGTCAACTTCTGGGGCCAGTGGTGCGGGCCGTGCCGGGTGGAGACGCCCGACTTCCAGAAGGCCTACGCCGCGACGAAATCCGACGGGGTCCGGTTCGTCGGGGTGGACGTCAAGGACTCCGAGCAGCTCGCCAAGGCGTTCCTGGCCGACAAGCACATCACCTACCCGAGCCTGTTCGACCCGGACGGCCGGGTGGCGCTGCGGTTCCGGAACTTCCCGCCCAACGCCATCCCGTCCACCATCGTGCTGGACCGGCACGGCCGGGTGGCGGCGATCTTCCTCGGCCCGCTGCTGACCAGCGACATCCAGCCGCTGGTGACCAGACTGGCGGCGGAGGCATGATCGCCGAGGCGACCGTGCAGGCCAGCATCGCGCACACCTTCGAGCAGACCGTGCGGGACGGGCCGCTGATCGTGGCCGCGCTGGTCGCCGCCACCGCCGGGCTGGTCAGCTTCCTGTCCCCGTGTGTGCTGCCGCTGGTGCCCGGTTACCTGTCCTACGTCACCGGGCTGGCCGGGGTGTCCGCCCGCACCGCGCCGCCGGTGGGCGCCAGCGCACCGGCCGGGCCGACCGGACCGGCTGACAGCCCCGACAGTGCTGACAGCCCCGACAGTGCCGGCAACCCCGCGGGCGGTCCGGCCGGCGCCGGCGCCACCGGTACGGACGCCGTAGGCGCCGCCACCACGGCCACCGCGGTCCGCCCGGCCACGGCCCGGCCCGGCCGGCCGCGGCTGTACACCCTGGCCGGCGCGCTGCTGTTCGTGCTCGGCTTCACCGCCGTGTTCGTCTCGGCCGGCACGCTGTTCGGCGGCCTGGGCGCCACCCTGGTCCGCGACCAGACCGCGATCGAGCGCGTGCTCGGCGTGGTGGTGATCCTGCTCGGGCTGGCCTTCGCCGGGCTGTTGCCGGGCCTGCGCCGGGAGTTCCGCATCCACCGGGTGCCCCGGGCCGGGCTGGCCGGGGCACCGCTGCTGGGCATCACGTTCGGCCTGGGCTGGACCCCGTGCATCGGACCCACCCTCGGCGCGGTGCAGACCCTGTCGCTGACCGGCGGTAGCCCCGGCCGGGGTGCCCTGCTGTCGGCCGCGTACTGCCTCGGGCTGGGCGTGCCGTTCATCCTGGCCGCGTTCGGGTTCCGCTGGGTGGTCGGCACGTTCGCCGCGGTGCGCCGGCACAGCGCATGGGTGATGCGGGTCGGTGGCGGCCTGCTGGTGGTGCTCGGCGTGCTGCTGGTCACCGGCTGGTGGGACGACCTGATGATCGAGCTGCGGGCCTGGCTGGGCAGCATCGGCGCGACCAGTTCCCCCATCTGAGATCGGTGCGATGACCACCACGGACGAGCTCCCCGACACCGACGCGGTCCCCGACGCGGTCCCGGACGCGGCGACCCTGTCCACCCAGCCGCTCCCCCCCGGCGCCCGGCCGGCATTGCGCCGCAACGCGCTGGCCCCGGTCCGGCGGGCCTGGCGACGGCTGGTCAGTATGCGTACCGCCCTGGTGCTGCTGTTCCTGCTCGCGCTGGCCGCGGTGCCCGGCTCGCTGCTCCCGCAGCGCCCGCTGAACCCGATCAAGGTCGACGACTACCTGACCGCGCACCGGACCCTCGGCCCGGTCTACGACCGGCTCGGGCTCTTCGACGTTTTCGCCGCGCCGTGGTTCGCCGCCATCTATCTGCTGCTGTTCACCTCCCTGGTCGGCTGCCTGGTGCCCCGGATCCGGCTGCACGCCCGCGCGCTGCGGGCCGCGCCACCGCCGGCTCCGGCCAGGTTCGACCGGCTGCCCGAGTCCACCCGGGTCGAGGTGGCCGGCAGCCCCGAGCAGGTGGCCGCGCGGATGCGGGCCGCGCTGCGCCGGGGCCGGTGGCGGGTGGTCACCCGGGCCAGGCCGGGCACCATCGCGGTGTCCGCGGAGAAGGGGTACCTGCGGGAGACCGGCAACCTGGTCTTCCACGTCGCCCTGACCGTGTTGCTGCTGGGCGTGGCCGTGGGCAAGCTGTGGGGCTACCAGGGCACGGTGCTGGTCGAGGAGGGCAAGGGGTTCTGCAACGCCGTACTCCAGTACGACGCGTTCCGGCCCGGCCGTGAGGTGAAGGGTGACGCGCTGGCCCCGTTCTGCATCACCCTGGACAGGTTCACCGCCACCTACTCGGCCAGCGGCACGCCCACCCTCTACCGGGCCGACATCCGGTACGCCAGGGGCGGCGCCAGCCCGGAGCACCACTACCGGCTGGAGGTCAACTCGCCGCTGCGGATCTCCGGTGTGCGGCTGTACCTGATCAACCACGGGTTCTCGCCGCGGTTCACCGTGCGCACCCCGTCCGGGCAGGTCTTCGCCGGGGTGACCACGCCGTTCGTGCCGCAGGACGGGAATCTCACCTCCGAGGGCGTGCTCAAGCTGCCCGACGCCAGGCCGGACCAGTTGGCCGTGGACGGGCTGTTCGCGCCGACCGCGGTGGACGCCGGCAATGGGGTGATCACCTCGGCCTCGGCCCGACCGCTCAACCCGATGGTGGCGATCTTCCTGTACCGGGGGAACCTCGGCCTGGACAGCGGCGAACCGCAGTCGGTGTACTCGCTGGACCAGCGGCAGATCCAGCGCGGCGAACTCACCCGGGTGGCCGCGAAGAACCTGCGGCCAGGGCAGAGCCTCACCCTCGCCGACGGCACCTCGGTGCGGTTCGACGGCTACCTCCAGTGGGCCAGCCTCCAGGTCTCCCGCGACCCGGGGCAGCGGGTGGTGCTGATCGCCGCCGGGCTGATCGTGCTGGGACTG
>DASULA010000142.1:0-2270 GCA_036278435.1 Mycobacteriales bacterium | reverse complement strand
CGGTGCGGGGCGGTCACCACCCAGGGCATCGGCGCCAGCGTGCGCCGCGCCACCGATATCGTTCGACCGGAGGTGGTGTTGCGATGCCGGGATACGGCCGGGACGACCAGACCTGGGACCGCCTGGTCGACGCGGGACTGCGGTTCCTCGTCGAACGCGCGAAACTGCGCAAGACGACGTCCTACACCGAGTTCAACACCGTGGTGTCGCAGCGCACGTCAACGGCGGGTTTCGACTTCGAGCGGGCCGACGAGAGAGCCGCAGTGGGCCATCTGCTGGGCCTGATCGTCGACCAGAACTACCCCACCACCGCGCTGATGATCTCCGCGCTGGTGAGCCACCTGGGTGCCAACGACGCGGGCCCGGGTTTCTACGCGCTGGCTACCGAACGCCGGCTGCTACCACCCCGCGCCTCGGCGGAGGCCAAGATGGAGTTCTGGGTGCGCCAGGTCAACGGGCTGTTCGAGTACTACGCCGGCACCGGCGGCACTCTGCCGTCACCAGCAGCCGGCGTGCCGGGCCTCGGCGGATCCTGACGTATGCGGCACGGTGCGGCCCCTGCCTGCCGGCACCAGGGGAACGGTGCCGGCAGGCCGATCGGGGCGTCAGGCCGGTGACGGCTGTGCGGCCTTGGTGGCCTTGGTGCGCTTCGCGGTCGCCGCAGCCTTGCGTGGTTCGGCGCGCTCGGAGGTGGCCGCGGGGGCTTCGGTCGGTTCGGCGGCCTCGGCACTCGCCTCGACCGGTTCAGCGGACTGTTGCGGGCGGGGGTTGCGGGTGACGACTGCGGTGGCCCAGCGCAGGCTGACGGCGATGTCGGCGGCGACGACCTGGGTGCGCGCGACGCGGTAGTTGGCACCGTTGGGGGTGTAGGAGTTGTCGACCAGTTCGCCGGTGACGGTGACGGTGATGCCCTTGGTCAGGGTGTCCGCGGCGTTGCGGGCCAGGCCGTTGAACGCGACGACGTCCTGGAATACCGAGGGCAGGTCGATCCAGCCGCCCTTGGCCTGGTCGTAGCGGCGCCGGCGGATCGCCATCCGGAAGGTGGTCAGGGCCATGCCCTCGCGCACGGTGCGGGCTTCCGGGTCGGTGACCACGTTGCCGTGGATGGTGATCTCGTTCATCGCGGGGAGCCTCCTCGGTTGGTGTCGGTGGGGCGCGGCTGGCCTCAGCGGGCCGGTGAGGGGTCCCGCAGGGACGGCGGGGGTTCTGGTGTCACCCGACCGGTGTGAGAACGCCGCGGACGGTCTCACCCGGTCGGTGTGCGCCGGGTTCATCGCCGCGGTGCCCCTCGCCGGTCTGCTGACCCCTGCGGGGCGATCCACTGGCACCGACCCGGCGGGGTCCGCCGGACCGGGGGCAGGCATGGACACGTGCCGGGGCCGGTGACGCCCAGGCGTCCGGTCCCGGGCCGGGCGGGTGGTTTGGCGGGTGCGGGGGCTGCCCCTGCGACCGGAGGAGGCCTGGGGGCGAATGTGACACCGCCGCCTGCCTCGCCGGTTGCCGTGTCGACGGCCCGCATGTGGTGGGTGCCGGGGTCACCGTCCGACCCGGTCCGGCGTGGCGGTCAGAATCGAGGCGTGACCCGCGTGGACTTCGACATCGACAGCTTCCTCGCCCAGCCACTGACCGCCCGTGTGGCCACCAACGGGCCGACCGTCAGGCCCACCTGGTACCTGTGGGAGGACCGGGCGTTCTGGATCCTGACCGGCCCGTGGAGCAGGCTGCCCGGCCGGGTGCGGGCCGACCCTGCTGTGGCCGTGACCGTGGACGTCTGCGACACCGCCACCCGGTCTGGTACGCCAGGTCATCGCCGGCGGACAGGCCGAACTGCTGCTCTTCGACGTGGCGCGGGGCCGGCGCACACTGCGCCGCTATCTCGGCGAGGATGAAACCGGGTGGGACGACCGCTTCCGCGGCTACCTGTACGACGATCCGGTGCAACGTGGCACCGTCTGGCTGCGGCTGCACCCGGCCTACCTGACCGCCATCGACCTGAGCTACCGCGCCTGATCGGCACCCCTCGTCCTTGATGAGCCCATGCCGGGTCAGGGTCGGCGGCCGGGGCCGCCAGGTGGGTCGGACTGGTGCGGGTGGATCTGGCGGGGGTTCTCCCGCCCGCGGGCCAGCCCGTTGGCGATGGCCCGGTCGGCCTCGTCGGCGGTGAAGCCCTCGATTCCGATGTGGACGCTTGCGGCGTGGTGAAGCACCCCCGCGGCGCCATGTTCATCCAGGATCCCGGCGCCGACCAACTCCCCGAGCCGGCATGCCGC
>DASULA010000141.1:0-5628 GCA_036278435.1 Mycobacteriales bacterium | reverse complement strand
GGTGTCGGCACCGTCGCTGGACGCGGAGTTCGGGTCCGGCGCCGGCCTGGTCCGGATCGCCGTGCTGGGTGACTCGACGGCCGCCGGGGTCGGCGTCCGCACCGCCGCCGACACGGTGGGCGGCCAGCTCGCCCGCCGGCTGTCCGGCGGCGGCCGGCGGATCCGGATCAGCGGTGCCGCCATCGCCGGCTCGGACACCGGCGACCTGGGTCCGCAGGTCTCCCGCGCCCTGCTCGGGCGCACCCCCGACGTGGCGGTCCTGCTGGTCGGTGCCGAGGACGTCACCCACGGCCGGACGTTGCGGTCGGTGCGCCGGAACACGCGGACCGCGGTCGGCCGGCTGCGCGCGGCCGATGTGGCGGTGGTGGTGGGCACCTGCCCGGACCTGGGCGCGAGCAGGGTGGCCGCCCAACCACTGCGCACCCTGCTGGGCTGGCGGGGCCGGGCCGTGGCCGCGGCGCAGGCGGAGGCCACCGCGATGGCCGACGGCGTTCCGGTGGACCTGGCCGCCCGGACCGGGCCGATCTTCCGGGCCGACCCGGGCACCTTCAGCCAGGACGGCTACCACCCCTCCGCGGACGGCTACCGGCTGCTGGCCGAGGCCCTGCTGCCGGCGGTGTCGGAGGCCACCGGCATACCCGCGCCGCGTTAGCTGGTAACCGGTCACCGGCGGTCGGTCCCGGTTCGCCGCGAACACCGGCCGTCTCACCGGCCGTCACACCGGGCGCCGGCCGGGGAGACCGGCACGGTGGTTCACCGCGTCAGCCGAACAGGGTGGTGTGGGTGGCGCGGACCGCGGCCAGGCCGTCCCGGTAGGCCACCGGCGAACCGGTCCGCAGCAGGTCGTGGGTCACCACCGTGAGCTGGTCGGGCAGCACGCCGTCGTCCAGCCTGGGCACGTCGCGGCGCGGTTCACCCTCGGCGTTCGCGGTGATGTCGGCCAACCGCCGCACCAGGGCGAACACCACGTCCGACCGGGTCCGACCGTCGGCCCGGACCGCCCAACTGCGCGCCGTCCAGCGGCCCACCCGGCCCAGCAGCACCCTCGCCTCGGCCGACAGTTGGTCCCCGCCGTTCGGCCCGGCCAACTCAGTCAACTCGCTGTCCGACATGGCGGCACACGCTACCGGTCCGGCCGGACCGCCAGCCGACACGGCAGGGCCGCCACCCCGGGTCGAGGTGGCGGCCCCTGGATCGGTGGGTCCGAACGCGCACCAGCGCGCCCGTGGCCGTGCGCCGTGATCGCCGGCTCGGGCACCGGCGGCGCGCGGGTGTCAGTCCCGCAGGTAGCTGAGCAGCCGGAGGATCTCCAGGTAGAGCCAGACCAGCGTCACGGTCAGGCCGAACGCGGCATACCAGGCGAACCGCTCGGGCGTGCCGCGGCGGATGGCCTTGTCCACCATGTCGAAGTCGAGCAGGAACGACAGCGCGGCCACCCCGATGCAGACCAGGCTGAACACGATCGCCAGGCCGCCGCCGGAGCGCAGGCCCAGGCCGTTGGTGCTGAACAGCGACGCGACCAGGTTCGCCAGCATCAGCACCACGACGCCGATCAGCGCGCCGAACAACCACCGGGTGAACCTGGGCGTCACCCGGATCGCGCCGGTCTTGTAGACCACCAGCATGCCGGCGAACACCCCGACGGTGCCGACCACCGCCTCGGCGACGATGCCCTGGTATCGGGCGTTGAACACATGGCTCACCGCGCCCAGGAAGACGCCCTCGCAGGCGGCGTAGGTGAGGATCAGCGCCGGACTCGTGCTCTGCCGGAAGCTCACCACCAGGGCGAGCACGAAGCCGACCAGCGCGGCGAGCAGCGCGATACCCACCACGGACGGATGGCCGGCCACCAGCGCCCAGGACAGCGCCCCGGTGGCCACCAGGGTGCCCAGCGTCGCACCGGTCCGGACCACCACGTCGTCCAGCGTCATGTACCGCGGCGGGGCATATGCCGGCT
The DNA here is from genome assembly GCA_036278435.1 of Mycobacteriales bacterium. Lineage (GTDB taxonomy): Bacteria > Actinomycetota > Actinomycetes > Mycobacteriales > DASULA01 > DASULA01. The sequence goes on along the minus strand of DASULA010000141.1, from coordinate 3,671 downwards.
TGTTGTACATGTCCTGCAACTGTGCGGCGTCAGGGGTAGCCACGTCGAACTTGGCGTACCTCTGCCCGTCGGGGAACCCGCGGCTGAAGACGGGGTTGTTGCTGTTCACGTCGGCTCCTTCACGGGCGCTGAGAGGCGCGGGGTTGCTGACACGGTAACGCGCAACCGGAGCACCGTGGTTCCCACCGGACCACCGGCGGCAGCGGTCGGCTCCGTGCCATCCGCCCGACCCCGACCGTAGCCGTTCTCACCACGCGGCGAAAGCTCGGCGCGACACGGCCCGCGCGCCACCGGAGATCCCGGCGCTCGGCGACCTATCCTGAACTGGCCCAGGCGGGCACCGGATCCGGGAACGGACCTGGTGCCCGTGTCCATGACACCTCCACATGGCATCGATGCCACATCGATGCCACCGAACCCGGACCGGCCGCCCGGATGGGACGTCATTTCCTCCGCGCGCGTGCACGAACGTGCCCCCGGTCGGGTTCGAACCGACACTAGAGCCCTTTTAAGGGGCTGGCCTCTGCCTGTTGGGCTACGGGGGCGGTTGAGAGGCTAGCGCCTCGAACGTCCCCCAGTGGCCGCCATTGCGGGGTCAACGGCGATGGAGAGCCAACCGTCGGCTCTCCCCGGCCATCGGCCGGACTTCGGCCCACAGGTGCGGATGCGGTCCGGGACCCGAAGTTCGCCGGTCGTACCGGTCCGGCCGGCGGAGGGAGCGAACATGCGACGCAGGTGGATCCTGGCCGGCGGGCTGGTGGCCGCGCTCGTGCTGGTCGGGCTGGGCCGGTTCGCCACCGACCGCCGCCCGTCGGACCTGGCCGGCACGGTCGGGCTGAACCCAGCCACGACCGGCGGCTCGCCGCCGATGCGGCCGGGGTCACCGCCGAGCCGGCCGGGCAGCCCGTCAACGGTCGACCCGGACTCGTTCTTCACCCCGACCCGGCTCGCACCCGGCCAGAAACCACCGCAGTTCATCATCGTGTCCTTCGACGGCGCCGGTTCCCACCAGAAGTGGACGTTCTGGAAACAGGTGGCGGCGGAAGCCGGGATGCGGTTCACCGGATTCCTGTCCGGGGTGTACCTGTTGGACCAGGCGCACGCCGCGGACTACCGGGGACCCGGGCACCAGCCGGGCGACAGCGACGTCGACTTCTCCGATGACCCGGCCGCGATAACCACCCTGATCAACGACCTGAACGACGGCTGGCGGCGCGGCGAGGAGATCGGCACCCACTTCAACGGCCACTTCTGCGCGGGCAGCGGCTATTCGGTGGGGCAGTGGTCCCGGACGGACTGGGACAACGAACTCGACCAGTTCTTCCGCTTCCTGACTGACTACAAGAAGCTCAACGGCATGCCGGGCGCGCCGGACCTGGCCGTGCCGGCGGACACCATCAAGGGCGAACGCACCCCCTGCCTGGAACGCCGGCAGGACGCGCTGTTCGGCGCCCTGCGAGACCACGGGATGACCTTCGACTCCAGCGGTGACACCAACGGCATCGCCTGGCCGACCAGGACCGGCGGGATCTGGGAGTTCCCGCTGGCCGAGGTGCCGATGTCCGGGTCAACCAGAGGAGTGCTGGCGATGGACTACAACTTCTTCTACTGGCAGCACGAGGCGCACGACGCCGACCCGGCCACGGCGAAGAAGGACTCGCAGCAGGTGCTCGCCACCTACCGGCACATGTTCGACTCGACCTACCACGGCAACCGGGCGCCGCTGGTCCTGGGCAACCACTTCAACTCCTGGAACCACGACGCCTACACCCAGGCGCTGGCCACCTTCGTGCGGGAGTCCTGCCACCGGCCGCAGGTGCGCTGCGTGCCCTACCGGGACGTGATCCGGTGGATGGACGCGCAGGACCCGGCCGTCCTGGCCCGCCTGCAACGACTCCCCCCGGTCGACACCGCCCACCCGTAGGGACCGGATCGCTGTCCCGGCCGTGCGGGGACCGGCGGGACCGGTGGGACCGGCGGGTCAGGTGCGGGGTGCCCTCGACAGGCTGGAGCGGGCCGCGGCCTCGAACCCGGCCCGGGGCTGCTGGATCTGGCCCAGCGAGACGACCTCGCGGCGGAAGAACAGCGCCAGTGACCAGTCCGCGACCACCCGCGTCTTGCGGTTGAAGGTGGGCATCCTGCTCACGTGGTACGTGCGGTGGATGACCCATGCCGGGAAGCCGCGCAGCTTGACCCCGTACACCTCGGCCACCCCCCGGTGCAGGCCCAGGGTCGCCACCGAACCGGCATAGGCGTGCCGGTACGGCCTGGGCGTGCCTCCGCGCAACACCGCGACCAGGTTGTCGGCCAACCGCCTGGCCTGGCGCATCGCGTGCTGGGCCGACGGCCCGCAGGTGGCGCCCGGCTGGTCGCTGGTCAGGTCGGGTACGGCGGCACAGTCCCCCGCGCCCCACGCCCCGTCCACCCCGCGCACCCGCAGCTCGGCGTCGCAGACCAGCCGGTCCCGGCTGTCTTTGGGCAGGTCGGTGTGGCCGACCAACGGGTTGGCCTTCACCCCGGCGGTCCACACGACCGTGTCGGCGTCGAACCGCTCCCCGTCGCTGAGCACCACGTGCCCGTCCACCATCGACTCCATCCGGGTGCCCAGCCGGATGTCCATGCCCCGGTCCAGCAGCCGCCGCACGGTGTAGGCGGCCATTCCGATGCTGACCTCCGGCAGGATCCGTTCGGCCGCCTCCACCAGCACCCAGCGCATCTCCTTGCCGGACAGCTCGTCGTAGTACCGGACCGCGTAGCGGGCCATGTCCTCCAGCTCGGCGAACGCCTCGATGCCGGCGTAGCCGCCACCGACGAACACGAACGTCAGCGCGGCGCGGCGGCGGTCCGGGTCGCGGGTGGAGGAGGCGAAGTCCAGCCGGGAGAGCACGTGGTTGCGCAGGTAGATGGCCTCGCCAAGGTTTTTGAACCCGATCCCGAACTCGGCCAGGCCGGGGATGGGCAAAGTGCGGGCGACCGAACCGGGTGCCATCACCAGGATGTCGTAGGCCAGGTCGAACGGCTCGCACCCGGTCACCGCGACCCGGGCCACCCGGCGGGCGTGGTCGACGCCGAGCACCATCCCGGTGATCACCTTGCAGCCGCGCAGCACCCGCCGCAACGGCACCACCACGTGCCGAGGTTCGATCGAACCGGCCGCCGCTTCGGGCAGGAAGGGCTGGTATGTCATGTTGTTCTGCGGCTCGACCACGGTGACGGTGGCCTCACCGCGACTCAGCTTCCGCTGCAACCTGTAGGCGGTGTACATCCCGACGTATCCGCCGCCGACGATGAGGATGTGCGGGTTGTCCCCCATGCTTTTCAGGCTACCCGCGAAGTCCGCCGCGGACCCGGCAGGACCCACGGACCGGCTCAGGACTCGCCGGCCCGGCGCCGGTCCGGCCGGCCGGCGGCACGGCGGGCCAGCAGCACCGGCACGCCGGCCAGCACCACCACGCCGGCCAGCCCGACCAGGTCGACCAGGATCCCGCCGGTGACCCGACCGGCCAGCGACATGGCCAGCCCGACCGCCTCGGCGAGCACCAGCACTCCGGCCGCGTGGCCGTACCAGCGGACCAGCACCGCCGGTTCCACCCTGGCCACCGGCGGGAGCGCCGCCAGCAGCGCGGCGGTGGTGTGGAACAGGTAGAGCAGCGCGGCCAGCACCGCGGTGA
>DASULA010000140.1:0-9487 GCA_036278435.1 Mycobacteriales bacterium | reverse complement strand
CTCGTCGGCGGCCAGCGCCTGGGCGGTCTGGTCCAGGTCCCCGCCGAGGGCGTCCCGGAACGCCGCGACGATCCACTCCGGGTGCGAGTGACGCACGGCCAGGTGACCGATCGGGTCGGTGTCCGGCGACGGGGCGAGTTGCCGCACCCACGCCTCCTCGTCCCGGTCGGCGACCCGGCGCAGCACCGCGTTGACGAACCGGGACGGCCCCGGTCCGACCGCCTCGCGGGCCAGGTCGACGCTGGTGCTCACCGCGGCGTGGGTCGGGATGCGGGTGCGCAGGATCTGGTACGCGCCGAGCCGCAGCACGTCGCGCACCGGCGGGTCCACGGCCTCCAGCGACCGCTGCGCGCACGCGGCCAGCACCAAGTCGATGGTGCCCTGCGCGCGCAGTGTGCCGTAGGTCAGTTCGGTGGCCAGTCCGGCGTCCCGGCCGGTGATCCGGCGCTGGCGGAGCAGGCCGGGTAGCAGCAGGTTCGCGTACGCCTGACGTTGGGACACCGCCCGCAACACGTCGTAGGCGACCCGGCGAGGGTCCGGGTCCGAACGGGTTCGGCGGGAATCCGGCCTGCCGCGGCCCGGTGCACGCGACGGCGCGGACGAGGCGGCGTCGCCCCGGCGAGGGTGTGGGCTCACCTCAGCCGCCGAGCCGTTCGCCCTGGGTCGGGCGCACCCCGCGGGCCCAGTCAGTCGCCGGCATCCGGCGTTTCCCCTCAGGTTGGACGTCGCCCAGCCGCACCGGCCGGGTGGCCGTGCCGACCAGCACCCGGGACCGTTCCACCCGCAACTCCCCGGCGGCCAGCCCGTCGGCGTCGCCGACCGGCAGCACCGGCCCCAGCTTCAGCCGGGCGCCAGCGTAGGTGGTGAACGCGCCCGGCGCCGGGGTACAGGCGCGGATCCGCCGGTCCACTCCGATCGCCGGGTCGGCCCACTCCACCCGGGCGTCGGCCACGTCCAGCTTCGGCGCGACCGACACCCCGTCGGCGGGTTGCGGCACCGGTTCGAGTTCGCCGGCCTGGATGCCGTCGAGGGTGGCCACCAGGAGGTCCGCGCCGGCGGTGGCCAGCCTGGCGAGCAGGTCGCCGGAGGTGTCCCGCGGCCCCACCACCTCGGTCACCACGCCGTAGACCGGTCCGGTGTCCAGGCCGCGTTCCAACCGGAACGTGGTGGCGCCGGTCACCTCGTCGCCGTGCAGGACGGTGTGCTGCACCGGGGCGGCACCGCGCCAGGCCGGCAGCAGTGAGAAGTGCAGGTTCACCCAGCCGTGCGGTGGGATACCCAGCGCGGCCGGCGGGATCAGCGCGCCGTAGGCCACGACCGGACAACAGTCCGGGCCGAGTTCGGTCAACCGCCCGAGGAACGCCGGATCCGACACACTGACCGGCGTGAGCACCTCGATGCCCCGCCCCCGGGCCAGCTCCGCCACCGGCGAGGCGTTCACCCGCCGTCCCCGCCCGGCGGGTGCGTCCGGCCGGGTGAGCACCGCCAGCACCTCGTGGCGGGAGCCGAGCAGCGACTCCAGCGCCGGAACGGCAACCTCGGGCGTGCCGGCGAAGACGACCCTCACCGCTTCCTTCCCGTCCGGCTCGCGGGGTCGGGTGCCGGCACGCGGTCGCCGCGGCCGTTCAGAGTGCGCGCCCGCGGGTCGCGTGCGGGCTGACCTTGACCGCGGGTGCCGGGGCACCGGCCCATTCCGCCTCGCGGATCGCCCGCATCGCCGCCCTCCTGGCCTCCGGGTCGAGCCGGTCGATGAACAGCACCCCGTCGAGGTGGTCGGTCTCGTGCTGCACGCACCGGGCCAGATCCACCCCGCCGGACACCGTGACCGGGTCGCCGTACATGGTGAACCCGGTCGCCACCACGTGGGCGTGCCGGCGGCAGTCAAACGTCAGCCCGGGCAACGACAGGCAGCCCTCCGGCCCGTCCTGTTCCTCGGCGTCAGGAAAGGACAGCACCGGGTTGACCAGGTGGCCGTGCTCGTCGTCGTCGATGTGGTAGGTGAACACGCGCACGCCGACCCCGATCTGCGGTGCGGCCAAGCCGGCACCCGGGGCGTCGAGCATGGTGTCGAACAGGTCCTTGACCAGCCCACGCAACTCCTTGTCGAAGTCCACCACCGGATCCGCGGGGGTACGCAGGACGGGATCGCCGAACAGGCGGATCGGCTGGACGGGCACGGGCAACTCCTCGCGGTGCGGGCGGTCGGGCGCCAGTCTACGACCCGCGGCCGGCCGCCCGGCCCGGTGTCAGGGGGCGACGACGCCCGCCTGGTAGGCCCACTGGTCGATTCGCCCGTGCTCGCACACCGAGCCATCCTGCCATCGGACCACCAGCGCGGTGGTCTCGTCCGGCGGGATGACCGACAGGAACGACGGCTGCGGCTCGCACGGCCCCGATTCGGACTCGCTGCCGTCGGGCACCGCACCCCAGTGCAGCAGCGTCGAGACGCTGTGCCCCGGCCGGACCGCGACCAGCGTGGGCGGGTGGGCCGGATCCCGATGCTGCCGGGTGGGCAGGGCCCGGTGCGCGGCGTCGAGCAGGCCCAGCCCGCCGTAGCCGTAGACCCGACACGTCGTGGAGGTGTGGTTGGTCAGCACCAGGGTGGCGTACCGGTTGCCGGCCGCGGCGTCGCGGGGCCGCAGCACCGCGGCCAGGTCCGCGGTGTGGCAGCGTGCCGGTCCGGTCGAGGCGGTCGGCCCGTCCGACACCGGCGCGGCACCCGGGCCGGTGTCTGCGCCCGGAGGCCGGCCCGAACCGGTCTGGCCGGAGCCGTCCCCCGGTTCGGAGACCGCGCCGCCGCCCGTGCCGGCCGTACCGGAGGCGCCCGAGGTGACGACCGGTCCCGACGCGGTGTCGTTCTGGGCGGGGTGGTGCGAACATCCGGCCACCAACAGGGCCACGGCGGCCACGGCTGGGAGTGCTGCCCTCATCTGAACCTCCCCGATCGGTATCTGCCGTTCCCTGTTTTCTGACGCGCCCGTTCGGCGTCGCGTTTACGGTCGGCCGGCCATCTCGACCACCGATGAGGTACCAGTGTGGTAACGCCCGGTCAGAACAACTCCAGCGGGTCGACCCGGATGCGCACCGGATCGGGTGCCTTGCGGGCGCTGCGGACCGCCGCCGCGGCGTGCAGTGCCGCGGCCAGGGCCGCGCCGTCGGCCCGGGGCACCCGCACCAACAGGCGTTCCTGGCCATCGCCGGCCGGCACCGGGCCGAGCGGTTCGGCCGAGTCGGGCAGGTCGGCCGCCGCGACCAGGTCGGCGATCCCGATCGGAGTGCCGGTCAGGCCGGCCATCCGGGTCGCCGGCGGGAAACCCAGCTCGACCCGGTCGTCCAGTTCGCGGGCGGCATGACCGGCCGGGTCCCAGCGCAGCAGCGACTGCACCACCGGCAGCGCGCCATCGGCGACTACCACGACCCGGCCGCCCCGGCCGGCCGGCCGCACCAGGGCGGCGGCGTTCATCCAGCGGCGCAGCGTCTCCTCGGTCGCGCGCAGATCCGGCCGGGCCAGCAGCGCCCACCCGTCCAGCAGCAGCGCCGCGCCGTAGCCGCCGTCGGCGGTGGGCTCGGCGCCGGGAGTCGACACCACCAGGGCCGGTTCGGCCGGCACCGAGTCGAGCACGTGCTCACCGCCAGACAGCCGCAACGCCACGCCGGGGAACGCCCGGCCCAGCTCCTCGGCGGTACGGGTCGCGCCGACCACGGCCGCGCGCAGCCCGGTGGCCTGGCAGACCGGGCAACGCCACTGCCCGGCCAGCCGCCCGCACCACCGGCAGGCCGGCACCGCGCGACCGGAGCCCGCGGCCAGCGGCCCCTGGCAGGCCGGGCAGCGCGCCGGCGCCCGGCACCGCAGGCAGGCCAGCGACGGCAGATATCCGCGGCGGGGCACCTGCACCAGCACCGGTGCCCCCCGGCCGAGGGCCTCCCGGGCCGCCTGCCAGGCGACCGTGGGCAGCCGGGCGGTCCGCGCGGCCGGGTCCCGGGCCAGTTGGTCGTCGTCGCCGACCGGCACCACCCGCGGCGCTGCGGCCCGCACCCGCTCACGTGGCGCCACGATCTGCGGCGCCCAACCCGACCCGACCAGCACCTGCGCCTCGGCGGTGCGGGCGAACCCGCCCACCAGTAGCGCCGAGCCCTCCAGGTGTGCCCGCAGCACCAGCAGGTCGCGGGCATGCGGGTAGGGCGCCCGGGGTTCGGCGTGCAGGTCGTCGCCGTCGTCCCACACCACCAGCAACCCCAGGTCGGCCACCGGCGCGAACGCCGCCGCGCGGACCCCGACCGCGGCCCGCACGCGGCCCCGCCGCACCGCCAGCCAGCGCCGGTAGCGTTCGGCCGGACCGAGGTCGGCCGACAGCGACACGTGCCGGCCGGGGCCAAGCAGGGCGGTGAACGCCGCGTCCAGCCGGTCAAGGTCACGCCGGTCCGGCACCACGGCCACCGCGCCCCGGCCGGCCGACAGCGCCGTGCCGGCCGCCTCGGCGATCCTGGCCGGCCAGTCCTCGCCCGGCAGCGCCGACCACACCGCCCGGGCCGGCCGGCCGTCCCGGATCGCGCCCAACCAGGCATCGCCGGCCGCGTACCGGGACCATCCGGCCGGGTCGGGCAGTCTGGGCGGCGTGGGTGGGTCGGGCATCTCGGCGGCCTCGGCGCGGGCGTGCCGGGGCGGCAGCGCGAGCCGCAGCACGTCGGGCAGGGTGCCGGCCCACCGGTCTGCCACCGCGCGGGCCAGCCGGGCGACCTGCGGGCTGAGCACCGGCTCGGGCGAGACCACCCGCTCCAGGTAGGACAGCCGTCCGGGGTGGTCGCTGCGCGCGACCCGTTCCAGCACCACGGCGTCCACCAGTTGCCCGGCGAACCGCACCCGCACCCGCACCCCGGGCGTCACGTCGCGGTCGAACCGGTCTGGCACCAGGTAGTCGAACGGCCGGTCCAGGTGGGCCAGCGGCACGTCCACGGCGAGCCGCGCCACCGGGTCGCGCTCGGCCGGCTGACGCACCTCCGGACGGCGACGCGCGCTCACAACGAGCCAGCATGACACGTCGGTACCGGCCACCCCCGCCGGGACTCAGCCGCCGCGCGCCCAGGCCAGCACCGCCGCCGCCGGCTCGGCGATCGGCGCCCCGAGCAGCCCGCCGTTCTCACGCAGCTCGTCCATCTCCGTCGCGACCAGGCTGGTGGCTCGGCGCACCAGGTGGGCCAGCAGTTCGGTCCTGCCCGCACCGGGTGCGCCCGCGACGAGGTACAACGGCACCGGGGCCACCGGTTCGGCCGGCGTGCTCACGCCCACCGGCCGTCCAATGGCAAACCCTAGTCCAGGGCGAGGTTCTTCAGTTCCTGGGCCCGGTCAGTGCGCTCCCAGGTGAACTCCGGAATCTCCCGTCCGAAGTGACCGTAGGCCGAGGTCAGGGCGTAGATCGGGCGCAACAGGTCCAGGTCCCGGATGATCGCGGCCGGGCGCAGGTCGAACACCTCGGTCATGGCGGCCTGGATCCGCTCCGGCGCGACCACCTCGGTGCCGAACGTCTCGACGAACACCCCGACCGGCTCGGCCTTGCCGATCGCGTAGGCCACCTGCACCTCGCACCGGGTGGCAAGACCGGCGGCCACCACGTTCTTGGCCACCCACCGGGTGGCGTAGGCCGCCGAGCGGTCCACCTTGGAGGGGTCCTTGCCGGAGAACGCCCCGCCGCCGTGCCGCGCCATCCCCCCGTAGCTGTCCACGATGATCTTGCGGCCGGTCAGCCCGGCGTCCCCCATCGGCCCACCGATGACGAACTTGCCGGTCGGGTTGACCAGCAGCCGGTAGTTCTCGCTGTCCAACCCGAGCGCGACCAGTTCCGGATCGACCACGTGCTCGGCGACGTCGGGCTGGAGCAGCGTGTCCAGGGCGATGTCCTCGGCGTGCTGGCTGGACACCACGACCGTGTCCAGCCGGCGCGGCCGGCCGTCGACGTACTCGACGCTGACCTGGGTCTTGCCGTCCGGGCGCAGGTAGGGAACCGTGCCGTCCTTGCGCACGGCGGCCAGCCGGCGGGCCAGCCGGTGAGCCAGCGCGATCGGCAGCGGCATCAGCTCCGGCGTCTCGTCGCAGGCGTAGCCGAACATCATCCCCTGGTCGCCGGCGCCCTGCCGGGCGATCTCGTCGACCACGCCCCCGACCCTGGCCTCGTAGGCCGAGTCGACTCCCTGGGCGATGTCCGGGGACTGCGAGCCGATGGACACGCTCACCCCGCACGACCCGCCGTCGAAACCCTTCTTCGACGAGTCATAGCCGATCCGCAGGATCGTGTCCCGGACGATGGTGGGGATGTCGACGTAGCCGTCCGTGGTGACCTCGCCGGCGACGTGCACCTGGCCGGTCGTGATCAGCGTCTCCACCGCGACCCGACTGCGTGGGTCCTGGGCGACCAGTGCATCGAGAATCGAATCGCTGATCGCATCGGCAATCTTGTCGGGATGACCCTCTGTCACGGATTCGGAGGTGAAAAGTCGTCGGGACACAGTACTCCTGACGGTTGACGGGCTCGGATCATCCGCATTCTACCCGCGCCGGCCGGAAGTGGCCCCGGCGCTGTCGGAGGCGATGGACCTCGGCACGGCCCCGCCCTCCCGGCTGGCAGCCGGGCCCGACCGTCAGCGGCGGAGCCGGTCGGCGACCAGATCCCAGACCCGGTCGGCCAGATCGTCCTTACCGCACTCGGGTATCTCGATCACCGAACCATCCGCGCCCAGCACGGTGGCCGCGTTGCGGTCGGCGCCGAAGGTCCGGTCCCGGCCGACCAGGTTCACCACAATCAGATCGGCCCGCTTGCGATCGAGCTTCGCCCGGGCGTTGGCGATCGCGTCGTCGGTCTCTGCCGCGAACGCGACCAGCACCTGCCCGGCCGGCTTGGCCGCGCCGAGTTCGGCGGCCACATCCGGATTGCGAACCAGTTCCACCGTCATCCCGGTACCACCGTCAGATTTCTTGATCTTGGACGGGGAGTACTCGGCGGGCCGGAAGTCGGCCGGAGCCGCGGCCATCACCACCGCGTCGGCGCCGGCCGAGGCGGTCAGTACCGCCGCCCGCAGGTCCTCGGTGCTGACCACCCGCACCACGTCCACCCCGGCCGGGTCGGCCAGCACCGTGTTCGCCGCGACCAGCGTCACCCGCGCGCCGCGGGCGGCGGCGGTCCGGGCGAAGGCGTAGCCCTGCTTGCCCGACGAGGAGTTGCCCAGGTACCGCACCGGGTCCAGGTACTCCCTGGTGCCACCGGCGGTCACCACCACCCGCCGACCGGCCAGGTCGGGCCGGGCCGGGCCGCGGACGAGCAGCCGGCTGGCCACCGCGAAGATCTCGGCCGGGTCGGGCAACCGTCCCCGGCCGCTGTCCGGACCGGTCAGGCGCCCCACCGCCGGCTCGACCACCACCGCGCCGCGGTCCCGGAGCGTGGCCACGTTGGCCCGGGTGGCCGGGTGCTCCCACATCTCGGTGTGCATGGCCGGCGCGAACAGCACCGGGCAGCGGGCTGTGAGCAGGGTGGCGGTGAGCAGGTCATCGGCCCGGCCGGCCGCGGCCCGGGCGAGCAGGTCGGCGGTGGCCGGAGCGACCACCACCAAGGCGGCCCGCTGCCCGACCCGCACGTGCTCGACCCGGTCGGCGCCGGCCCACACGTCGTTGTGGACCGGATGTCCGGAAAGCCCGGCCCAGGTCGCGGCACCGATGAAGTGCAGCGCTCCCTCGGTGGGGATGACCCGCACCTCGTGCCCGGACTCGGTGAACCGGCGGAGCAGCTCGACCGCCTTGTACGCCGCGATCCCTCCGGACACTCCCAGGACAACCCGGGTGGCCTGGGTGGCGCCGGCGGCGGGCGGCACGGGCTCGCCCCGGTCAGACGTTGATCTGCTCGGCCTTGAGCAGGTTCGCGTTGATCTCCCGGAGCGCGATCGACAGCGGCTTCTCCTGCGGAGCAGGCTCCACCAGCGGCCCCACGTACTCCAGCAGGCCCTCGCCGAGCTGGCTGTAGTAGGCGTTGATCTGCCGGGCCCGCTTGGCCGCGTAGATCACCAGCGCGTACTTGGAGTCCGCATGCTGGAGCAACTCGTCGATCGGTGGATTGGTAATGCCCTCAGGGGCGGGAAGCACTCCGGACACGGGCATCAAACCTCATCACGACGTCGATATCAGGAACAGATCAACTGTACCAACTCCGCGGCGGCCCGCTCGACGTCGTCGTTGACCACCACCGCGTCGAACTCCGACTCGGCACCCATCTCGACCTTTGCCTGGGCCAGCCGGCGGGCGACGACGTCGGCCGGCTCGGTGTCCCGCCCGACCAACCTGCGCTCCAGTTCCTCCCAGGAGGGCGGCGCCAGGAACACCAGCCACGCCTCGGCCACCCGGTCGCGGACCTGCCGGGCCCCCTGCAGGTCGATCTCCAGCAGGGCCGGCCGGCCGGTGGCCAGCCGGGCGGTGACCGGCCGCCGCGGCGTGCCGTACAGATTGTCGGCGTACTGCGCCCACTCCAGCAACTCGCCGTCGGCGACCATCCGCAGGAACTCGGCCCGGTCGGCGAAGTGGTACTCGACCCCGTCGGTCTCGCCGGGCCGGGGCCGGCGGGTGGTCACCGACACCGACACCCAGACCTCGGGGTGGTGCCGCCGCACCGCCTCCACGACGGTCCCCTTGCCGACCCCGGACGGGCCGGACAGCACGGTCAGCCGCGCCTTCACCCCTCGCCGGCGCCCTGGTCGGGGCCGGTCGCACCGCCGTTGAACTCGCGGACCAGGGCGCTGCGCTGCTTGGCGCCCAGACCGCGGACCCGCCGGCTGGGCGAGATCTCCAACCGTTCCATGATCTTCTGCGCACGTGCCTTGCCGACCCCGGGCATGGATTCCAGTACGGCCGACACGCGCATCTTGCCGATCACGTCGTCGGCGTCCCCCTGGGCCAGCACCTCGGCCAGCGACGTGCCACTGCGCTTGAGCCGATCCTTCAGCTCGGAACGGGCCCTGCGCGCGGCGGCGGCCTTCACAAGGGCGGCCGAACGCTGCTCTGGGGTCAAGGGCGGCAGTGCCACCGCGGTCACCTCGCTGACTCGATCCACGCCGACGGCCGGACTCCCTGACGGTGCTGGTTGGGAACCTAGCGAGGAACCACCGGCGTCAGCAACGCGACCCCCAGGTTTTGGCCGCATGAACGGGTCCGGGCTGGCCCCGGACGACCCGGCCGCCGCCGGTGCGGCGCGGCCCGGTGGTACGCCGCCCCCCGCTCGCGGCAGGTCACCGCCCGGCCGTCGCCTCCCATACCGCGCGGATCTCGTCCAGTGCCCGGCCGAAGGCGGCCCGCAGGTCGGACGGACCGGGCCCGGCTGCCAACACCGATCGCGAGACGCTCGGCAGCACGGTGTCCAGTCGGCCGCCGAACACCGCGCGCAGGTCGCCGGGCGAGGCCCCCTGAGCGCCCAGCCCCGGGGCGAGGATCGGGCCGGCCAGGCCGGACAGGTCG
>DASULA010000139.1:0-9003 GCA_036278435.1 Mycobacteriales bacterium | reverse complement strand
TGGACGTCAACTGCGTCTAGCGAGCAGGGCAATGATCCGGCGGCACCTCGGGTGCATCACCGACCCATCCAGAATCAGTGACATCAGGATGGTGCACCAGTGAGCGAGCCACGTATCCGAAGGGCCGGACTGGCGATCGTGTCACAACTGTCTGCACAGGAGAGACGCCGTCGCCGACCTGGTCTACGCCGTGCTCGCCACGCGGAGATCTCTGGAGTGGTCAGGAGTAGTGGAATCGGGCCTGGAGGATCACCACGTCAGTGCCGTCGACCAGATAGACCAGGCGGTGTTCCTCGCTGATGCGCCGGGACCACGCGCCGGCGAGCATGTGTCGAAGTGGCTCGGGCTTGCCAATGCCGGCGAACGGGTCGCGCAGGGCGTCGTCGATCAAGCGGTTGATGCGCTTGAGAACGACTCGGTCGGCCCGGAGCCGGTACGTGTAGTCCTCCCAGCCGTTGGGGGTGAAGAAGAGTCTCAACGGTCCAGTGCGTGCTCTGCGTGCTGGCCGGATCGCGCCTGCCGAAGGCTCTCGATCAGGCGCTCGGCGTTCGCTGGCACCCGCAGCAGGTGTGCGGTCTCCTCCAACGCCTCGTAGTCGGCGCGGGAGAGCAACACGGCATCGCCCCTGCGTGAGGTGATCTCGATCGGTGTGCAACCGTCGTTGACCTTCTCGATCAGCGGAAACAGGTTCCTGCGCGCCTCGCTCGCCGTAATCGCCATCGTTCACCTCCTCAGTGGTACGGGATCCTGGTACCAGTTGACCGGTGGGCAGTCTCCACGCCGATCGCGCGTGGGCGCGGGGACCGGAACAACCCGTACCGCCAGTGTGGCAACGTACGTCCGTCGAGGGGCGTCGGCGGGTCGAGGGTTGGGGGTCGCGATGCGATGATGGTCGCCGACGTAGCGTGTGGGAGGTGATGGCGGTGTCCAGTGGCACTGGAACAGGTGCCCGCTCCTCGCCGCGCTCCCCGTGAGTCGCTGGAGGAACAGGCCCGGCGCAAGGGCGTGCGCCCGGTTGAGCCGGTCGAGGACATGGCGCAGGACGGGATCTTCGACTCCGACGAGGAGCTTGAGGAGTTCCTCGCGTACGTGTACGCCGCTCGCCGGGACGGCAGCCTCTAGCTTATGCGTTACGCGGTTCTGGACACTGACGTCGCCTCTCGCAGCATCAGGCGTCGACTCGACGGTCCGTTGACGACCTGTCTGCCAGAATATGCCTGGTGTGTCGCCTTCGTGACTGTCGGTTGAGTTATGGCGGTGGTCTGAGGCGCGGAACTGGGGTCGGCGGAGCCGTGAGCAGTTGGAGCGTTGGCTCGACAGGTTTGTCTGCTGGACTCGGACGACGGGGTGTCGTGGATGTGCGGGCGGATCGCTGCGGTGGCTGTTCGTCGTGGGCGGCCCCGGCAGGTCAGCGATTCGTGGATCGCGGCTTGCTGCCTCGCCGACGGGCTGCCGCTGGCGACGTTTAACGTGAAGGACTACCTCGACTTCGCCGACCACGAAGGGCTCGTGCTTCTGTAGGCACGAAACGCCCGGGTGGAGCGGGTGACGGGAATCGAACCCGCACTGTCAGCTTGGGAAGCTGATGTTCTGCCATTGAACTACACCCGCGTGCTGCTCGGGGCACCACTGTACAGGCCCCGGCCGGGCGCGTTGCTAGGGTCCGCGCATGCTGCTGTCGGATCGGGACGTCAAGATCGAGATCGCCGCCGGGCGGGTGGTGATCGAGCCGTACGAGGCCGGCCTGATCCAGCCGTCCAGCGTCGATGTCCGGTTGGACCGGTACTTCCGGGTGTTCAACAACCAGCGGTACACCCACATCGACCCGGCCATCCAGCAGGACGACCTGACCGAACTGGTGCAGCCGCCCGGCGAGGACCCGTTCGTGCTGCACCCCGGCGAGTTCGTGCTGGGCTCCACTCTGGAGATCGTGACCCTGCCCAACGACCTTGCCGGGCGGTTGGAAGGTAAGTCGAGTTTGGGCCGGTTGGGGCTACTTACGCACTCCACCGCCGGGTTTATCGACCCGGGGTTCACCGGTCACATCACGCTGGAACTGTCCAACGTGGCGAACCTGCCGATCACCCTGTGGCCGGGTATGAAGATCGGCCAACTGTGCCTGTTCCGGCTGTCCAGCCCGGCCGAACACCCGTACGGGTCGGCCGTGTACGGGTCGCGGTACCAGGGCCAGCGCGGCCCGACTCCGTCCCGCTCCTGGCAGAACTTCCGCCGCTGGCCCACCGGCACCTGACCGTCGCCAGGGCCTACTTCACGGTCAGCGCGACCGAGGTGACCTCGGTGAAGCCGGCACCGTTGTTCCGCATCAGGCGCAGGTTGTACGTGCCGGCCGACCGGGGCGCGGCCATGGTCTGGTCGGTCAGGCAGTTGCTCATCTGGAACACCGGTGACAGCGCGGTGCCGCCGCCGGCCACCAGCACGCCATCACCCCGGGCGGTCACCGCCCCGCCGCCGGCCACCAGCACGTAGTCACCGGCGTTCGGCCCGGTGCCCTTCCACTCCATGCCGAACCCGGGTGACACGTCGTTGCGTTCCAGCGCGAGCGCCGGGTTGGTGCAACTGCGGGTCAGTTCGAAACTGTGGATGTGTGGCAGCAGCCCCAGCGCGCCCAGCACCATGACCACGGCGACTAGGGCCACCGGCCACATCCGCAGCCGGCGCCGCGGCGGGGGTGCCCCGTTGCGGTTCAGGGTGGACTGGTCGCCGATGTCCCGGGCGAACCGGATCTCGGCCTTGCGGCGGCCCTCGGCCATGGCCGGGTCCACCCGTCCCCGGCCACCACCGCCACCGAAGATGAAGCTCACCCGGTCAGTGTCGCACCCCGGATCGGCCAGGTAGCCCGACCGTCATGTCCTCGACACTATTTAGTGATTCTTTCAGGTGAATTAACCGGTTCGATCGGATCTGTCGGGGTCTGTAGGGACCGTTGCAGGATCTGGGCCACGTCCAGCACCCGCACGTCCTCGCGTGCCTCGCCGGACTGCTGCTTGGCGGTCACCGCGTCGGAGAGCATCACCAGGCAGTACGGGCACGCGGTGGACACCACGTCGGGGTCCAGGCCGAGCGCCTCGTCCACCCGCTCGACGTTGACCCGCTTGCCGATCTTCTCCTCCATCCACATTCGGGCGCCGCCGGCCCCGCAGCAGAACCCGCGTTCCTTGCACCGGTGCATCTCCTCCGAGCGCAGCCCGGGGATGGCCGCGAGCACCTCGCGCGGCGGCGTGTACACCCGGTTGTGCCGGCCCAGGTAGCACGGGTCGTGGTAGGTGACCTTCTCCTCCACCGGCTGCACCGGCACCAGCCGCCGCTCGGCCACCAGCTCGCCGAGCAACTGGGTGTGGTGCACCACCTGGTAGTTGCCGCCGAGCTGCGGGTACTCGTTGGCCAGGGTGTTGAAGCAGTGCGGGCAGGTGGCCACGATCTTCGGCGGCGCGACCGTGTTGAGCACCTCCACGTTCTGCTGGGCCAGCATTCCGAACAGGAACTCGTTGCCCAGCCGGCGGGCCGGGTCGCCGGTGCAGGTCTCGCCGCTGCCGAGCACGGCGAAGGACACCCCGGCGGTGTGCAGGAGTTCGGCCACCGCCCGGGTCACCTTCTTCGACCGGTCCTCCAGCGCGCCCGCGCAGCCCACCCAGAACAGGTACTCCACGCCGTCGGGCAGCGGCTCGCCCGGCGCCACCCGCGGCACGTCGAAGCCCAGGCCCTGGGTCCACTCCTCCCGCGCGGAGGAGTTCAGGCCCCACGGGTTGCCCTTGTTCTCCAGGTTGCGCAGCATCACCCCGGCTTCGCTGGGGAACGACGACTCGATCAGCACCTGGTACCGACGCATGTCCACGATGTGGTCCACGTGCTCGATGTCGACCGGGCACTGCTCCACGCAGGCCCCGCAGGTGGTGCACGACCACAGCACGTCCGGGTCGATCACGCCACCCTGCTCGGCGGTGCCGACCAGTGGCCGCAGGGCCTGCTCCGGGCCGGAACCGGTGACCCGTCCGAAACCGGACTCGGGCACCCCGTGACCGTTCGCCGCCGCCGTGCCGGCCGGACCGGCCGACCCGTCCGCGGGCATCTCCCGCTCGCCGAGCAGGTAGGGCGCCTTGGCGAACAGGTGGTCCCGCAGGTCCATGATCAGTAGCTTGGGCGACAGCGGCTTGCCGGTGTTCCAGGCCGGGCACTGGCTCTGGCAGCGCCCGCACTCGGTGCAGGTGGCGAAGTCGAGCATGCCCTTCCAGGTGAAGTCCTCGACCCTGCCGCGCCCGAAGATGTCGTCGTCCTTGGGATCTTCGAAGTTGATCGGCTCACCGCGTGACTCCATCGGCAGCAGCGGACCCAGCGCGATCGGCAGCCGCTTGGTGGTGACGTTGAGCGGGGCCAGCCCGATGTGCAGGTGCTTGGAGTAGACCACGATCACCAGGAACGCCATGATCACCCCGACCTGGGCCAGGACGAACACGGTCTCGATCGCCTCGTTCGCGCTGTTGCCCAGCGGGTGCAGCGCCCGGCCGACCAGCCAGGAGGCGAACGTCCACCGGCTGCGCGCGAACGGGAACACCCCGGTGTTCATCTGCGCGCCGCGGTAGAGCAGCAGGGTGGCGACCACCAGCGCGATCATGCCGAGGATCTGCCAGGCCGGGCCGGTGTGCGAGCCGTAGAACCGGGAGTCGCGCTGCCGGCGGGCCGGGGCCTGGCGCAGCCTGATCACACTGAACACGACCAGCGCGGCCAGCACGGCGGTGGCGAAGAAGTCCTCGGCGAAACCCAGCCCCCGGCCGCGGCCGATCAGCGGCACCTGGAAGTCCCGGTCGAACAGCGCGCCGTAGGCCTCCAGGATGGTGAAGGCCAGGATGACGAAGCCCCAGAACGTGAAGAAGTGCGCCAAGCCCGGCACCGACCACTTCAGCAGCCGGCGCTGGCCGAACACCTCGGTGAACTGGGTCCCGATCCGCCGGGCGAGGCCGTCGGTGCGGCCCGGGGTGGGCTGCCCGGAGTGGATGAGCCGGTACAACCACCGCATCCGGTGTCCGGCGACGGCCAGGCCGGCCACGGTCAGGGCGAGCCCGACGGCCATGCGGACAACCACGCGTCCTCCTACGGTTCACCGACCTTTGCCCACCGCCTGCCGCCATGTCGCGGTCTGTCAGCGGTCGGACCGGGTGTCGCCGGACGTGAACGTACTCACGGGTAACTTACCAGCCCTCGGTGGCAGAATGATTTCTCCGACTTTAGGGCGGTTCGCCACAGTCGCGATGTGGGTAATAGCCAGCTTATCTTGGGTATCCCAGCACCTGACGACCGAGGATGTGACGGCTACGGCGATCAGCGGCACGCCTCCAGCCCACCGCGTACCACGCCGAGCACGATGGGTGACAGGATTCGCGGGTGCGCCGTGCCTGTGTCCCGACCGCGTGCCGGGCGGCATCGGGTCGCGCCGGACCGCCCACCCGCGGTCACCGGACCGCCCCGGCGTGCCGGCCGCCCGGTCGGGTGCTACCGCCGGGACCCGGCCGAACCGGCGTCAGCACGAGTGCCAGTACGACATGACGGAGCCACCATGACAGCCGAGCCGATCCGGATCCCGGTCGAGGTCACCGCCGCGCCGCCGATCTTCGACCTGGTGTCGAGGGGGTACGACCGGGTCCAGGTGGACGAGCACCTGCTGGCCGTCGAGCAGGAGCTGGCCGAGGTGTGCTGGCAGCGGGACTGGCTGGAGTCCCAGGAGAAGGAGGTCACCCGGGAACGGGAGCGGCTGACCGCCGAGCGGGCCGATTGGGAGGCCGAGCGGGACGCCTGGCAGGCGGAGAAGGATGCCTGGGAACCGTCCCCAGCCAAGATCGGCGACCGGGCGCACGCCATCCTTCGGATGGCCCACGAGGAGGCCGAGCAACTGCTGGAGGCGACCCGGCGGGCCTGCGCCGACCGGCGGGCCCGCGACGAGGCCGAGGCGTCGGCCGCCCGGGAGTCCCTGGAACGGGAACTGGCCGAGGCCCGGGCCGGGCTGCGCGGCGAGCTGGACCTGATGCGGCTTCAGACCGAGGCCGAGGTACACGAGTTGGTGCACCAGGCCCGCCAGCAGGCCGCCCGGATCGCCGAGGCCGCCCGCCACGAGACAGAGACCATGCGACTGCGGGCGCTGGAGTATCTGGGTGCGGCCCGCCAGGAGCGGGCCAAGGCGGCAAGCCTGCTGGGGGATCTGGCCGATCGGTTGCACACCGTGTCCGAGCGGTTGGCCGGCAACGACGACTTCCTGGCCCGCCGGCTGGTGGTCCTCACCGGCCAGTCCGACGAACCGGGCCAGCTCGGAGCCGCCCCGCCGGCGTGACCGCCGGGCTGACCGCCGGAGCTGACCTCAGCCCGCGCGACCCGGGTCGGCCGGCGCGCGAGCCGGCCAGTCGGCGGCCCGGCCGTGGCTGGGGCATGCTGGTCCGGTGGGCTCCGACCGAGGGGCACCCCGGCCACGCCCGCCGGACCACCCCGCGCAGCCGGACGATCCGGGTTGTCCGGATCGAACGGCGGCGGCTTCGGCACTGCCGGTGCGCGCCCGGCCGAGGCCGGGCGCGGCCCGGGTGTGGCGGCTGTGGGGGGAGTTTCCCCGCCCCGGGGCCACGCCTTTCACGTTCTGGTACCTGGTGGTGCTGTTCACCAGCACGACGGTGTTGCTCGCCGTGCCCCATCGGGCCGCCCACCTGCTGCTGACCTGGTCGAGTACGGACGTGGCGCACCTGCGCCGCGACCCGCTGCGGGTCATGGTGTTCAGCGCGCTGTGGCTGCCCAACCTGGACTGGGTGCTCTACGCGGCGCTGTTCAGCGCGGTGCTCGCCCCGGTCGAACGACGGCTCGGCTGGCGCTGGACTGCCGCGGTGTTCGGCTCCGGGCACGTCGTCGCCACCCTGGTGACCGAGTTGCCGATCGCCTGGGCGGTCGGCCGCGGGTACCTACCGCACCGGGCCGGGCACCGGCTCGACGTCGGGGTCAGCTACGGCTTCCACGCCGTGCTCGGCGTGCTGGTCGGGCTGCTGCCGGAGCGGGTCCGCCCGCTGACCGCGTCCGCGGCCACGGCGGCCGTGGTGGTGCCGTTGCTGACGTCGGCCGACCTGGTGTCCGGGGTCGGCCACGTGGTCGCGCTGGCCATCGGTTTCGGCTGGTGGCCGTGGCTGGCCCGTCCCAGCCGACCCAGCGGACCCGGCCGGCCCGGTCCACCGTTCCGGCTACGGCTCAGGCCGGCGGGCCGAACTCGGCGACCACCCGGGCCCCGCCGGCATCGGAGGCGCCCAGGCTGATCCGGCCGCCGGCCGCCTCGGCGGTACGCCGAACGATGTCAAGCCCCAACCCGGTCGAACCGGTGCCGCTGTGACCGCGTTCCAGCACCAGGCCATTCGGGAATCCCGGACCGGCGTCGTCCATCACCAGCACGGCGCCGCCACCGGTGCGCGCGGCGACCCGCAGCCACAGCCCCGCCCCCTCCGGGGTGTGCGCGAACACGTTCCCGAACAGCGCGTCCACCGCGGCGACCAGGTCGTCCTGGCTGGCCCGCACCGGCAGCGGCGTGCCGGCCACCGCCGAGTCCAGCGACCTGCCCTGGTCCTCGGCCAGCGGCGACCAGAACCGGGCCCGGTCGGCCGCCACCGCGGCCAGGTCGCCGGACGCGCCCACCCCCTCGCGGACCGGCCGGCGGGCCGAGCGGATCACCTCGTCGACGGTCCGGGCCAACGCGTCGATGTCGGCGTCCAGCCGGGTCCGCTCCTCCGGGTCGCGCAGCGAGTCCGCATCCAGCCGCAGCGCGGTGACCGGCGTGCGCAGCCGGTGCGACAGGTCGGCGATCTCCTCCCGCTCGGCGGTGAGCAGTTCGCCGATCCGGGCGGCCAGCCGGTTCAGCTCACTGCCCACCCGACGCACCTCCCGGGGCCCGTCCGGCACCACCCGCGCGGTCAGGTCGCCGCTGGCGAGCTGGTCGGACACCGCCGCCACCTGGCTCACCGAGCGCACCAGCGCCCGGCCGAGCTGGTCGGCGAGCACCACGGCCAGGCCCAGCAGCGCCACGCCCAGCGCGATGATGGTCAGCCAGGCCGAGGTGACGCCCCGGTGCAGCACGCTGGTCGGCACCACGGCCCGCACCACCGCGGTGCCCCCGGGCAACCCCTGCACCGACACCAGCACCGCCCGGCCCTGCCCGTGGGGAAGGTCGGTGGAGAACGAGTGTCCCAGCCGGGCGAGCCGCACCGCGTTGTCCACCGTGGCCGGTGCGCCGATGACCGTCCCGTTGGCCAGGACGACGCTCATCCGCTGGTCGCCCCGGGCGTTGATCCCGTCAAGGTTCGCCCGCACCCGGTCGTCGGCGTTGACCGAGCCTACGAACGCGGCCAGCGTCTGGGCCTGCTGGCTGGCCGAGGCGGTGGCCCGGTCCTCGGCGTCCGAACGCAGCAGCAGCGCCAGTGGCACCAGGAAGGCGACCAGCACCAGCGACGTGGTGGCCGCCACCAGGACGAGCAGTTGCCGGCGCATCAGCGGGTGGGATCAACGAGCTTGACACCCACACCCCGAACGGTCTGTAGGTACACCGGGTGCTGCGCGGTCTCGCCGAGCTTCCGGCGCAGCCACGACAGATGCACGTCCACGGTCTTGTCCGCGCCGCCGTAGGGCAACCGCCACACCTCGGCGAGCAGTTCGCGTCGGCTGACCACCTGCCCGGACCGTTCGGCCAGGTAGCGCAGCAGGTCGAACTCCTTCGGACTCAACTCGACCGGTCGGCCGTCCAGCAGCACCTCGCGGGAGTGCACGTCGACCGTCAACTGGCCGATCACCAACGCCTCACCGTCGGGTTCGTCGCCCAGCCGGCGCAGCACCGCCCGGATCCGGGCGTCGAGTTGGGCGGCGCCGAACGGTTTGACCAGGTAGTCGTCGGCACCGGCGTCCAGGGCTTCCACGATCTGCGACTCCTCGTCCCGGGCGGTGGCCACGATGACCGGCACCCGGCTGACCGCGCGGAGC
>DASULA010000138.1:0-2304 GCA_036278435.1 Mycobacteriales bacterium | reverse complement strand
CGCTGGGGCACGGGCCGGTGTCGGTGTCGCTGCGCGGGCGGCTGGGCCCCAGCCTGGTCTACCAGCTCCGCTACGACCACCTCGGTGGCATCACCGCCGGCTACACCAACGTGGTCGACGACCGGAAACTGGCCGTGGTCCACTCCCGGTACCACAGCGACAGGCCGCGCCTGGTGGACCGCGAGGCGTGGCACTCACACAGCGTCGCGTTCCCCGGCAGCGCGGTGTCCACCCGCGCGTTCTGGGTGCCCACCGCGGTGACCGAACTGGTCGCCGAGCCCACCACCCCGGGGTTCTTCTGGGAACGCTGGGTGTTCCAGACCGCAGGTCCGACCGCCGGGTCGAGCACGTTCCTGGAGGAGCGGACGCACTACCCGCCGGGCGCGCCGGCCCGCTCCGAACTCTGGTTCGACTCGCCGATCCTCACCGGCATGCCCGAGTCGCTGACCGGTGATGCGGTGTTCTGCTCGATGTGCCGGGACAACGACTGGCTGGTGCCGCCGCAGTACGAGGTGGACACCAACTCCGAGCACAACTTCTTCCTGTTCAACTCCGGGGCGGGCGCCACGATGCACCTGTTCCAGGGCGACACCGAGATCCCGGTGACCAACGCGTTCGGCTTCCCGGCGTTCCCGCTGCCGCCGGACCCGGGGGTGTTCCGGCTGGACCTGCACACCCAACAGCGGGCCACCGACGTCCGCACTCTCGCCTCCACTGTGGACACGTCCTGGACGTTCCACTCGCAGCGGCCGGCGGCCGGGCAGATGTCGGCGCAGTACATCTGCCGGGTGAGCCGGACCGGGCCGTGCGCGTTCGCACCGATGATCCAGTTGCACTACCGGCTGGGTCTGGATCTGCTGAACCGGGCGCCGGCCGACCGGCCGTACCTGTTCGAGATCCAGGCCGGTCCGCACAGCGGCGCGACCGGCGCGGCCGGGATCACCGACCTGTCGGTGTCCACCTCCACCGACGGGAACAGCACCTGGCGGCCCGCGCTGACCCTGCCGCTGGGCAACGGCCGGTTCGCCGTGCTGGTGCTGCACCCGCGGCTGTCGCAGACCGACGGGTTCGTGTCGCTGCGGGTCCAGGCCGCCGACGCCGCCGGCAACAGGGTCGTGCAGACCGTGACCCACGCCTACGCGCTGACCGATCACAAGTAGGACTGAGCCGAGCAGCCAAGAAGCCGAGCAGCCGAGCAGCCGAGGATCAGCGGGGCCACCCACCGCCCGAAGGCGGCCCCGCTTGTTGCCTTTCCGGCGCCGCGCCGGACGGGTAATTCACGACCCGTGTCAAGAACCCAGAATGCCGGGGAGAATTCCAACGCCGTTTGACGCTCCTTTCCGGGTCGATATCGGAAGGTCCTGGTGATAGCCTGCAAGGCTTTTTCCGATTCGGGGGAAGGACCAGAGTGGACCAGTACGACCAGCGCATCGCCGAGTTGGCCCGGCGTTCCAGCAACTTCGGCTACCTGCTGGTCCACGAACCGCTACTGGTGGCGTTCGGCACCGGCGCGGAGGTGTCGGTCTACGACGACCCGAACGGGGCGATGGTCAAGGCCCGGCAGTTCGGCGAGGTGCTGGCCGGGCACCTGATCGGGCAACTGGGCCTGCGGGTGGAGGCCCGCGGGAAGTCGCCGACCCAGGCCGAGCGGGTCCGCACCCTGGTCGGCGAGGGCGTGCTGGTGCCCGGCATCGAGCGGGCGTTCGACACGCTGCGGCGGCTGGGCAACCGGGCCAATCACGAGTGGTACATGGACGCCCGCGACGCGCTGGGCGCGGTGCGGGCCTGCTTCGAGCTGGGCCAGTGGTTCCACCTGGCGCTGACCGGCGGCCGGCAGCGGCGCGGCTTCGTGCCGCCGGCGCCGACGGTGCGGCTGGACACCGCCGCCGCGGCCGGGTTGCGCGACGACCTGGCCCGGTACCGAACCGAGCTGGCCGAGACCCGGTTACGGCTGGAGGGCAGCGAGGACCGGCTGGCCGCCGAGCGGGCCGCCCGCGGCGAGGCCGGGGACCTGGTGGCCAACGCCCTGCGGGACCGGGACGCCGCCCTGGAACTGGTCCGGGAACTGGACGGCCGGCTGGCCGCGCTGGCCGCCGACCGGGCCGAGCAGGACGACGCCCTCGCGCTGGCCCCGCGCCGGGTGCGCGCGGCCGAGCGGGAGGCGTTCGTGGAACGCGCCCGTCGGCCGGCGCCGCTGAACGAGGCCGAGGCCCGCCGGGTGATCGATCGGATGCTCGCCGACGCCGGCTGGCGGGTGCAGGACTACGCCGAACTCAACCCGATGGCCGCGGTCGGCGTGGCGGT
>DASULA010000137.1:0-17406 GCA_036278435.1 Mycobacteriales bacterium | reverse complement strand
CTACGACCGTCGCCTCCTCACCGAGGTTCAGATGGCAGTACCCGCCGATCCTGGCCCGCTGGTACATCTCCCCGGCCCGCAGCTCGAACGCCCGGATCAGCGCCATCTGCCGGTAGTACCCGCGCAGCACCTCCGGCAGCTCAACGTCCAGCGACACGCGCCTGCCTCCCACCGTTCAGGTCCCTGGCGACTGTTCCTGCAACGTGAACCCCTCATGGCCACCATGGCACTTGGGACACGTCTGGGGCGGGTGCTCGCCGCGCACCGGCTCGCCGCACACTCCGCAGACCCACTCGGTGACCAGCAACGCGACCACGTCGCCGCGGCTGACGATCCCCACCAGCCGCCCGCCGGCGAGCACTGGCACCCGGCCGAACCGCCGGTCCACCAACAGATGCCGCACGTCCTCGACGCTCGTGCCCTCGGTGACGCTCAGCACGGCCGTGGACATCACCTGGCGCGCGACCGTGCCGGTCTTCGCCAGCAGGTCGTACTGGCTCACCAGGCCCACGACCGCGCCCGCCTCGTCGACCACGGGCACCGCACTGATCCGATGCCGCCGGAGTACCTCGGCAATCTCTCCGGTCGGAGTGTCCACCGCCACCGTTACCACCGGCGAGGTCATGATCTCCCGGACCTGGGTCACGATCGCCGGTGCGGCGACACCGCGCTCCATGCCACTCGTCACGCCGACACTCTATGACGATCGTGGTGAGAACCGCGGGCCATCACCTACCTGGAGGGGCGCCCCAACCGGACCAGGGAACCAGGCTGGGCCGACGGGCCCTCGCCCGACCCGCCATGAGGAGGTCATTGGATGGTCATCGGCCGGTCTTCCATGCGTTCGCCCACGGCCCACCCACCTGCGAGACCCACGCCCGGCTCGGCTGCACCGCCATCGCCGGATACCTCGCCGAGTCGAGCAGATCCAGGCCGATCACCGCCTCGGACCGCAGGATCTCCTCCGCCAGCCGGCGCAGCGCAGCCTCGCCGGAGACTGGTAAGCCATTGTCGGCGACCAGCGTTGGCACCGCACCGGTTCCCAGGCGCGCCCATTCGTCCCGCCAGGCGCGGATCTGCCGCCACGCACCGGTGGTGACCGGCCCGCGGCTGACGGCCACCGCGTAACCGGACTCGCGCAGCGGCCACGACGAGGACCGACCGCGCAGGATCGGGCCGACAAGTCGCCGCCGCAGCACCTCCGGGCTGCCGATGTCGGCGCCGTCGACCCAGTACGCGGCGTACAGCAACCGGCGCACGTCATCGCCGACCCCCGCCCCGCACGCCTCGGCGTACCCCGAGACGGCCGCCTCGGTGTTCGGCACCAGCCGGGGCGGCATCCACGGCAGCTTCTCGCCGGGAAGCATCAGCGCGGCCAGGCTGGCCATCCGGTCCTCAGTCCTGGCGCGGTCGGCCGGGTCGAGCGACCGTCCGGTAACCGGCCGCGCAGGGTCGTACTCGACGGCGCGCCAGCCGACCGCGACGCCCGCGGCGAGCAGCGCGTCGACCCGGCGGCTGGCAAGGTAGCACTCCGGTGAGGCGAAGTCGGCGTAGACGATGAGAGCCATTGCCATCACTCCCCGGCGTCGGAGGCGGTGCGGCCTGTCAGCGACTGTCGGATCGACCGCCACCCGACTCTTCTTCCATAAAGAGCTTGTTTTAATAACAACTATAGTAGAAACTACGAGCAGCACAAGAGCCACCAGGTGCGGCTTCGGTGGCGAAGGTGATCGACGCCGGCACACGCGGAAGGCGGCCCACGACCGTCCTGACCGGACCGTGCAGCACCGACGGGTCCATGCTCGCCGCGAGAGATCGCTCAATGTCCGGCCGCGTCCGGCCAGCTACCAGCCTCGCCGGGTGCCCGCGCCCAGTACGTGCCGAGGCTTGGTCAGCATGGCCGCCCTCAGCGTGGGGGGATCAGTAGCCGTCGACCACGACGTTGTGCAGGGGGGCGCCGGCGGCGTGGCGGGCGAGCTGGGCACGGACGAGGTCCTGGGCGCGGCGCGGGAAGCCGGGCACGGCACCGCCGACGTGCGGGGTGACCAGCAGGCCGGGGGCGGTCCACAGCGGGTGGTCGGCGGGCAGCGGTTCGGGGTCGGTGACGTCCAGCGCGGCGCGCAGTCGGCCGGCCGACAGCTCGGCCAGCAGCGCACCGGTGTCCACCACCGGCCCGCGCGCGGCGTTCACCAGCAGCGCCCCGTCACGCATGCAGGCCAGGAACCCGGCATCCACCATGCCGCGGGTGGCCGCGGTCAACGGCACCACCAGGATCACCACGTCGGCGTCGGGCAGCAGGTCGGGCAACTCCTCGGCACCGTGCACGCCCGGCCGGGCCCGGCGGGCGACCCGGGTGACGGTGACGTCGAACGGGTCCAGCCGGCGGGCGATGTGCTCGCCGATGTCACCGGCCCCGACGATCAGCACCCGCTTGCCGGCCAACTCGTCGGTGATCACCCGATCCCAGCGGCGTTCGGCCTGGGCCAGCACGAACCGGGGGAAGCAGTGCAGGGCGCACAGCACCGCGGCGACCGCCCACTCCGCGGTCGGAGCGCTGTGCACGCCACGGGCGTCACACAACGTCACCCCGGCCGGCAGCCGACCCACGAACGTGTCCGCGCCGGCCGTCATGAGCTGCACCACCCGCAGGTCGGGCATGGCCGGAAAGGCGCCCAGCCCGGCGGGCGGCAACAGGAACGGCGGCACCCAGAACGTGGTGCGCCGCACCTGTTCGGGTGGCTCGCCGTTGCCGTCCCAGCACGAGGCGGTGACCCCCTCGGGGAGTTCGCCCAATCCGTCCAGGGTCAGCCGGTCGGGCACCAGGGTGTGTACCGATCGCATCTCCGCAGCCTACGAGCGGGCGGTACCGCGCCCTTACCCGGGCAACACACCGGGCATGGTTGGCTGAGCCCATGTCAGGGGCCAGGTCAGGGGCGTCCTTCTCACGGTCCGGCGCACCGACGTCAGCCGCCGTACCTGGCCAGGGCGCCGGGGAGGTCCAGCGGTCCGGTGGCGGCGCGCTCCGCGCTGGCGCCCCACTCGTCGCGCGGAAGCATCCACATGATCTCGAACTCGTTGCCGTCCGGATCCGCGCCGTACAGCGACAGGCTCACACCGTGGTCGCTCTGACCGGTCAGCGCGCCCATCCGGCGAAGGGTCTGCCGGGCGGTGACCAGGTCGTCGACCCGGTCGACCTGCCAGGCGAGGTGGTACAGCCCGGTGATGGTCCCGGTACGCGGGTGCGGGGCACCCGGCGCGGCGAACAGACCCAGGTCGTGATGGTTGTCCCCGCGCGGCGAGCGCAGGAACGCGGCCTGGCCGCCCATCTCCCGGGACACCACCTCCAACCCGAAGGCCTCGGTGTAGAAGGCGACCGAGCGGTCGACGTCGGAGACGTAGAGCACGGCATGGTTGAGTCGGGTTACTGGGATCATGACCGGCAACTCCCAACATTTGGCAGACTTCCCCATAAACCAAGCCGCCGCCGTCACGATTCCCGGCGCGGGTTCTGGGCAACAACGAATCGTGCTCCCGGCGGGGTTCGCGACGCTGGCCCGTTCCACCCGGAGTACCGGACGTACCGGGTTCACGGTCGAGTCCACGGGCCGGGCCCCCGGCCCCCGGCCGCCGCCGGGTACCGGCACGGGCTTGTGCCGCCGCCGGCAGGATGCGGAGGGAGGGAGCGGCGTTTTCTCCTCCGCGGCACGACCGGAGCACCCACGCCGCGACACCAATGACCGTTCGATACCGGATGCTGGCCGCGGTGCTGGCCACCGCCGCACTGGCCAGCGGATGCGGCCTGACCGGAATCGCCCAGGCGAAGCCGACCTGGGTCGACAAGCCGGATCTGCCGCCGGCCGAGGCGCGGCCCGACCTGCCCACCCAACCCGGGCAGGCTCCCCCGGCGCCGGGCCAACCCGGCGCACCCGGCCAGACCGGGCAGGGGGATCCGAGCGTGGTGGCCACGAAACTGACCCTGCCGTGGGGACTGGCGTTGCTCCCCGACGGCACTGCCATCGTCGGCGAGCGCACCACCGGCCGGATCGTCCGGGTGCAGCCCCAGCCAAACAAGCCGGTCGAACCGGTCATGACCATTCCGGGCCTGGACGCCTCCGGCGACGGCGGCCTGCTCGGCCTGGCCCTGTCGCCGGCCTTCCAGGAGGACCGCCTGATCTTCGCCTACGTGACCACGCCAACCGACAACCGGGTGCTGCGGTTCGAACTGGGCGGCCGTCCCGAGCCCATCCTGACCGGCATCCCCAGGGGCGCCACCGGCAACGGCGGCCGGCTGGTGTTCGGCCCGGACGGCGACCTGTACGTGGGCACCGGCGATGCCGGGCAACCCGCGCTGGCCGCGGACCCGAGGAGCCTGGCCGGCAAGATCCTGCGGGTGACGCCGTTCGGCAGGCCCGCCCCGGGCAACCCGTTCGGCAACTCCGCGGTGTACGCGCTGGGGTTCCACGACGTGGCCGGGCTGTGCTTCGACAGCCGCCGGAACCTGTTCGCCACCGACGTGGGCTCCACCGGCCCCACCGGTTCCACCGCGTCCGGTGCTGCCAGCGGTCCCGACGAGGTGGACCTGGTCACCGCCGGGGGTGACTACGGCTGGCCGGCGGCGGTGGGCAAGCCCGGAAAGCCCGGACTCGCCGACGCCACCGTCACCCTGACACCCGCCGAGGCGACCCCGGGAGGCTGCGGCGTGGTGGGGTTCGGCCTGTTCGTCGCGGCCCTGAACGGAACCAGGCTGTGGGCGGTGCCGCTGGACGGCGCGGGGCACCCGACTGGCACGCCGCGGACCCTGCTACAGGGCCGGTACGGTCGGCTGCGCACGGTCACGCCGGCGCCGGACGGCGCGCTGTGGCTGACCACGTCCAACAAGGACGGTCACGGCAAGCCGGTGCCCGACGACGACCGGGTGATCCGCATCCAGCCCCCGCAGAACACCACCAACTCTCCGGTGTGAGCGCCGCCCCGGCGTTGCCCCGTACGCCTGAGGTTTTCTCGCGAAAACCTCAGGTCACTCGGCGGCGACGCCCAGCCGTTCCAGGATGAGCTGGCGTACCGTCTGCGGGTCGGCCTGACCCCGGGTGGCCTTCATGACCGCGCCGACCAACGCACCGACCGCGGCCAGCTTGCCGCCCTGGATCTTGGCCACCACGTCGGGCTGCCCGGCCACGGCGGCGTCGACCGCGGCGGCCAACGCTCCGGTGTCGCTGACCGTGCGCAGCCCCCGTTCGGTGACCACCGCGTCGGGGTCCCGGCCGGTCTCCAG
The DNA here is from genome assembly GCA_036278435.1 of Mycobacteriales bacterium. Lineage (GTDB taxonomy): Bacteria > Actinomycetota > Actinomycetes > Mycobacteriales > DASULA01 > DASULA01. The sequence goes on along the minus strand of DASULA010000137.1, from coordinate 12,134 downwards.
CACGCCGTCCACCACCTGGCGGGCCAGCCCGGTGGACAGCGTCCCGGAACCCACCAGTTCGACCACCCGGGCCACCTGCGCCGGCGTGATGGCCAGGTCGGACGGGTCCAGCGCCGCCGCATTGGCCTTCTGGGCCAGGTATCCCAGCCACCAGTTGCGCGCCTCGGCGGCCGGCGCCCCGGCGGCGACGGTACCGGCGACCAGGTCCACCACTCCGGCGTTGGCCATCGCCTCCAAGTCGCGGGGCGAGGCGTCCAACTCCTCGGCCAACCGGCGCCGGCGCACCGCCGGCATCTCCGGCAGCGACCCGCGCAGCCGTTCCACCCAGGCCGGGTCGGGTGCCAGCGGCACCAGGTCGGGTTCGGGGAGGTAACGGTAGTCGGTGGCCTCCTCCTTGGACCGACCCGACGTGGTCTCCCCGGTGTCCTCGTGGAAGTGCCTGGTCTCCTGCACCACCCGGTCGCCGGCGTCGAGCACCACCGCCTGCCGGCGCATCTCGAATTTGACCGCACGCTCCACCGACCGCAGCGAGTTGACGTTCTTGGTCTCGGTGCGGGTGCCCCACGCCCCGCTGCCCGCCGGCGCCAGTGAGGTGTTCACGTCGCAGCGCAGGCTGCCCTGCTCCATCCGCACGTCTGACACGCCCAGCGTGCGCACGATGTCGCGCAACTCGGTCACGTACGCCCGAGCCACCTCCGGGGCCAGCGCGCCGGTGCCGGCCACCGGCCGGGTGACCACCTCCACCAGCGGGATACCGGCCCGGTTGTAGTCGACCAGCGAGTGGGTGGCGCCGTGGATCCGTCCCTCGGCCCCGCCGACGTGCAGGGACTTGCCGGTGTCCTCCTCCAGGTGCACCCGCTCGATGCCGATCCGGTAGGTGGTCAGGCCGTCTCCGTCGGGGACCTGCACGTCCAGCCAGCCGTCGGTGCACAGCGGTTCGTCGTACTGGCTGGTCTGGAAGTTCTTTGGCATGTCCGGGTAGAAGTAGTTCTTCCGGGCGAACCTGCACCAGGACGCGATCGCGCAGTTCAGCGCCAGGCCGATCCGGATCGTGTACTCGATGGCCGCGGCGTTGGCCACCGGCAGGCTGCCGGGCAGCCCCAGGCAGACCGGGCAGACCTGGGTGTTCGGTTCGGCACCGAACTCGGTGGGGCATCCGCAGAACATCTTCGACCGGGTGCCCAGTTCCACATGGGTCTCCAACCCGATCACCGGCTCATACCGGCTGATAACGTCCTGAAAGGACGCGAGTGTCACGGTCATGTCAGCGCTCCCGGAACGCACGCGAGGAGATCAGGTAGACGACTCCGGCCAGCGGCACGCACGCGGCCAACGCCACCAGGCCGGCCAGCGCCGAGGACTCGGCCAGGCCCACCCCCAGGGCGACCATCGCCCCCATCACGAACACCACGCCGGCGTACTCCCGCGGGCCGGACACCCTGGGGCCGCGCGGTTCGGGCAGACCCGACTCACGGGTGCTCACAGCGCCGGAGCCTCGGCCAGCAGGGGCCGGCCCCGGTCCCGCATCAACCCGGCCTCGACCGCCGCGGCCACCCGGTAGCACCGGTCGTCGGCCAGCGCCGGCGCCATCACCTGCAGGCCCACCGGCAGCCCCTCAGACAGTCCACACGGGACCGAGATGGCCGGCAGGCCAGCCAGTGACGCGGGCAGCGTGCACAGGTCGGCCACGTACATCGCCATCGGGTCGTCCACCCGCTCACCCAGCGGGAACGCCACCGTGGGGGTAGACGGGGAGACCAGCACGTCGGTGTCGGCGAAGGCGGCGGCGAAGTCCCGGCTGATCAGGGTGCGGACTTTCTGCGCCTGCCCGTAGTAGGCGTCGTAGTAGCCACTGGACAGCGCGTAGGTACCCAGCATGACACGCCGCTTGACCTCCGGGCCGAAGCCGGCGTCGCGGGTCAGCGACATGACCTCCTCCAACCCGCGAACGCCATCGTCGCCGACCCGCAGGCCGTAGCGGACCGCGTCGAACCGGGCCAGGTTGGATGAGCACTCGCTCGGTGCGATCAGGTAGTAGGCCGGCAGCGCGTAGTCGAAGTGCGGGCAGGACACCTCCCGCACCGACGCGCCCATCCTCTCCAGCAGCGCCACCGTGGCCCGAAACACCGCCACCACCCCCGGCTGATAGCCCTCACCGCCCAGTTCCCGCACCACCCCGACCCGCAGCCCGGCCAGGTCGGCCGAACCGCCGTCGCGGGCGGCGGCCACAACCGGCGGCACCGGCGCGTCGATGCTGGTGGAGTCCATCGGGTCGTGCCCGGCCACGGCGGCGTGCAGCAGGGCGGCGTCCAGCACGGTGCGGGCCAGCGGGCCGGCCTGGTCCAGTGAGGAGGAGAACGCGATCAGCCCGTACCGGGACACCCCACCGTAGGTGGGCTTGTGCCCGACCAGCCCGCACACGGCGGCCGGCTGCCGGATCGACCCGCCGGTGTCGGTGCCGATGGCCAGCGGCGCCTGGTAGGACGCCACCGCCGCGGCCGACCCGCCGGAGGAGCCACCGGGCACCCGGTCGGTGTCCCACGGGTTGTGCGACGGCCCGAAGGCGGAGTTCTCGGTGGACGAGCCCATCGCGAACTCGTCCATGTTGGACTTGCCCAGAGTGACCACGCCGGCCGCCCGGATCCGGGCTTGCACGGTCGCGTCGTAGGGCGGCACCCAGCCGGCCAGGATCTTCGAACCGCAGGTGGTGGGCATCCCCCGGGTGACCACCACGTCCTTCTGCGCCAGCGGGACGCCGTCCAGCGGACCGAGTGCCCTGCCGGCCGCCCGGCGTTCGTCCGCCGCCCTGGCCTGGGCCAGCGCGCCGTCGGCATCCACGTGCAGGAACGCGTGCACCCGGCCGTCGACCGCGTCGATCCGGTCCAGGTGCGCCCGGGTGACCTCCACCGCGGACGCCTGCCCGGCCGCGATCACCGCGGCGGACTGCGCGGCGGTCAACCTGGTCAGGTCGGTGGGCATGACCTCGGATCCGTTCGGGGTACCCATCGACGTTCTCACGCCCGTCCTCGCTTCGCGGGCGGGCGTGAGGCGGGTCCGCGCTGTGTTGTCTGGTTCGCTCGCCAAGGCTCGCTCACGCCTCCTCGTCCAGGATCCGGGGCACCCGGAACCGACCATCCTCGGCCGCCGGGGCGGCGGCCAGCACCGCGTCGCGGTCCAGACAGTCACGCAGCTCGTCGGCACGCAGCACGTTGGTCAGCGGTACCGCGTGCGAGGTGGGCGGGATGTCCTCGGCGGCGACCTCGCCGACCCGGGCCACCGCGCCAAGGATCACGTCGAGCTGGCCGGCGAAGACGTCGAGCTCCTCGTCGGTGACCGCAAGGCGAGCCAGCCGCGCGAGGTGCGCGACCTCCTCACGGGAGATCGTCGCCATCAGGTCTGCTCCTGGGTTTCCGTATCGGACAGGTGGCGACGTGGACGTCACAGTGAACGTGACACGTGCCAACGCTGGCCGAGTCTACGGCGGCGCCGATCAGGCCGACGAACCAGATACCCCGGCCTCACCCCGGTAGCCGACCGGCGTGTCGGTCGACCCGGTGGCCGGGCATGGCGAAACGCCGGCTGGGCGATGGTCCGCCCGGCCGGCGCCGGTGGTGTGCTCAGCCCTGCTCGCTGGCCGTGTTCGTGGACGACTGCGAGTGGAACGGGCAGTTGTGGTGCCGCGCGGCGGTGCCGTTGAACGACGCCTGGTGCACGCTCACCCGCGACGGGTTGGTGGACTGGTGAGCGCTGCCGCCGGAGGCCCATGCGACTCCGCCGACCCCGACCGTGGCCAGTGCGGCAGCGACCGCCACGGCCCGGCCGACCCGTACCGCCGCCGAGGGCCGCCGGGGTTCCTCAACCGGTTCGGATGCCATCTGCCAGATGTCCTCGGGCATCGGCCGACTCCCATCGTCAGATCTGCGATGTCAACGATCGCGTTGTCTACCCCACACACGACCGGCGCACCCGGCACGTTCAGCCGGCACGTTCAGTCCGGCACGGGCATGCCGGCCAGCCGGGCCAGCGCGTCGAGGTCGTCGGGCTGGACCGTGTCGGCGGCCACCCGGTTGGGTCGCGCCGCCCCGCAGCGCAGGCAGCGGTGCACGACCTGCCACCCCTTGCCGGACCGGTACCGCAGCCCGGCCGGTTCCATCAGCCCGCCGCACGGCTCGGCCCGATCCCCCGGTGTGACGTCGACGTGCCGGGAGTACAAGCAGCACGGGCAGTGGTTGCGGAAGCTTCCGTTACTCAGCGGAACGACCACGGTCTGGCAGCGCCGACAGGTGAATCCTAAGTTCTGGGCGTTCCTGTTCAGCCCTGGCTCCTACGAGTGGGAGGGATCTCCTCGACTCGCGAAGCTCAGGGTTCCGTTCGCTCTGACCCGGATCATCCAGTCAGGACAGTTCCGGGCTCCAGGCTTGGCCGGCTATTGACCGATTCACCGCCGGCCGCTCGGGCTGGCGATTACTTCCGGTTCCTGCTTCATCGGGGCGTCGCAGCCCCGAATCCGGACCACGACCGGGTTTCGCCCTGACCGCTCAGGTCAACCTGGCACTGTCCCGGCCACTGTCGCGAAGGCTTCCCCACGCGCCACCGGTAGGTGTGCATCCGGCCGCACTGGCGCTGTGGCCAGCGGCGTCGTCCCCTGTCAGAAGAACAGGACGCGCGTCATGTCGCCCACGACCACCTCCCCTCGCCACCGGTTACCAGGCCGTCGGTGTTGTCGCGACAGGTACCAAGGCCGAACCAGTGTCCGTCGGGGCCGGCCGGACCCTCAGTTGGTGCACAGGCAGAACGGGTGGCCGGCCGGGTCGGCGTAGACCCGGAAGCCGGTCGGCTTGTCCGACCCGGCGAGCAGCCTGGCCCCCAGCGCGAGCACCTGCTTCTCGGCGGTGTCCAGATCATCGACGTACACGTCGAGGTGGAACTGCTGCGGGTGGGCCGGGTCCGGCCACTGCGGCGGCTGGTGGTCGGGCGCCAGCTGGAAGGCAAGGTTCACCTCGCCGCCACCGGTCAGCCCGACCCAGTCGTCGTCCTGGTCGCCCACCCGCCAGCCGGTGAGTTCGGCGTAGAACTCGGCCAGGGCGAGCGGGTCCGGGCAGTCGAGCACGACTGTGCCCATCCGAGCGATCATGGATGTTCCCTCCGTCACGACCGTCGGTCTGATCCTGCCCGTCGGCCGCCGAACCGGCCAGCGATTAACCCGCGGAGCCCGCTGCGGCCACCCCGGTGACCTGGACGCCGCGCCAGAACGCCACCCGGTCACGGATCTCGTCGGCGGCCGGCTTGGGGTCCGGGTAGTACCAGGCCGCGTCGGCGTTGCTGGACTCCCCCACCTCTACGGTGTAGTAGCTCGCCGTGCCCTTCCACGGACAGACCGTGTGGGTGGCGCTGCCGGTGAAGTGTTCCCGGCGCAGCGAGTCGGCCGGGAAGTAGTGGTTGCCCTCCACTACCACCGTGTCGTCGCTCTCGGCCAGCACCGCACCGTTCCAGGTGGCCCGCATCGTCATTGTCACTCCCTCACCGCACGCCGATTACCAGCACACATTCTGCGCCTGACCCTCGCGGTGCGGTACGACCTCAGCCGAAGCGCACCAGCGACCGGCCGCCCCGCCCGGCGAGCATCCGCTCGAATGCGCTGGGCACGCCGGCCAGCTCGATCTCGTCGGTGACCAGGCCGGCCAGGTTCAGTTCGCCGGCCCGAACCCGGTCGAGCAGCCGGGGCACGTCCACGGCCGGATCGCAGGAGCCGAACACGCAGCCGGTGAGCGTCCGGGCGAAGTAGAACAGTTCCAGCGCCGAGAACGACACCTGGTCGTCCCGGCCGCCAACCCCGACCACCGTGGTCCGACCGCCCCGGCGGGTCAGCCCCCAGGCCTGCCGGATCGTGGCCGCGCGGCCCACCACCTCGAACGCGTGGTCCACGCCGCGGCCACCGGTCAGCGCCCGCACCTGGCGGGCCAGTTCACCGGTGGAGGGCAGGAAGTGGGTGGCACCCAGTCCGCGGGCCAACGCCTCCTTGTCCGCGCTCACGTCCACCGCCACGATCGGGTCTGCCCCGGCCAGCCGGGCACCCTGCACCACCGACAGGCCCACCCCGCCCAGTCCGATCACGCACACCGACTCGCCCTGGCACACCCGGGCGCTGTTCAGCACCGCGCCGACCCCGGTCAGCACCGCGCAGCCGAGCACCGCCGCCTGGTGCAGCGGCACGTCGGCGGGCAGCGGGATGAGGGCATTGGCCGGAACCACGGTCTGCTCGGCGAACGTGGCGGTGCCCAGTCCGGCGTAGAGCCCGGTGCCGTCGGGCAGGCCGGCGTAGGGCTCGGTGCCGCCGTCGGCCGCGTGCTCGCACAGGTGCGGCTCGCCGTGCCGGCAGAACCAGCAGGACCGGCAGGCCGGCGCCCAGTTCAGCAGCACCCGGTCGCCCGGGGCGACCGAGTCGACCCCCGGCCCGACCTCCTCCACCGTCCCGCTGCCCTCGTGCCCGAGCACCGCGGGCACCGGTTGGCGCAGCGTGCCGTCGGCCAGCGACAGGTCCGAGTGGCACACGCCCGCGGCGGCCAGCCGGACCCGTACCCGCCCCGGGCCGGGTTCGGGCAGCAGCACGTCGGTGATCTCCAGTGGCGCGGCCGCCTGGGTGAGCACCGCGGCACGAACCGTCACAGCCATGGCTGAACCTCCGAATCGCCCGACACGCCGTCCCGGCCAGTCTCCCGGCACCCGCCTACCCACCGGAACCCCGGTTGGCGGTGACCTGGGTCGCCGAACGCGCGCGGCGGCCGTGGACGGCGGGCCCGCCTGCGGTTCGACGCGGCCCGTTGGGGTGCGGTGTGCCGGCCGCCGGCCGATACTGGGCCGGACCCTGGCGGCCTACCGACGGGAGCGTGGCGTGGGTGACTACCCGAGGATGATCGTGCCGGTCGGGCACGTCGAGCCGGTGCCCCGGCGCATCCGCGCCGTGCTCGGCGGTGCGACCGTCGTCGACACCACCGGTGCGGTCTACGTCTGGGAGACCCCGTTCTACCCCCAGTACTACCTGCCGGTCGCCGACGTGGACCCGGCCGTTCTGGTCGACGAGCAGGACACCGAACGGTCCCGCCACGGCACCGCGCGGCGGCACGGGCTGCGCGTGGGCGATGTGTCGCGTCCAGGCTCGGCGCGCGTCTACTCCAACGACTCGCCCGACGGCCTGGCGGGGATGGCGCGGTTTGACTGGCATGCCCTGGACGGGTGGTTCGAGGAGGATGAGGAGGTGTTCGTCCATCCGCGCAGCCCGTACACGCGGGTTGACGCGCTGCGTTCCACCCGCCGGGTGCGGATCGAGCTCGACGGCGTGACGCTGGCCGAGTCGTCCTCACCAGTACTGGTGTTCGAGACCGGCCTGCCCACCCGCTACTACCTGAACCGCACCGAGGTGAACGACGAGCACCTGGTGCCCAGCGACACGGTGACGGCCTGCCCCTACAAGGGCCGGACCAGCCGCTACTGGTCGGTCCGGGTCGGCGACGCCACCCACCCGGACATCGCCTGGTGCTACGACTTCCCGACCCGGGCACTGTCCCGGATCGCCGGAATGGTGGCGTTCTACAACGAGCAGGTCGACATGACCGTCGACGGCCACCGGCTGGACCGCCCGGTCACCCATTTCTCCACCTGACAATGAGGACCCGGCGGCCGGTCGGGTGCCGTGGTACAGGCGGGTGGGGTCCACCAGCGCGATGCTGTCGGTGGCCGCGGCGGCAGACCGCAGGTCGTCGGTGCACCCGCCGCCGCCGAAGCACAGCAGCCGGGTGTCGGCCGCGTCGATCCGCGGCCGGGCGCGCAACAGGTCGCGGACGCGCTCCAACCGGCGCAACTGGGCCAGCCCCATGACCTCGTTCCACCTGGCCTCGCCGACGGCCAGCGGCCGCTCGCCGCCGCCGGCCTCACCGTCGCCGAACACGGCCACGTCGACCTCGTGGCTGGTTCGCGCCGCCGGATCGGGCACCGTACCCGAGACCACCCGGACCCGGTGCCCGCCCAGGGTGTCCGGCCCGGCGTACCACCGGGCCCAGGCCCGGCAGACTCCTTCGAAGTGCGGCCCGGCGACCTTGCTCGCGAACGTGTGACCGGCTCGCGTCCAGACCGGCTCGGCGTGGCCGGGGCGTTCCAGGTCGCTCCACTCCGGCCGCATCACCGCGTAGTAGAAGGTGAGGACCGGCTCGGCGATCCGGTAGGTCGACCGCCGCGCGTGGAACGCGTCCGGATCGTGGGTTGTCATCCCGGCGTCGGCCAATACGCACTTGATGTAACTACACAGGATAGGTACATTGGCGGTATGGAGACGATCGGCCTGCGAGAGCTCAATCAGAACCCCTCCAGGGCGGTGGCGCGAGTACGCGCGGGAGCCACGATCGTGGTCACCGACCGAGGGCGGCCGGTGCTGCGAATGGTTCCCGAAGCCGAGCAGGTCAGTGTCGTGCAGCGCATGGTCTCCGCCGGGGAAGTCAGACCGCCGGCCCAGACCGGCATGCCCGAGCTGATAGACGACCTGGCACCCGACACGCCGAGCCTGTCCGACCTGCTCATCGCCGACCGCGACCGGGAACGCGGCCGTTGATCTACCTCGACGCCTGCGCCCTGCTCAAATTCGTCAAGCCGGAGAAGGAAAGCGTGGCCCTGCGCGCTTGGCGGCAGGAACTCGCCCGCCGAAGCGAACTGGTGACCAGTGAACTCGCGCAGTTGGAGATCGCCCGTACCCTGCTCCGGTCCGGAGTGGACCATCAACGAGTGCCCTACGTCACCGAGCAGGCGCTCAGCGGCATCTACCTCGCCGATCTGAGTAGCACCGTGTTGGCCCGGGCCAGGGCGTACCGCACCCCGCGGCTGGGCTCCCTGGATGCCATCCACCTGGCCAGTGCCGAGGCGTTCCGGGATGAACTGACCGACTTCGTGACCTACGACCGTGAGCTGGTCGAGGCAGCTACCGAACTCGGCCTGCCAGTCGCCGCCCCAACCTGAGCCGCTGGCACGCCGAGCCCTCCAGCGTGTGGAGGGTTGTTCCGCGAATCAGCCTGTTCCGCATGGTGCGGAACAGGGCCATTCGCGGAACAGACACCCGTCACGGATCACTCTGAGCCGGGAGTCAGGCGTGGGTGATGACGCCGAGGTCGGTGGGGCTGCCGAGGAGGTCGTGCCGGGGCAGCACCCGCACCGTGTACCCGAACGCACCGGTGCGCTCCAGCGGGACGGTGCCCTCGAACCGGTACAGGTCGCCGTCGCCGACGTACTTCATCGGCACGGTGTGGACGTCGTGCAACTGGTCGGACTCGTCCACCCGCCCGTAGGCCGCCTGCACCTCCACGTCGTCCGGGCACAGGCTGCCCAACGCCACCTCGGCCCGCAGCGACAGGGTGGCACCCAGCTCCGGGGTGTCACCGACCCCGCTGGACTCCACGTGCCGCACCCGCACGTCACTCCACGCGGCCAGCACCCGGGCCCGCCACTCGGCCAGCCGCCGGGCGCCGGCGAAGTCGTCGGCGGCCAGCCGCACCGAGGAGGCCGCGGCCGGGGAGTACAGGTCCCGGACGTAGTCGCGCACCATCCGGGTGGCCAGCACCTTCGGGCCGAGCGACTTGAGCGTGTGCCGCACCATCTCCACCCAGCGCAGCGGCACGCCCCGGGTGTCCCGGTCGTAGAAACGTGGCTTGACCTGGCTCTCGATCAGGTCGTAGAACGCCGCCGCCTCCAGCTCGTCGCGGCGGTCCGGGTCGGCTACGCCGTCGGCCGTCGGGATCGACCACCCGTTCGCGCCGTCGTACATCTCGTCCCACCAGCCGTCCCGGATGGACAGGTTCAGCCCGCCGTTCAGCGCCGACTTCATGCCGGACGTGCCGGAGGCCTCCAGCGGGCGCAGCGGGTTGTTCAGCCACACGTCGCAGCCCTGCACCAGGTAGCGGGCCATGCCCATGTCGTAGTCGGGCAGGAACACGATGCGGTGCCGCACGGCCGGGTCGTCGGTGAACCGGACCATCTGCTGGATCAGCGCCTTGCCCGAGTCGTCGGCCGGGTGCGACTTGCCGGCGATCACCAACTGCATGGGCCGCTCGGGGTCGCACAGCAGTTCGGTCAGCCGCTCGGGGTCACGCAGCATCAGGGTGAGCCGCTTGTAGGACGGGACCCGCCGGGCGAACCCGACGGTGAGCACGTTCGGGTCGAACACCGTGTTCACCCAGGCCAGTTCGGCCTCGCTGGCTCCGCGCTGCACCCACGACGCGCGCAGCCGGCGGCGCACCTCGGCCACCAGGCTGGTGCGCAGCTCGGTCCGCAGCGCCCAGACCTCCTGTGCCGGCACCCGGTCGGCGGCCTGCCAGCCGGCCCCGGCGGCCAGCGCCCCGGGCTGGGCGTCCCGGTTCGCCGCGGCCATCACCTGCCGGGCCATCCAGGTGGGGGCGTGCACGCCGTTGGTGACGTGCGTGATCGGCACCTCGTCCGGTTCGAAGCCCGACCACAGGCAGTTGAACATGTCCCGGCTGACCCGGCCGTGCAGCCGGCTCACCCCGTTCGCCCGCTGGGCCAGCCGCAGCCCCATGTGCGCCATGTTGAAGCAGTTCAGCTCGCCCTCGAAGCCCAGGTCCAGGATGCGGCTCACCGGCACCCCAGGCGCCTCGTTGCTGCCGCCGAAGTACCGGCCGACCTGGTCAAGCCCGAACCGGTCGATACCGGCCGGAACGGGCGTGTGGGTGGTGAACACCGTGCCGGCCCGCACCGCCTGCAACGCCTCGTCGAAGGACAGCCCGGCGCCCTCAACCAGTTCCCGGATACGTTCCACACCCAGGAAGCCGGCGTGCCCCTCGTTGGTGTGGAACACCTCCGGCTCGGCGGTGCCGGTCAGCCCGCAGAACGCCCGTACCGCGCGCACCCCACCGATACCCAGCAGCATCTCCTGCTGCAACCGGTGGTCGCTGCCGCCGCCGTAGAGCCGGTCGGTGACCTGCCGGCCCGGGGCGTCGTTGTCCTCGATGTCGGAGTCGAGCAGGAGCAGCGGCACCCGGCCGACCTGGGCCCGCCACACCTGGGCGCGCAGCGTGCGGTGATCGGTCAGGCCGACGTGGACCTTCACCGGCGAGCCGTCCTGCCCGCGCAGCAGCACCAGCGGCATGCCGTGCGGGTCGATCGCGGGGTACCGCTCCTGCTGCCAGCCATCCGCCGACAGCGACTGCTGGAAGTAGCCGGCCCGGTACAGCAGCCCCACCCCGATCACCGGCACGCCCAGGTCCGAGGCGGCCTTGAGGTGGTCACCGGCCAGGATGCCCAGCCCGCCGGAGTACTGCGGCAGCACCTCGGTGATGCCGTACTCCGGCGAGAAGTACGCGATGGACCGCGGCGCGCGTTCCAGGGTGTCGGAGTGCTGTTGGTACCACCGGTCGCCGGTGAGGTACTCCTCCAACTCCTCGGCGGCGTCGGACAGCCGACGGCCGAACCGGCGGTCGCCGGCCAGCACGGTCAGCCGGTCCGCGGGCACCGCTCCGAGCAGCCGCACCGGGTCGTGACGGCAGGCCCGCCACAGGTCCGGGTCGACGCTCTCGAACAGGTCCAGGGTCTCCGGGTGCCAGGTCCAGCGCAGGTTCATGACCAGCTCGGCCAGCGCGGCGAGCTGGTCCGGGAGGGAAGCCCGGACGGTGAATCGGCGAAGCGCTCTCACGAGGTGCAAACCCTACTCACTAAGGCGGCCCGACAGGACGGGCGGACGCAACATTTTCACATGGTTGCCGCAAGTTCTTGCGGACCGGCCCGGATCAGCCCCTCCGGCCGGGTCTCGATGAGTGATTCCACACCCTGGCCGCGGCGAAGCCTCGACGAGGGTGTCGCCGCGGCGGCGTGTGTGCCGTGTCGTCCCGGGAGACCGTCGTCCCGCCCGTAGCCTCTCAACCGCCCGGAACCGTGGCATGCTACGCGATATCACCGCCAGACCGCGTCATTCGTACTCGTTCGCCCGGCCAGCCTGCCCGTCCGCGTGCCGTTCCGGTGCCGGTGTGGCCAGACCATCCAGGTCGACCCGCTCGGTGTGCTGGGCGCCGGCCGCCTCGACCGCCTCCACGGCCGCCATCCGCAACGTGTTGAGCTGCCGCACCACCGGCTCGACCTCCCAC
>DASULA010000136.1:0-3443 GCA_036278435.1 Mycobacteriales bacterium | reverse complement strand
GCCCGGGCCAGGCCGATCGCCCGGTCGAACTGCTCCTGCGTGGTGGGCAGCTCACCGAGCCCGAGCTCGAACATCGGCTTGACCAGGGCAACCAGATCGGCTCCTTCGGCGAAGCACAGCCCGTCCACCTGGCCGATCGCGTCGGCGATCGAGAGGTAGGACAGATCCATAGTCACGATGTCCACCCGCACCGGCACCAGTGCGGTGGTCAACCGTGCCACGTTGGTGCGCTCCAGGCTGAACACCCTGGGATTCTGCCGAAGCGAACCCAGCAACTGGCCATAACCAACATCGACGGCATAGACGGCCCGAGCGGACCGCTGCACAAGGACACTGGTGAAGCCGCCCGACGACGCTCCCAGGTCGAGCGCGACCCGGCCACCGACGGGGATGCCGAAGTTGTCGAGTGCCGCCGCCAGCTTCCACCCGCCGCGCGGCACCTGGGGTTCCCTGACCCTGACGACCGCGTCCCGACGCACCAGTGACTGCGGATTGACCACGATCACACCGTCCACGGCGACGGCCTTGTCCCGCACCGCCGCCGCCGGGTCCGCAAGGTCGGGGTGCGTACGCCTGAGCAGGCTCAACACCCCGACAAGCTGCGTGGGCCGCTTCTTGGGCACTGCATGACCCTAACCCGACACGAATCTCACTACGGTTCGGCGGCATGGCGGAGGGCGTGCCCGCGCCCACCGGCCCGACGAGGGCACGCGGTCCGGACGAGGCGTCCGTCACTGCACGACCGCCTCCGGGTGGCGGGTCGGTAGATTGTTCTGAACCCGGCGAACCTCGATCGGGGACGGCCACCCGGCAGCGCTGGCCCACGCGACCGGTGGGGCCGGTCGGGACACAGCCGGATCACGGGGCCAGGAAGGTGAACGAGACAGGGTGCCCGAACCAGCGGTCAGCATCCGGTCGATCGCTCCCTCGGTGTTCCTGCCGGCTCTGGTGTTCGAAATCGGTAACGGGGCGATCGCGCCGGTCATCGCCCTGACGGCTCTGGACGAGGGCGCCTCGACCAGCGTGGCCGGGTTCATGCTCGCGCTGTTGGGGATCGGCCAGATCCTCGGCGACATCCCGGCCGGTGCGCTGGCCGACCGGATCGGCGACCGGCGGGCGATGATGTCGGCGGCCGGGCTGGCGGTGGCCGCGCTGGCGGTCTGCGGACTGTCCCGTTCGCTGCCACTGCTCGGCGTGGGCCTGATCGCCGTCGGGGTGGCCTCGGCGACCTACTACCTGGGCCGGCAGAGCTACCTCAGCGAGATCGTGCCGCCGTCCATGCGGGCGCGGGCACTGTCGACGCTCGGCGGCTCGCACCGGGTCGGCCTGTTCCTCGGCCCGTTCGTCGGAGCCGCCGCCATCAGCGTGGGCGGCCTGCGCTGCGCCTACCTGGTCGCGGTCTGCACCGCCACCGCCGCTGCGGTCCTGCTGTTCGTCATCCCGGACATCGCGCCGGCCGGTGACCATCCGCCGGCCGCACGCGGTGACGTCAGTTCGTTCGCCATGCTGCGCACCTACCGCCGGCTGTTCGCCACCCTCGGGCTCGGCGTCATCGCCGTCGGCGCGGCGCGGGCGGCCCGCCAGACCGTGCTGCCGCTGTGGGCGTCGCACCTGGGCCTGAGCCCGGAGCAGACCAGTGTCATGTTCGGGATCGCCAGCGCGGTGGACATGGCGCTGTTCTACCCGGCCGGCAAGGTGATGGACCGCTTCGGCCGGCTGTGGATCGCGCTGCCCTCCATGACGATCCTGGGCCTGGGCACGCTGGCTATCCCGCTGACCCGCGGGATGGTCACCCTGACCGTTGTCGCGATGGTCATGAGCCTCGGCAACGGCATCGGCTCGGGGATCATGATGACGCTGGGCGTCGACGTCGCCCCAGCCGACAGCCGAGTCCGGTTCCTCGCGGTGTGGCGGTTGTTCGGCGACTTCGGTCAGGGGGTCGGACCGGTGGTCGTCTCCGTGGTGACCACCCTGGTCACCCTCGCCGCCGGCATCGCCGGCATCGGCGGCGTCGGCCTGCTCGCGACGGCGGCCCTGGCCCGCTCGGTCCCCCGCTACTCCCCCTACGCGACCCGACGTTCGATCGCCCGGCACCGGCGGACCGCCGCCACGGCAACACACCACGGCCCGACCCGGCCGGCCGCATGACGCCACGGCGCTCGTGCGGTGAGGACGCGAGGTTAGCGTCGCAGGGTGGTTGAGGGTGGCTCCCCGAACCGCCTACGGTAGGCGGCGGCGAAGCGGCCGGCGTGGGCGAATCCGTGCCGCAGCGCGATGTCGGTGACCCTGGCGCCGGTGGCCGGGTGGAGGCGGAGCAGTTCGTCACGGGCCTGGTCGAGGCGTCGGCGGCGCAGATAGGACATCGGCGAGGTGCCCAGTTGCCGGCGGAACGCGGCGTGCAGGGAGCGTTCGCTCACCCCGGCGTGAGCGGCCAGGTCGGCCACGGTGAACGCGGTCTGAGGTGCCCCGTCGATGAGTTCGACCACGCGCCGGACGACCCGCGGGGACGGCAGGGCCTGCGGAGCGAAGATGGCGTCGGTGTAGTTGTGCGGCTGGCCGAGCAGCAGCGCGGTGAGAATGCCGTGCTCGATCTCGGCCGCCAGCACCGGAGGCGGCCCGGCCCTGCCACACAAATGGAACGCGGTGCGCAGCGTGCGCACCGCGGCGGTGATGCCCTGGCCGCTGGTGCCCGCAAGGTCGATGGTTCCGCGCAGGCGGAGCGGGTGGCGCAGGGGTTCGTTCAGCAGGTTGCGCAGGTACCGCTCGATGCGCGGTTTGTCGATGGTCAGCATGAGCTGGCGAAGTCCGGGGGTCCACCGCATGGTGACCTCGTCGTGGAAGCAGAACGCCGCGCCGTGGCTCTCGTCGGCGACGCTGGCGATCCCGCCGTCGTCGATGACCAGCGTCCCGCCGAACACGAACGCCAGGGTCACCCGGTCGATGGGGGGTGAGCATCCGATCTCCACGGCCGGGCCGTACACATGCGACATCAGGCCGAGCCCACCCAGGGGCCGGTACTGGACCCGGGCGAGGAACGGCCTGTCGCGTCCCAGCACGGTCATCCGATGGGAACAGCCGAGGAACTCCTGGGTGCGGATGTGGGCATCGTCCGGATCGTCGGTGTGGATCACCCTGGCGTGCACGAGCGTGATGTCGTGGGTCGCCGGCTCGTCACCGATCAGAACTGACGGTGCGCCCATCGTCACCTCCGAGGCCGGAAAGCCTTCGCCCAAGCAGAGTCCTTCCCCGGTCCGGCCACGTCAAGGTGCGGGATCCGGCCAGGCGGTGCGGGAAGTGGCTCGTCGCCGGGTCCGGTGTTATTTAGCGTCGCGGTGTCGATATCAGCGTGGGCTCGGGAGGTCGCGGGTGACTGGCGCAGCGGGCAGGGCGGACGCACCCGGGATCGGCACGCCCACCGAGGAGTACCTGGACTTTCCCGGCGG
>DASULA010000135.1:0-2134 GCA_036278435.1 Mycobacteriales bacterium | reverse complement strand
GTGGTCTACCTGGCCGGCACCTACGCCGCGGCCACCGGCGGGCGGCTGGCCGACCGGGTCGGTCGGCGGCCGGTCCTGCTCGGCGGGGTGGCGCTGGCGGTTACCGGCACGCTGCTCACCCTGCCGACCTCGCTGCCGCTGGTCGCCGCCGGCCTGGTCGCGCTGACCGCCGGGTTCTTCACCGCCCACTCCACCGCCAGCGGCTGGGTCAGTCACCGGGCCCGAACCGCCCGCGCCCAGGCCGCCGCGCTCTACCTGTGCGCGTTCTACGCGGGCAGCAGCCTCATCGGCTGGCTGGGCGGCATCTGGTACGCCCTGGCCGGTTGGGCCGGCACGGCCGGGTTCGTGCTGGTCCTGCTGGTGGTCAGCCTGGCGGTCGGCCGCACGCTGTCCCACCCCGGGGCGACCGGGCCGGATGCCGTCTGATGCCGGCACCGCCGATCCGGTGGGTGCCGCATACTCGGAGTGGATGGACGAGTCCACCGACGCGCTGAGCGTCCTCGCTCCCCGGCTCCGGCAGTTCGCCGCCGTGGCCGAGGAGCAGCACGTCACCCGGGCCGCGGCCCGGCTCGGCATGCCGCAGCCCACGGTGTCGCGCACCATCGCCAGACTGGAGACCGACCTGGGTGTCCGGCTGTTCGCCCGCCACGGCCGTGGCGTCACGCTCACCCGGCAGGGCCGGATCCTGCTGGTCCACGTTCGGCGCGCGCTGGCCGAACTGGCCGCCGGGCACGCCGAGATGGTCCACGACGCCAGCCCGACCCGGGGACGGGTGGCGTTCGCGTTCCTGCACACCCTGGGTGCGGAGTCGGTGCCGGCGCTGCTGCGGGACTTCCGCGCCGCCCAGCCAGGCATCCGGTTCACCCTGGTCCAGGACGGCGCGGCCGGCATGCTGGCCCGGCTGCGGGCCGGCGAGGTCGACATGTGCCTGACCTCCCCGCTGCCGGACGAACCCGGGATCGCCACCCGGGCCTTGCAGGTCCAGCCGCTGGACCTGATCGTGCCGCCGGACCACCGGCTGGCCCACCGGCGGCGGGTCCGGCTGGGCGAGCTGGCCGCAGACGACTTCGTCTGCCTGGAACCGGGCTACGGACTGCGCCGGATCTCCGACGAGCTGTGCCAGCGGGCCGGGTTCACCCCGAAGGTGTCCTTCGAGGGCCAGGAGGTCGACATCGTCTGCGGGCTGGTCGCCGCCGGGCTGGGCGTGGCCCTGGTACCCGCCCGCGCCGCCGAACACTCACCGGCCGTGGCCCTGCGGGTGACCGAACCACCAGCCGAACGGGTCATCGGCCTGGCCTGGCCCACCGACCGCCCGGAAACCCGCCCCGCCGCCGTGTTCCGCCAGTTCCTGCTCGACCACCCCGACCCCCTCCTCCCGCGCTGACCATCACCTGTCACCCTCGGCGCTGTGCGCGGTGATGATCCGGAGATAGTCCGGATGTGGACAGCTCATCTCCGCCACGAGTCCATGCCGGCGACACACGGTGACACCCCGCCGATTGTCCTTGTGGATCACAGCGAACACGCGGGTATCCCGTGGTGGTATCCGAGCCGAGATATCGGTCATGACCGCCGACATGAGCACGTCGCTCGCCCGTTCACCGCTGCTGAAGCGGCGACCCTGCCAGTGCGTGGAAACCGCGATCAGTTCCAGTCAGCTTCCTGAACCGGAGCGAATCGAGCGGCGCCGATGCGGGGCTCACCTCGAAGAACCGGAACGGTGTACCGGTGGCCTGGGCGATTACCTTGAGCCGGACCGGATTTGGATCGATGTCCGCGCGTTCAACCTGGGAGATCCACGCCTGACTCACACCGGATGATTGGGCGAGTTCGGTCTGGGGTGAGGCCGAGGAGCGCACGCAGGGAGGATTATGCGAAACCCTGATTGTTGGTGGTAGTGGATCGCTGGTCGAATGTCGGGAGAGCGGGCGGTACGCTGTATCGGGTAATTGACGACGGTTTCCCCGGTCGGCAGTAAGGTTGGATCCGTGGGGCCACGGAATTCTGGTTCATCGTCGGATTCACTCGTACAGGTGATCAAACAGTAGTGGTGTCGACGTAGAATTGGTGGCATGGATGCCCTGCTCTGTTCGATTCCCCACACCGGTACCGGTGTTGGTGTGGAATCGGACGG
>DASULA010000134.1:0-2046 GCA_036278435.1 Mycobacteriales bacterium | reverse complement strand
ACCTTGAACGCGTTTCCGGCGAGCGGCCGGGCCACGGCCAGCTCGGCCTCGGCCGCGGCGCGGAACCGTTCGGCGGTCGCCGGTCCGCCGCGCAGCAGGGCCTCGGCCCGGCCGGCCCGCCACGGCCGGTGCGCCACCCCGCCGATCGCGATCCGCACGTCCCGGACCGCCCCGCCGTCCAGGTCCAGCGCGGCGGCCACCGACACCAGCGCGAACGCGTAGGACGCCCGGTCGCGGACCTTGCGGTAGGTCGAGGTGGCCGCGAACGGCAGCGCCGGCAGCTCCACCCAGGTGATCAGTTCGGCGCGTTCCAGCACGGTGTCGCGGTCGGGCTGGGCGCCGGGCATCCGGTGCAGGTCGGTCAGCGGGATGGTCCGCTCGCCACCGGGTCCGCGGGTCCGCACCGTCGCGTCGAGCGCGGCCAGGGCGACCGCCAGGTCGGACGGGTGGGTGGCCACGCACTGCTCGGAGGCGCCCAGGATCGCCATGTCGCGCTGGTAGCCCTCCCGGGCCGAGCAGCCCGCGCCGGGTTCCCGCTTGTTGCACGGGGTGGCCAGGTTCTGGAAGTACACGCAGCGGGTGCGCTGGAGCAGGTTGCCGGCCGTGGTCGCGACGTTGCGCAACTGGCCGGACGCGCCGGCCAGCAGCGCCTGGGAGACCACTGGGAACCGGCACCTGATCACCGGGTCGGCGGCCAGGTCGCTATTGGGCACGGCCGCGCCGATCCGCACCGGGCCGTCGGGCAGTTCCTCGATCCGGTCGGAGGTCAGCCGCCGCACGTCGACCAGCAGGTCCGGTGTGGACACCTCCAGCTTCATCAGGTCCACCAGGTTCGTGCCGCCGGCCAGGAACACGCCGCTCGGCTCGGCGGCGAGCATCGCCACCGCGCCGCGAACGTCCGTGGCCCGCTCGTACCGGAACGGTCTCATCGCGACACCACCGAACGGATCGCCGAGACGATGTTCCGGTACGCCCCGCAGCGGCACAGGTTGCCGCTCATCCGCTCGGCGATGTCCGGCTCGCCCAGGGTGGTGGCGCCATCGGGGCTCGGGTCCGGGTCGACCGCGCTGGGCCAGCCCGCGTCGACCTCGCGCAGCATGCCCACCGCCGAGACCACCTGGCCGGGGGTGCAGTACCCGCACTGGAACGCGTCGTGCTCGATGAACGTCCGCTGCACCGGATGCCGCCCGGTGCAGCCTGGCCGTTTCTCGGCGAGCCCGGCGGCGGTCACCACCTCGGATCCGTCGCGGGCCACGGCCAGGGCAAGGCAACTGTTCACCCGCCGGCCGTCGAGCAGCACCGTGCAGGCGCCGCACTGCCCGTGGTCGCACCCCTTCTTCGGGCTGGTGATCCCCAACCGCTCACGTAGGGCGTCCAGCAGCGTGGTCCGGGTGTCCACCGTGAGCCGGTGGTCGGCACCGTCCACCCGGATGGTGATCTGCGCGTCGATGACGGCCTCCCCCCGGGGATTCATCCGCCCACCGTAGGAACCAACAGTCCGGCCGGCTGCCCACTGTGGACTCCCAGAGCCCACCGGGCGGCACACCGGCGTGGTTGTCCGATACCCGCCCGCCGCCCGGGGCAACCGGGTGCCGGTTCAGACCGCCCGGTCGGGTAATACGAGGTACTGGC
This sequence comes from Mycobacteriales bacterium, assembly GCA_036278435.1. GTDB lineage: Bacteria > Actinomycetota > Actinomycetes > Mycobacteriales > DASULA01 > DASULA01. The sequence continues at coordinate 414 of DASULA010000134.1, read as the reverse complement.
GGAGGGGTTCCTGCGGCGGGCGGCCCCTCGGTCACCCCGGGGGAAGCGTGCGTGGTCAGCCGGTGTGGCGTAGCCGGTGGCGGTGGATGCATTCGCGGATGGTGAACCGGCGGGGTTCGGAGTCCAGGTAGATCTCGGCGTGGTCCGGGCACAGCCAGTACCCGTCCATCCGTTGTACCCCTCCGGCAGCCAGGGCCAAGTCCGCGGCCGTGGCGAGCAGTTCGATGGTGTCGGCTGGGCTGGGCGGGCCGAGGGCGGCCTGGTCGTGGGCCCTGCGCAACGCCGGCAACCCGGCCAGCTTTCCGGCCGCCTGGCTGCCCGTGTCGGCGATGTAACAACCCCCGTCGGCATAGCAGGAGATCTGCGGGATCATCACCGGCCGGTCCGGACGAGACGCGTTCACCGGGCTCACAC
>DASULA010000133.1:0-29754 GCA_036278435.1 Mycobacteriales bacterium | reverse complement strand
GATGGAGTCGCGCCTGGGGGAGGACTTCCGTGCCGTGCGTGTCCACGACGACGCCTCGGCCGCCCGGTCCGCGGCCGAGATCGGCGCCCGCGCCTACACCTCGGGCGACCACGTTGTGCTCGGCCGCGGTGGTTCGGACGACCACACCCTCGCTCACGAACTAACCCACGTGATCCAGCAGCGGCAGGGCCCGGTGGCCGGCACCGAGATCGGATCGGGACTCTGGGTGTCGAGCCCCTCCGACCGCTTCGAGCGCGCGGCCGAGGCGAACGCCACCGAGGCCCTGCGCCGCCCGCTGCCCGCGCCGGTGGCCCGGCCCTTCCCGGGATCCGGCCCGGTGCGGCTCGGGGGCTCGCGGACGGAGGACCACTCGCGGGCGCCAATTCAGCGTGCTCCCACGGCGACCACCACTGCTCCACCGGTCGCGACGCAGGTCGCCTTCAGGAACCTGACGGCGGACGAGGTGGAAAACGAGTGCGGCGGCTTCGAACGCAGGCGGAAGTTGAGCATCGACCCGCCTCAGCAGGGGGTGATCATCCAGAAAATCAACCGGGTCTTCGCCGTGGAACAGTGGGACGGCCAGGAGTGGACCCCCCTGCGGGGCACGGCCATCGACGCCTACGTCACGTCGAAGAGCTCGACCGTGCACGCCACTGTCGGCCGCTATTGGGAGCTGTGGGAGGTCGACGCGCAGGGCAGGGTCTCCGACGACGCGGAGGACACTTTCGGCCTGCCCTCCATCATCCCGGGAAGGAAACGCAAAAACACCACGCGGGGGACCTACACGATCACGGGGAATGCGGTGTTCTACCCCACCACCGCGGATCCGAGAACTCTGGGATTCACCAGGGGCGGGGCTGCGCCCGCCGGGGCACTGTTCAGCACCCTGACCGATCCGTCGGGGGCCATCGCGGCCAGCGGACTCACCGCCACCGGCCAGCCGGTGCACTGCCGGGTCCACGTCTCGTGGGACAGTGCCGCGGAAGACAGGTACTCGACGGTCACCATGACTTGAGCCGAGCGGGCGCTGGGTGATCGCCGACCGGGGCGAGCTGGTTGAGTAACACCCTGACCCGGCGGATCTGCCGGCGGTCCTCGACCAGACTGCCCACCACCTCACGCCAGTCCGCCGGCAACGGCCGTACCTCGGTGCGGGCTACCCGCACCGCCACCCGGCCTAGGCCCGCTACCGCGGTCGATCGCCCCACAGGCCAGCGCGATCACACACCCTCGATGACCGCCCCCGTTTGGACCTGGCGACACGTTTCTTACCGGCACCCCCACCACCACCGTCCGCGTGCCGGCCGACCTCGGAGCATCAATAGCATATTCATATCACCATCATGAGATGATGGTGATATGAATATGAATAGAAAGAGAGTTACTGATAAGTAGCTCGTGAGATTCTTCCAATCTCACGAGTAATGGAGATGGCCGCGGAATCGGCTGGGCCCGCGGTGGCCTCGACGTCGGGTAGGGTTGCCACCGCCAGCGGTGAACCCCGACGAGCGGAGGAGGTGGGACCCATCACCCCGTACCAGCCCGGGTGCTCCCGTCTCACCGCCACGCGGCCAACCTGACGCGGCCACGCCGCCGCGCTGTTGAGCTGGAGCCCCGCATCCTGGAAGGCTCCGATGCCCACCCCGCCACCACCCCCCAACCAGCCAGCGATCGTCGCCAGGCTGCGGGCCGCCGGCTGCGTGTTCGCCGAGGACGAGGCGCGCCTGCTCGTCTCGGCCGCACCGACCCCCACCGACCTGGCCCGCATGGTCGACCGCCGGGTCGCCGGGCTGCCCCTGGAACACGTCCTGGGCTGGGCGGAGTTCCGCGGCCTGCGGATAGCCGTGGACCCAGGGGTGTTCGTACCCCGCCGCCGCACCGGGTTCCTCGTCGACCAGGCCGCCGCCCTGGCCCGCGCGGCCGCCGACCGCGCCGACCCCTCGGGACGGCCCCGACTTGTCGTGGTCGACCTGTGCTGCGGCTCGGGCGCGGTCGGCGCCGCACTGGCCGCCGAGCTGGGTCGGATCGAGCTACACGCGGTGGACGTCGATCCGGTGGCCGTGCGGTGCGCCCGCCGCAACATCGCCGCGGCCGGCGGCCGGGTGTACCAGGGTGACCTGTTCCGGCCGCTGCCGGCCGGGCTGTGCGGCCGGGTGGACATCCTGGTGGCCAACGCGCCGTACGTGCCGACCGACGCGATCGCGTTGATGCCCCCCGAAGCCCGCGTACACGAACCGCCGGTGGCGCTCGACGGCGGCACCGACGGGCTCGACGTGCTGCGCCGGGTGATCGCCTCGGCCCCGCCGTGGCTGGCCCCGGGTGGGCACCTGCTGGTCGAGACCAGCCAGCGGCAGGCACGCCCGACCCTGGACGCGGTGGCCCGTGCCGGGCTGGGTCCGCGACAGGCGGGCTCCGGTGAGCTGGCCGCCACCGTCGTCATCGGAACCAGACCCGATGGCTAGCCCGTCTGCGGGTCGGGGGCGAGAGCGTGGATCGGTAGCATCAGCACCATGCCCACTCAGCCGGTCACTACCGATGAGCCGGGCACGGCTGGCACCGGAGACCGATCCACACCGCGGGCCGCGGCGGCCTACGACCAGATCGCCGACTGGTACGAGCGGGTGTTTCTCGTGGGGCAGCGGTCCGAGGGCCAGGACCCCCTGGGCCTTCGGCGTGCGCTGCGCGACCTGCTCGGCCCGGGGACGGGCATCTGCCTGGACATCGGCTGCGGCACCGGGATCCACGCCGGCCCGGTCCGTGAGCTGGGCTGGACGCCGGTCGGGTTCGACCTGTCCGGCGGGATGCTGCACTACGCGCGGGACCGCCTGCCGGCGGCACGGGCCGACGCCGAGCGGCTACCGGTGCGGGACGGCTCGGTTCCGGCGGTCCTGGCCATGATGGTGCACACCGACATGCCCGGGTACCCGGCCGTGTTGCGCGAGGCCGCCCGGGTGCTACGGCCCGGCGGGATGCTCGTGCACATCGGCGTGCACCCCTGCTTCTGCGGTGGGTTCGCCGACCGCGGCGATCCCGACGCGGTGGTGATCGGCCCCGGCTACCTTGACGGCCACTGGACGACAGAGTCGTGGACCGACCGTGGGGTACGCGCCAGGGTCGGGGCGGTGCACCGCCCGCTGCCCGACCTGATGCACGCGTTCGGTGCTGCCGGACTGACCCTCGAACGGTTCACCGAGGGCGGCGCGCCGACCCCGACCGTACTGGCGGTGCGGGCCCGCCGTTGACCGTCGCCGGTGAGCCCGCGGCCGGCCGTGCGGCTCCTGCCACTCACCCGCCCTGGGGCTGGCGGGCCAGGGCGGCGGTGATCTCGGCTTCGGAGCTGGCCTTGTCCACGCCCAGGCCGGCGAGCACGCCCGTGCCGTCCTCGAGTTCGAGCAGGGCCAGCAGGATGTGCTCGGTGCCGATGAAGTTGTGGCCCATCCGCAGGGCCTCCCGGAACGTCAACTCCAGCGCCTTCTTCGCCTGCGGACCGAAGGGAATGAGCTCGGGCACCTGGTCGGCCGCCGGCGGGAGCGTCGCGGTCGCGACCCGCCGCACGGTGTCGGGGGCGACGCCCTGGGCGATGATGGTCTTGGCGGCGATGCCGTCGGGCTCGCTCAGCAGTCCCAGCGCCAGGTGTTCGGGACGGATCTGGTCGTTGCCCGCGGCCCGCGCCTCGTCCTGCGCGGCGATCACGACGTTGCGTGCCCGCAGGGTGAACCGGCTGAAGCCCTGGTCGGGGTCCAGGTCGGCTGGCTCGCCCTTCGGGACGAAACGCTTCTGTGCCGCCTGCTTGGTGACGCCCATGCTCCGGCCGATGTCGCTCCAGGACGCGCCCGAGCGCCGGGCCTGGTCGACGAAGTGGCCGATCAGGTGGTCGGCCACCTCGCCGAGGTGATCGGCGGCGATGACGGCGTCGGAAAGCTGTTCCAGAACGTTGGAGTGCACCTTCTTGATGGACTCGATCAGGTCGTCCAGACGGACCGGATTGGCCATACGAATGGGTTCGGTCATGCGTCAACCTTAGATTGACGATCTACGTTTCGTCAACTTCAGGTTGACCAAATCAGGTTCGGGTCGGCCCATCCGACCCCGCTCGGTTCATTCGGCGGCGTCGGCCTGATCGGCGGGGTCGGGTGGCGCCGCCGCTTCCCCGTCGCCCGGGCGGGGCGCGTCTTGGCCGTCGAGGAACCGCTCCACCAGGGTTCGCACGATCACGGCCATGCTGAACTCGTGTTCCCGGGCCCAGGTCCGCAACCGCTCGTAGTCGGCGACCGGCAGCCGTACCGGGAGCACCTTCAAATCGCCGGTGTCTCCAGCCGCCATGGTGATGCGCTCGGCCAGTGCCGCCGCGCCCACGCCGGACCGGCGTGCCCGCGCTTCGAACACCGGCGTTCGGGCGCCGACACCACTGAGGAGCGCGCCGAGGACCTCGTCCTGTTCGGCCTGGTCGAGCTGTCGCACCGCCCTGACCAGCAACTCATACAGTCTATCCGACATCGCAATATCACCTCGCGATATCGCAGTCTAGGCGAACTGGGTGTCGATACACCGGCCGTTCGGGTCAACTCGGCCGCCTCCTCGGCTGGCCGGATGTTGCTCGCGAGCCCGACCGGAGCGGGCGGGGGCGCGGCGGTGGGCATCAGAGGGGGCGGCGTGTGCCATCCACCCGCCGACAGCCATATTTCCCCACGAAGCGTCGTTTTCCAATCGCTGTCAGTAGCTACCCTGGCAACGCGCCTGTCCGGACCGGACAACCGATCGGCCGGTCGGCGACACCTCCGGACGGGCGGGTCACAGTGCTCCCAGGGAGGCGGACGGCGAATGTGCGGGATCAGCGGTTGGGTCGGTTTCGACCGGGACTTCCAGCGGGACGAACCGGCGGTGCGCGAGGTCGCCTGGGCGATGACCGAGACCATGGCCTGCCGCGGTCCGGACGCCAGCGGGCTGTGGCTGGCGCCACACGCGGTGCTGGGGCATCGCCGGCTGGCCGTCATCGATTTGGCCGGCGGCGTCCAGCCGATGACCGCGACCGCCGACGGGCGCACGGTGGCCGCGCTGACCTACAGCGGCGAGGTCTACAACTACCGCGAGCTGCGCACCGAACTGGCCTCGCGCGGGCACCGGTTCGGCACCGACAGCGACACCGAGGTGGTGCTGCGGGCCTTCCTGGAGTGGGGCGAGGGCTTGGTAGACCGGCTCAACGGCATGTACGCGTTCGCGGTGTGGGACACCCGCACCGAGGAGTTGCTGCTGGTCCGCGACCGGATGGGCATCAAGCCGCTGTACTACCACCCCACCGCCGACGGGGTGCTGTTCGGCTCGGAACCCAAGGCGATCCTGGCCCACCCGACGGTGTCGGCGGTGGTGGACCTGGACGGCCTGCGGGAGTTGCTGTCGGTGGCCAAGACCCCCGAGCACGCGGTGTTCCGGGGCATGCGCGAGGTGCGGCCCGGCCAGGTGGTCCGGGTCGGTCGCGGTGGGCTGAGCACCAGGCGGTACTGGCGGTTGGAGGCCGTTGAGCACACCGACGATTTGGCCACCACGGTCAGCACCGTGCGCGAGCTGCTGGAGGACATCGTCACCCGGCAGTTGATCTCCGACGTACCGCTGTGCTCCCTGCTGTCCGGCGGCCTGGACTCCTCGGTCATCACCGCCCTGGCCGCCCGGGCACTGCGCTCGGCCGGCGCCGGGCCGGTGCGCTCGTTCGCGGTGGACTTCACCGGCTACACCGAGAACTTCCGGACCGACCCGATGCGCGACACCCCCGACGCGCCGTTCGTGCACGAGCTGGCCGAGCACGTGGCGGCCGAGCACTCCGACGTGGTGGTCTCCACCGCCGAGCTGATGGCGCCGGCGACGCGGGCCGCGACGCTGCGCGCGGCCGACCTGCCCACCCCACTGGGCGACATGTACACCTCGCTGTACCTGCTGTTCCGGGCGATCCGGGAGCACTCCACGGTGGCCCTGTCCGGAGAGTCGGCCGACGAGGTGTTCGGGGGCTACCCCTGGTTCCACCAGCCCGCGCTCGCCGACGCGGACACCTTCCCGTGGCTGGCCATGCTCCGGGTGGCCGGGTTCGACGAGTCCAACCTGCTCCACCCGGACCTGCGTGCGCGGCTGGACGTCGCCGGCTACCGCGACGCGAGCTACCGGGCCGGGCTGGCCGAGGTCCCGCACCTGGCCGGGGCCAGCCCGGCCGAACGCAGGATGCGCGAGGTCTGCTACCTGCACCTGACCCGGTTCGTCCAGTTGTTGCTGGACCGCAAGGACCGGATGAGCATGGCCTCGGGCCTGGAGGTGAGAGTGCCGTTCTGCGACCACCGGTTGGTGCAGTACGTGTTCAACACGCCGTGGTCGATGAAGGCCTTCGACGGCCGGGAGAAGAGCCTGTTGCGGGCGGCCACCCGCGACCTGCTTCCGGCCTCGATCGCCGAGCGGCGCAAGAGCCCGTACCCCACCACTCAGGACCGCGGCTACGAGGTGGCGCTGCGCGAGGAGGTGGCCAAGCTGCTGGTCCGCGAGGACTCCGCGATGGCGGCGTTGGTCGACACCGAACGCGCCCGGGCACTGCTGGCCGAACCGGCCAGCCAGGACAGCACGGTCTGGAACCGCGGGCGGATCGAGATGCTGCTCGGGCTGGACGCATGGTTGTCCACCTACCAGGTCACCCTGGACCTGAGCGGCTGACCCGCGTCGCCACCCCGCCGGGCCGGCGTGAACGTCGGATCCGAATGGACGGGGGCCTCCGACACGGGATCCGGGCGTCGGAGGCCCCCGTTCCCGCCTGTCCGGTTCGGCGCGGGTATGAGACGCCGGCACGGGCGGGCGAGGGCGGCTCCGGGGTCAGGGGATGAGCCGCACGTTCATCGGTGTGGACGCCACCGAGGGCGCCGCGGCCTCCGACCCGGGGCCGCGGTTGACCCGAAAGGTCCCGTGGGTGTTCACCTGGAACCACCGGAAGAACACCGCGACCGCCCGGCACCGCGCCCGGTGCAGGACTGGTCGTGGTCGCGTGGTCGGGGTCGCCCTGCTCCCCGGCGTGGCTCCCGGCGGTGGCGACCTCGCCCCTGATCGCCCCTCACGATCCCGTTGTCGTGCATGTCCCGATGATGGGTCTTAGTCCCTTAATGCAGGGTTAAGAGGGTGATAGAAGGAGGCTTCCACCACCGGTCTCACCTGTTCGGCCGCACCGCATCGGTGCGCGCAGCGGTGCGATCGATGCGCGCACCCGAAAGGACCGGCGCCGCTGGGCGACGCCGGTCCCTCCGGTTGTGGTGCTGATCAGTCAGCTACCTGATCTCTCAACTCCCCAGGCAGGTCAGACCCGGCAGGGGCTTGATCGGACAGGTCGCGTCGGACATCACTCGGAAGATGCCCCACAGGCCAACCTGAACGAACGGGCGTTGCAGGTCACCGTAGTAGAAGTCACCCACGGTGTGCCCGAGGCCGCCAGCGCCGCCCATGACCTTGGCGTCGAAGCTCGCCCACGGACCCAGACCCTGGTTCTCGACCCGCTCGGCACCGGGGATGAACCGGTCCCGAGGAGCCGACATGCCGCCCAGGCTGAACACGTGAGCCTGCTCGGTCCCAGGTGCGATCACCTCGTGCACCATCACCGGGTCACCAGCGTATGCCTTCAACAGCGTGGTCGGCTGGCTGCCGGAGAACGCCGTGGCACCGTCGTTGCGGGTGGCCGCGTTGTTACCGAACTTGTAGTTGATGAATGACACGTCCTGGTTGGCGAACGACGGGTAGGGCATGTGGTCCTGGTCGATCTCCGGATCGTTGTCGGCCAGGATCAGGGTGTCGTCGCGGTAACCGGTGCCATCAGGCAGGTGGACGTCGACCTGGTTGCCGAAGTCGGTGGGCGCACCGGTCACCTGGTTGGTGAAGGTTGCCCCCGGTTCGGAGACCACGATCGAGCCGTAGCCGCCTTCCTTGGTCGCCACCGGCTCGCCGCTGCTGCCGGCCGGGAGTGCGGCCTTGTCGCCGCTGACACCCTGGTCGCCAGCCATGTTGGCGATCGTCGCGCTGCCGATGTGGTCGGAGTCGGCGTAGTACACGTACTGCCGGGTGGTGCCGGGCATGGTGTTCTGCTCGGCATCGAATCCGACGTTCACGCCGATCGATCCGGCGTCCTTGCGCAGCTTGCCGACCAGGAACCCGACCGGGGCGTTGTTGCGCTGGTCGGTCAGGTTCACCACGACGCACTCACCGGCGGCCACGTGCAGGACCATCGGCGCCGCCGGGTCGGTGGTGTCGCCACCGCCGCCACCGCCGCCACCGCCACCGTGACTCGCGCCGCCGGCCGTGGCCGACGAACTGGTCACCTTGTAGCCCATCCGCAGGTTGCCGGTGTTCATGTCGACCGCGCTGACGTTGAACGTGTGGATCGGAGCGGTCGCCGGACACGGGTTACCCGGGCCGGTGCTGGCCGGCGGGTTGGGACCCTCGCCACCACTGGCCGGGCCGGCGTGCTGGGTCGCCGAGTTTGCCGGCGGGGAGACGCCCGGCAGCGGGAGCAGGTTCGGGCTCCTGCCGTTGAGCACCCGCACGATGCCCCAGTCACCCTGCTGCACGTGTCTACCGTCACCGTTGGTGTACAGGTAGTCACCCGGCTTGCTGGTCGGACCGCTGGCATCGCCACCGAGCACCAGTGTGAAGCGCTCGCTGTCGTTGTACGTCAGCGTGTCGGAGAACTGGGCGTTGTGCTGCCCCGTGGACGGATCGGTCATCCGGAACTCGGGCAGATACCGTGCCCCGTCGAAGTGCAACGTGTCGACGTTGGGACCGACGTTGATGGTCCGCACGACGAGCGTGTCACCCGGGTAGAGCTGGGGCAGCGGCGTGGACGGGTCACCGTACTTGTACGAACTGAACCGCTCGTTCTGGTCCTGCCGCCTGGACAGCGGCGCCGTCCGGTTGTTCAGTGTCCCTGGTTCTGTGTCGTCGTTGTTGTCGTCGATGGTCCAGATGGCCATCTCACGGTAGCTGCCGTCGACCAGGCCGGGCGACAGCGGCGTCTTGGTGTGGATGTCCACGATGGATCCGGAGTCACGCGGCAGGCCGGTCTGCGGGTCGGTGAACGTGGAACCGGCCGGCTCCACGATGAACATACCGACCAGACCGTGGATCCAGCTGTGGATGGCGTCAACGTGGTCGTGGAAGAAGATGTTGTCCAACACCACGTCGGGGTACCAGCGGTACTGCACGAACTCCGCACCGGCCCACTGCCCGGCCGGGTGCGACACGGTCAGCGGCTTGTCGATGGTGACGGTCAGGCCGTTGATCGCGGTGATCTTCTCCACCTGGATCTGGTCCGTGCCCAGCCCGACACCGATGAACTCGCCGTTCTGGAACTTCGCCGTGCTCGACAGCGTCAGGCTGGTGGCTCCAGCCAGCGCGTCGCTGGTGATCTGCGGGTCCTCGGCCTTGTAGGGACGGACCGCGGTCTCGTAGTTGAAGCCCACGATGACGCCGTCAGATCCCTGGATGTCGAACTGCACGTGGTGGATGTGGATGTTCACCTTGGAGAACCCGCCGAAGTCTCCGGCGTCGGTCAGCTCGCTGGTGAGGGTCACCGCCACGCAGTCACCCTGGTCGGCGCGGATCGCCAGCGGGTCGTCGGTGTACTGGTTGGCCAGGACGGCGTCCTTGTGGTCGGCCAGCACGTAGATCTCACCGTTGGGGTCCACGTCGGTGGCGTTCTTCGCGATCGGCTTGGTGATCGCGACGATGTTGAAGTGCCGCAGGAAACGGCCCTGCGGGCACAGCCCGTCAACGCGGTTGGCGAACGGGTCGACCGCGCTGGTCGGCGCCGCGTTGGCGTTCTCACCCAGGTAGGGAGCACCGGAGTGGCCGTTCGGGCTGAACGGCGGCCGGTCACCGACGTGGGTTCGCAGCACCGGGTAGGCCGGTCTGCCGTTCAACGGGTCGAACATCAGGATCGGCCGGTGCCCGCCCAGGTTCGGGTCGAGCTGGTCACCCAGTCTCAGGTTCGGGTGGCCGGGGATCACGTTGTACGAGTCCGGGATCGAGGTGAGGTCCTCGGGCTCGTTGAGCACCAGCGGGGCGCTCGGGTCGGAGTTGTCGATCGTCCAGTCGAGCACCTCGGCGTCTTGGTCGTTCTGCCGGACACCCTGCGGCGGGAGCTGCGGGGTGACCCACTGCGCCAGGTTCTGCGCGGTGATGGTGGTGCCGTTGAACGTCTTGCCGATCAGAGCGGCGCTGGTCACCGGCTCGGGCGGAGGAGTACGCCCGGGCAGGGAGGCAAGGTCGGGCTGCTTGGTGTTGAACACCGACCAGAACGACCACATGCCAGCCACGTAGTGCTTCACGATGTGGCAGTGGAACAGCAGGTCACCGACGGTCTGCTGCACGCCGCCGGCACCGCCCTCGATCTCCAGGTTGTAGGACTCGCCCGGGCCGATCGCCTGGGAGTCGTTACGCATGGAGGGCGTTTCCAGGGTCACCGGGTCCTTCTGCAGACCGGTGTCCGCGTAGTTCCAGGTGGGGTCGGACACCGGGTCCTGCCGCCACCGGATGCCGCCACCGTGCAGGTGGAAGGCGTGGAACTTCTCCCCGCCGCCATTGGTCAGGCGGAACTTGGTGGGGTCGGCCAGGTAGGCCCGCGGGTTGGGGGTGGACGGGTCGCCGAACGGGTAGCTGGAGTACCCGTCGGCCAGTTCCTTGGAGTTGATCGCGACCCGGTGCCGGAACGGCTCGGACCGGTCGTTGATCGCGAACGCGGATGGCCGGTAGGTGTCGGTCAGGTCGTCCACCTGCGGCAACGCGTCGCCGTTCTTGTCGAACAGCACCTCGTTGTCGTCACCGATGGTCTGGAACATCAGCACGTACTCGCGGAAGGCGGCTTGGCCGTTTCCGGGCACGATCATGGCCTCGAAGCCCGAAGCCAGCGGGGAACCGTCGATGGAGTCCAGGTAGGTCGAACCCGGGGGCTCCACGACGAGCTGGCCGAACAGACCGTTGCCGACCGCCTCGCGGAAGCCGGGGCCCGGACGCATGTAGTGCGCGCCCTCCATAGCCCGGCTGTTGGGCACGTAGTACGTGTAGTCGGTCGAGGAGCCCTCGGCCACACCGGAACCGCCGTTGTTGCCGATCCCGTTACCGGCGGTCTGGGTGATCAGACCGTCGATGTGCACGCTGTAGTTGCCACCGGAGGCGCTGTTGGTGAAGTGGATGGTGACACAGTCGCCCTCGTTGGCGCGGATCGCCAGCGGCTGGATCGGGTCGTCGTGCAGACCGTTGGAGACCTGTTGCGTCTGCTCCTCGGCCCTGGCGGCGGGGATCTTGGAATTCAGAATGAACAGCTTGCCGGCCGGGTTGTTGTCGCCATCCCGGTTCAGCGGGGTCTTGATGTCGATGGCGCTGATGTCGAAGTGCTTCACCGGCGCGGTTGCCGGACACACCGAGCCGGTACCGGCACTCGGGGTGGCCGCGGTCGCGACACCGGCGGTGCCGGTGCTGACCGTCAGGACGGTGAGGGACACCACGGTGGCCATGGCCGGAAGCCGGTTACGCCGGCGAGGTTCCTCGACGACGATCTCGGGGACCTTCACCGCCTGGCGGGCGTAGAGCACGCCCACCCGCTCGGCGAGCGCGGCGACAGGCAGTGCGACCACGAGGGCGACGAACACGTCCTCGGTGATCGACGCGGCCAGCGGCAGCGTCCGCACCACGTGGGTGGCGGTGATCCACTCGTAGACCGGGTTGGCGACGGCGAACGCCACCGCGGCACCCAGTCCGGTGAACATGACCCTCAGCATCGCGGTGGCACCGTCGCCGACGGAGGCACCCGCCGACAGCCGGTCCACCAGCATGCGTGCCGCGCGCAGCGCGACGGCCACGCCCGCCAGCACCAGCGGCAGCGCCACGGTGCTGGCCGACAGCCACTGGGCGCCCAGCGACTGGTCACTGTTCTGTGAGATCACCCCGAACTGGCGCAGGGCGACCATCCACGCGCCGATGCCGTAGCTGAGTACGACGGCTAGCGCGAGGACCTCGGAAGGCATCGTCCATAGTGGACGAGGCCTGGTACTTGGGTCGGATCTTGACATGTACGACCTCTTCCATCGAGGGATCGTTCTCCGGAACAGGGCGAGTTCCGGATGCCAGCAGCAGGGACAGGACTGTCAGTGGCGCTCAGTGGTTGGACATGTCCATGCCTGCCATGGACGGGGTGGAGTCGGTGGTACCGGCGTCGAAGAGCACCGGGGTGTTCGAGCCTGCGTCGGCGAAGGCCATTCGCAGCGGCGCGCCGTCTTCGGGGACGATGAAGGTCACCTGGGTGTCGAGCGAGCCGTTCGGCGGCAACTGGGCCGCCGCGGCCATCGTCGTCTTCTCCGGCTTGATCGTCTGGACGCCCTTGGTGGTCGCCCGCTGCAACGTGAACGAGGTCGGCGAAACGCTCACCTGGTGGGACTTGGTGTTGCTGAGCGTCACGGTGCAGATCAGAGCGATGCTGCCCTGCGGCACGTCACCGCCCATGCCCATGTTCACGGCCTGTCCGTTGACCGTGGGCATCGCGTTCATGTCCATCGGGGACACCCGCTCGATGTCGCTGATCCGGACATGGCCGAAGGAGGTGTCCTTGGCCACCCCAGGTGCTGCCGGAGTGGCGGCTTCGACCGCCTGGGCGTGTGAGATCAGGGCGACCGTCAGGCCCAGCCCGACGGCGACCAGCACGGCTATCGCGCTGGCCAGGACAGCGACAAGGCCCCGGCCGCGTCTGGCGCGCCGGGGGACGGGATCAGGTGGGTGGTGCATAGTCAGGTTCCTCTCACCCTTGCCAGGGGTGCGTCGGGCTCGGATGGCCTTACTGGCCCTCCCAGTCCGGAGTGGACGATGTGGTCCGCCCGGACCGCGAAGGCCGGTGCGATGGCGGTTCAGGGCCGCCGGTACTGGTCCGACACCGACGGACTGACCCGAGCGGGCCGGTGTGGCGGCGGTGTCGTGTGGTGCTGGGGAACCGGCGGGCCACACCGCCGGGCGCCCCTCGATCGCGGGTCAGCGGATCACGGTCACGCTCTGCTGGGTAGCCGACGGCCGGGGCGTGGCAGGGGAGTCACCGAGAACGAATCGGCGGGTGAATACACCCGGTCCGGTCCGCCCGCGTCGCGGTGTCATCGTTGTCCCCTCCACGTCGAACCAAGGACGCGCCTGGCAGCGCTGCATCGAGGGGACACGCCGAGTCGCAGCACCTGGTCTCCGGGTGGAGCCGCCGGTCTGGCTAGATCGGTCCGCCTGGAGTACTTGACGCGGCAACGATCCCCGCTCGAACTCAGTGGCCACTCAGCATGGAGTCAGTCCACGGTCGGAACAGCGACAACTTTCGCTCAGGTATTGGTCAGTGATCACTGAGGTACTGGTCAGATCGTGCTGCCAGCGGTCCCGAACGGATCACCGTGACGTCAGGGGCGGGTTCGAGCGGAGCAGGTCTAACTCACGCCCGGCCACACCGACGGCATGCTCGCGTGGGACCGCCGACGGTGGGGTCGGTCAACTTCCGGGCCGCGAGCCCGGTTCGGGGGTGAGCACGACCACGGGGATGTCCCGGCTGGTCTTGGTCCGGTACTCGTCGTAGCTGGGGAAGATCGCGGCCATCACCCGCCACATCCGCGGCTTCTCCTCCGGGCCGGCAGTCCGGGCGTTCGCGGCGAAGCGCTCGGCACCGACCTGGACGCGGACCCGCGGATCGGAACTCAGGTTGAGGTACCACAGCGGATGGGTGGTCGAGCCCCCGTTGGAGGCCACCACCAGGTAGTCCCCGCCGTCACGCCCGTAGATCAGCGCGGTCCGGCGCCACGCCCCGGACCGCCGGCCCCGGGTGGTCAGCAGAAGTGTGGGCAGATCCCGCCACAGGTGGCCCTGCGCGCCGTCGGTGTGGTCGTACTGGTGGATGTGTTCGGCGACCCACTCGACCGGACTGTCGATCACACCGTCGGCGTCGGTCATCGAGAACCTCGCTCAGAGCCTGGTCCGGCCGGTCGCGCCGTCCGGATGGATGGGGTCGACCCGACCGTACCGGCTCACGCCGGCCGTGCGCTCAGTCGCCGCTGACCTCGGCCAGCCGGCGCTCCAACCGGTCCAGCCGCTCGGCGATCGGGTTGAGTTGGGCGGCGACGGCCGCGGCCAGCGCGGAGGCGTCTGGCACCGCGGTGGCCGGCGCCGTCGCCTGGGACCGCGCGTGCACGAAGCCGTGCAGGGCGGCGGCCACGGCGCGGCGGGACATCCGCTGGTCTGCCCCGAGGGCACGCAGCACGCCGCCGGCCACGCCGTGTGGTTCGGTAACCAGCCCGAGCAGCAGGTGCTCGCAGCCGACGTAGTTGTGCCCGAGCGCGAACGACTCGGTGACGGCCAGCCGGAGCGCTTCGCCGGCGGGATCGCTGAAGCGCCAGGAGTCCGCGTGTGGCTCGGTCCGGTCGGGCCCGGCGGTCGCGGCGGCGAGGTCGCCGACGATCTTGGCTGGTTCGATCTCCAGGGAGCGCAGGATGAGCAGGGCCAGGTTGTTGCCCTCGGCGAGCAGCCCGCCGAGCAGGTGGCCGGTGTCCACGGCCGGTGCGCCACCGGCCCGGGCGGTGTCCACCGCCGAGCGGACCGCGTTGCACGCCCGCTCGGTGAACTGGGTGAGGCCGGCGGCGGGGTCGGTGGCCGGGTCGAGGTCGCTCCGGCTGGCGTCGCGGATCGCCGCCAGCCGGCGGACCGCCAGGTGCAGCACGTGCTGGCAGAGCGGGGAGACCGGGATGCCGGCGTCCCGGACCGCCTCGGCCAGATCGTCGGGCAGGTACACGTTGACCTTTGGCATTACCTACCCCTTCATCGGGTTATCGTTGGGATTGCAACCCCAGTTGTACCCCCATAGAGGGGTATCGTCAATCAGGAGATGGCGGGCTGGTGGTGGGCGGACGCCCGGCGCCAGTCGGGTTCACGACCGTCAGCCCTCGGCCGCCACCGGCGGATCCGTTAGCGTCTTGACGTGTGACCATCTCGCGCACCGCGGCTCAGGTGGAGTACCGGCAGGCCCGCTTCCAGGCTCCGCCCGGCTCCACCGAACTGTTCCTGGTCCGGCACGGCGAATCGGTGCCGGCCAGACCCGGCGAACCGTTCCCGCTGGTGGACGGGCACGGCGACCCCGAACTCGGCTCACCGGGTCGCCACCAGGCCGAGTGCGTGGCCCGACGGCTGGGCACCGAGCGCCTGGACGCGATCTACGTGACGCCGCTTCGGCGCACCGCGCAGACCGCCGAGCCGCTGGCCCGGCTGCTCGGCCTGAGCCCCCGGCTGGCCCCGGATCTGCGCGAGGTTCACCTCGGCGAGTGGGAGGGCGGTCTGTTTCGACAGCGGGTGGCCCAGGGGCACCCGGTCGCCCGACGGATGCTGGCCGAGGAACGCTGGGACGTCATCCCGGGTGCCGAGCCCGTCGAGGAGTTCGCCGCCCGGGTCCGCCGGGGGGTCGACCAGCTCGCCGCCGGCCATCCCGACGGACGGCTGGCCGTGTTCACCCACGGCGGCGTCATCGGCCAGGTGCTCGCGCTGGCCAGCGGGTCGCGCCGGTTCGCCTTCGTCGGCGCGGACAACGGGTCGGTGTCCCGACTGGTGGTGACCGGGCAGGGCTGGATCGTGCGCGGGTTCAACGACGTCACGCACCTGACCGACCAACCCGACTCGGACCCGGCGCGCGCCGCGGACGGCGTCGGTGAGGTGGGCGACGCGGCGGCCGGTGTTCGGTACGGTCACGGCCATGACTGAGCTGGCGGACTTCGCCGCGCTGGTCGCCGGCGAGCACGGCCTGGCCGTGGTGTCCACGCTGCGCGCCGATGGCACGGTGCACTCCTCGGTGGTCAACGCCGGCGTGCTGGACCACCCGTTGACTGGTCGGCCGGTGGTGGGCCTGGTGGCGCGGGGCTCGGCCCGCAAGCTGGCCAATCTGCGGGCCCGCCCGCACGCCACGGTCGTGCTGCGGGTGGGCTGGCAGTGGGCGGCGGTGGACGGGTCGGTCGAGTTGATCGGACCCGATGACCCGGTCGCGGGGTTCGATCCGGGGGACCTACCCGGGTTGCTGCGTGCCGTGTTCGCCGCGGCCGGCGGCGTCCACGAGGACTGGAACGCCTACGACGCGGTGATGGCCGCCGAACGCCGGGCCGCCGTGCTGGTGACCCCGCGGCGGGTGTACTCCAACGCCTGACCCTCCTGCTCGGTGCCGCTCCCGACCGCCGTTCGACCGGTATCGCGGCGTGCGCACGAACGCTCTGCTATCAAATGGGCATGCCTCGCGTCGACTGGTCATCGCTGCTCGGGCAGTGGTCCGTCTCCGGACGGATGATCGAGATCACCCGCTCCGGCGACGACGTCCTGGTGACCGGTCCGGGGTTGCCCCCGGAGCTGTCGCTCCGGCTGGAACCGCCCGACCCCACCGGCTCTGGCGCACCGGTCATGCGTGGCGGCCCGTACGAGGGACTCACCGTGACCACGGTCGACCGCGACGGCGTGCCGCACCTGCTCGTCGGCGGGGTGATCACCCTGCCGCCGTGGGACCACGCCAACCCCGTTCCGCCGGTCGCCTGGCTGCCGGCACCGGCCAGTGACCTGTCGCCGGAAACCGAGCGGGCCTTCCGGGACCTGCTCGCCGAGGTTCGCACCCGCGGCGGTGGGCCGCTGCACCCGCCGAACACGGTGCGACTGGGCGACTGGGTGCGGTGGGCCACCGAGCACCAGGCCGTGCTCTTCCACGGCTCGTCCGACGGCGGCATCGACGAACTGTCGCCGCGCCGCACGTCCTACGAACTCAACGACGAGGCCGGGCGGGGCAACCGCGGTGCGGTCTACGCCACCGACGACGGCTGGTGGGCGATGTGGTTCGCGGTGGTGGACCGGGCCCGGTTACGCGGTTCGATTCGCAGCACCGTGGATGACTTCACCGCCGCCGACGGCACCCGCAGGCCGGTGTACTCGTTCTCCGTCGACCACCGGGAGCTGCCCAGAAGGCTCTGGCGGAACGGGTGGCTGTACGTGCTGGGGCACGAGACGTTCGAGCGGCTGCCGATCGTACCCGGCGGCCCGCCGTCGCACGAGTGGTGCAGCACCGAGCCGGTGACACCGCTGGCCCGGATCCCGGTCAGTCCCGCCGACTTCCCGTTCCTCCGTCAGGTCGGCGGCCACGACGACGGTGACCTGCTGCGTTTCGAGGACTTGGCCGACGTGGTGGGCGACCACACGGTCGCGGCCCGCGACACCGACCTGGGTGTGGCGCTTCGGCTGACCTGGGACGGCGACCTGGCCGCGGTCACCGAGGAGTACCTGGACCTGGCCCGGACGTGGATGCCGGAGGTGAGCCGGGAGTTCCGCCGCGACGCCGACGGGGTGACCTGGCTGCACCTGGCCGCCCCACCCGAGCTCGCCCCCATGCTGCGCCACCGTTACCGGGACCTGCCCCAGGCCTGATCTGATGCTGCCGCGCCCGTGTCCGGGTCACAGAAGGCGAAGAAGCCAATCATCTTCTGGTTGTACTCAGACCGGCGGGCGGCCGACGCTGATCCCGTCGAGGCCGTTGGCCATCAGGTGGCCGTTCATTCTCGCCCGGCTGGTGCGCTTGTGGCGCCGAAGTAGCACAGGTTGCGGCAGGCGAACAGGCAGTACACCACGGTCGTCCCGATCAGGGGATGCGGTGGGCGGGTTCGTCCAACCAGGTCCACTGCTCGTCGGGCGTCACGGTCAGCCCGAACCGGGTGTGGTCCGGCCGGCCGGCCTCGACCCACCAGGCGTAGGCCGCCTCCACCTCGTCCCACAGCCGCCGGGGTCCGCCCTGGTACACGTAGTCGATATCCCGGTCGGGTTCGACCTCGATCCTGGCCCACGACCCCGAGTCCGGGTGCATCACCCACACTCCGAAGTGGTAGGCCTGGCCATCGGGATCAGGACGAAAGACTGTGTAACAGTCGGGCAGCCGTAGTGCCACAGCCAGGTTGCCGACCGGTTCGGACGGCCACAGGTCCAGTGGGCTGACCGACTCCTCACCGCTGCGCCCGGGCCATTCGGTGGGGCGCTGGCCGCGAAGCCACATGAACGACACGTCCTCCCCGAATCGGCCCGAAGCGCTGCCGTCCTCGGCGACGTCGAGGCACAGCAGGCTGGAGGCGTAACTGTTGCGCCACGGGATGACGATGCGCCCACCGGGCCGGGTCTGGGCCACCCAGGCGTGCGGCACCCGCCGCACGCCCGCGGTGACGATCACCCGGTCGTAGGGCGCACCCGCCGGCCAGCCCGCCTCACCGTCGCCGGTGATCACCGTGGCGGCGAACCCGGCTCGGTGCAGCGCCGCGCGAGCCTGATCGGCCAGGACCGGGTCGATCTCGACGGTGGTCACGTTGCCCTCGCCGAGCCGGGCACACAGCAGCGCGGCGTTCCACCCGGTGCCGGTGCCGATTTCCAGCACCCGCGTGCCCTCGGCCACGTCCAGGTGATCCAGCATCGTTGCCATGATCGACGGCGTGCTGCTGGAGCTTGTCCAGTCCTCACCGGGCCGGTCCGGACCGCCGGCACCGTCGTCGAACTGGGTGACCAACGCTTCGTCGGAGCACACGAGTTCCCACCAGGTCTGCGGGTCGGTGGTTCGGTCCACCCGATTCAGCGGGTTGCGTTCGCCGGCCCACAGCACATCGGGCACGAACAGGTGACGGGGCACCTGCTCGAAGGCGACCCGCCATCCATCTGTCAATGCCACCTCGGTGACCAGCCGACTGACCAACGCGGCCAGCCCGCTGGCCGCGCCGTGGGAGCTACCTGCCATCCTTCCCGCCGCCCTTGCCGCCCTTGCGCTCGTCGGAGTGCTTTCCAGGCTCCGCTGGTCCCGGTACCGGTCCGGGCTGGTAGCCATCCTTGCTGGGGATCCATCTGGGCTGGTCTTCGTCGCGCTTACCCATGTTGTGCGCCTCCTCGGGTCAGGACAGTTCGGGGTGGGTCGTGGGCGAGGACAGGAAGTCCTCGATCTGGTCGCGGGTGTCGACGGCCAGCGGGGAGGTGCGAACCGGCTCGGTGCACAGGTGCTGGTGCAGCCGCCGCGCGGACTTGTCCACGTGAGTATTGCGGTGTTCTGGGGCGACCTGGAGCGCGGAGCGCGCGGTCTCCCCGGCAGCATCCAGGTCACCGGCCCTGATGTGGGCGATCGCGGATTGGAAACGCACCATGGCAATGTTGTCGTGCGCCTGTTCCTCAAGCGGAGCGCGCTGGTAGGCATGCACGGCAGTCTCCGCCTCGGTGATTACCGCCGGATCGTCGCCGATACCCAGATAGGCGCCCGAAGCGTAGAAGTGCTGTTTTGCCTGGTTGAAGGCCATCAGGCCACCGAAATCGTCGAGCGGGCAGGGCTGGACGAGTTCCCGAACCTCAGCAGCCCGGGTAACCGCCCGGCGGGTGCCCTCGGCGTCACCGAGGTCTCCGGACGCGCGGGCCTCAAGCGCCGGCAGCCACACGCCCACGCTGCCGGCCGGATTCGCCGCCGCGCCCCGTCGGGCGTACTCCCGGGCCCGGCCAGGCTGGGAATTCCAGTAACTGATCAATGACTGCACGGCATACAGCCACCCGGTCAGCGCAGGGTCGCCGGCCTCCAAAGCGAACACGTGGCCGGCCCGGGCGTGGGACATGGCCGCGGTTGCGTACCCCAGGTCGTCGGACACGGCCGCTAGCATCCCGCAGGCCGCGCCCGCCATAAAGTAGAGGTCGCGCCGCTGTCGCATCGGCTGGCCGCCGTCCAGGTAGGCGAAGATCCGGTCCCGCAGCAGCCGGACCCCGCCGAACAGTTCGAGCCGGGGAACGTTGGCGAACCCGGCGGCCTGCTCGGCCACGCCGTCGCGCAACTGTTCCAGCGTAAGGTCATCGATGTTGCCGCCGTGCCCGGCGTACCGCGCGGATTCCTCACCAGACATCAGGACATCTCTTTCGGTCGGGTTGCCCGACCGGGTCCCATCCGGCGTGCCCCACGGGGTTGGCGGGACGAGCGAAGTCCTGCCGGCTGGTGGCCGGGTCGGCTCCATCATGCCCACGGCGCCGGTCGATCCGGTAGCCCCGCCCGACGGGGCGGTGTCCAGGGCGTCGACCGCGAGCTGGTCGGCCGGGGGCAGCTTGTCCCAGTCCACATCGGCGACCAGCTTGCGGGGAGTGGTGCCGAACACCTGGGCCAGGGCGTGAAGCTGCCCGACGGTGGGGCGGCGGGGACAGGTCGGCCAGCGCTCCAGCTTGGACAACGTCTGGTGGCCGAAGTACCCAGGGTCCCCGTCGTGGGTGCCCAGGATCGCGTTGATTTGGTCGCAGACCTCCGGCTGACCTTTTTCCAGAGCCAGCCGGTAGGAGCGGATATGCCCGTAGCCCCACTGCTCCCGGATGCCCGCGGCGACGTCGTCCACACTGTCGCATCCCCGGCGTTTCAGGGCTCCACGCAGGTGATCACGAGCCTGTCGGCCTTCCGGATACTTGATCTTTCCCACGACAAACCAGGTCCTTTCTCCGGCCGGCCCGACTCTGGCGGCGCGGTCGGAAACGATCGTGGACCATCTACGTTTCCCAATGCAAGGCCACTTTCAGCCAATCTAATGAGCCATACCGGGCATTACTCCGGGTGCTCCGGCAGGGCCGCCGGTAACCGGTCCGCCGAGGTGCGCATTACCCCGGGTCCCCGCCCCGCTGACTTCGTCCGGCGAACCGGATTGGGTTGTGGGCATCCATAGGAGGGGGCCGAAATGCCATTCCACGCAAATACCGACAGAAGCGCCCACCCGTCCAGCCGGGCCGGGCATGGGCCCGGCACGTCCGGAGGCTGGCCGACCTTGGTGGGTGGGGCAGCGACCCCAATGCGTTCACCGTCACCGGGACAGCGGTCAGAACCGCATGATGTGAGCGGTTATTTCATCGCCGCGGAAATTGCGGAACCGGAGATTGAACGGTTTCGCAGATTCACCGACACGGTACTCGACCTGCACCGGGTGACCGCCGCCGCTCAGGATTTCCTGCCGATGTGCTCGTGCCGGTTGCCGGCCCGCTGTTGCGACATAGTCAGGGCCGAACACGAAGTGCTGGGCATGCCGATGCCCTTCACCTTCGGCCCGCTCGCCCGGCCGCCGTACTACGAGGTGTAGGCGGCGGTGCGACGCATCCGGTCTCGGGCGCGGCGGGACGGGTGCGCCCGCCCGTGGTGCCCGTCCGCTCGCAATCCGCTGTGCCAGTGTCCCCACCCGACCCGGACCAGGGCACCGGTGTCGCGGCTCGGCCGGTTCCTGGCCGCGTTCGGGTTCGGTCCGTTCCGGTGAGGCGCCGGGTCCGGCCGGCCGGAGCGGCCGGGCCGCCGGGTGGGAGGCTTGCGGCATGGCGTTGTTCACGGTGCCGCAGGCGCGGGCGGAACTGGCCGCGCTGCGCCCGGTACTCGATGACCTGGTGACCGTGCGGGCCGACGCGGCCGAGTTGGCCGCCGCGCTGGTCCCCGGCACGGAACCGACACCGCTGGGTGGTCTGCCCGAGTTCAAGGCGGCGCAGGCCCGGCTGGACGAACTGATGACCGAGGTGCAGCGGACCGGCGCGGAGCTGAAGGGCTTCGCACCGCTGCTGGTGGACTTCCCGGCCGAACTGGATGGCGTGTCGGTGCTGCTGTGCTGGCTGGAGGGCGACCCGGAACTGGCCTGGTACCACCGGACCGACCTCGGCTTCGCCGGCCGCCGCCGCCTGCCCTGACTCACGACGGATGGTAGGATCAATCTACGTAGGCATCGTCTACATAGATTGGCGCTACCTTGGCAACTGCCTTTGCCGGTCGAGCAACGGAGTTCGGTCTGCTCGCCAAACGGCTGGACCTCGTCCGATCATCCGGAGCCGGGGTGGCACTGGCGATCCGGGGGCGCAGGCAGGTGGGGAAGTCCCGACTGGCCCAGGAGTTCTGTGACCGGGCCGGCGTACCCTACGTGTTCTTCACCGCGACCAGGGGGGCGTCGCCGGTGGAGTCGGTGAGCGCCTTCGCCGCCGAGCTGCGTGACTCCGGAGTGCCGGCCGATCCCGACCGGGTACCGGCACCGGCCGGGGCGAGCTGGCCGGACGCGTTCCGACTGCTCGCCTCGGTGCTGCCCGACACACCCGCGATCGTGGTGCTCGACGAGGTGCCCTGGCTGTCCGAACAGGACGGGATCTTCGACGGTGCGTTGCAGACCGGGTGGGACCGACTACTGGCCCACCGGCCGGTGCTGCTGCTCCTGCTCGGCAGCGACGTGCACATGATGGAACGGTTCACCGCCTACGACCGGCCGTTCTTCGGCCGGGCCGACACCCTTGCGCTCGGCCCGTTCACCCCGGCCGAAACCGCTCGGGCGCTCGGGCTGGACCCCGCGGACGCCATCGATGCCCAACTTGTGAGCGGTGGCCTGCCAGGCATTCTGCGCGGCTGGCCGCACGGCATGCCGGCACTGCGTTTTTTGGAGCGGGAGTGCGCCGACCCGTCCTCGCCGGTGTTCGCCGTCCCGGAGTTGGCG
Source organism: Mycobacteriales bacterium (assembly GCA_036278435.1). Taxonomy (GTDB): domain Bacteria; phylum Actinomycetota; class Actinomycetes; order Mycobacteriales; family DASULA01; genus DASULA01. The sequence continues at coordinate 7,231 of DASULA010000133.1, read as the reverse complement.
CTGTCGGCCGAGTTTCCGGCACCGGACCAGGCCCGGCGGGTGCTGGAGGCGGTCGGCGGCGGGGATCGCACCCACGCGAACATCGCCGCGGCCGCGGGTGGGCGTGGCGGGCCGTTGCCATCCGGATCGCTGTCGCCGCTGCTGCACCGGCTGGTGCGGGACAAGCGCGTGCTCGCCATGGACGAACCGCTGTCGACCCGGCCCGGCCGGCCGGCGCTCTATCGGGTCGCCGACAGCAACCTGCGGCTGTACCTGGCCGTGCTGCGGGCCGCCTACGAACAGGTCAGCCGGGGGCGCCATGATGCCGCGTTCCGGCTGGTCGAACGGCGCTGGTCGGCGTGGCGGGGCCGCGCGGTCGAACCGCTGGTCCGCGAGGCCCTGGAACTGGCCGGCCTGGCCGGCGAGCTGCCGTGGCCGGATGTGGAAGCGGTCGGCGGCTGGTGGAACCGCCGGTTCGACCCGGAGGTCGACCTGGTCGGCGCCGACCGGGCCCCGGTGGCGCGGCGACTGTTCTTCGCCGGATCGGTGAAGTGGTTGGGCAGCCGGTTCGACCGGCACGACCTGGGCGCCCTGCGGCGCGGCGTCGCCGGGATCCCCGGCCTCAGGCCCGAGGAGACCGGGCTGGTGGTGGTCTCCCTGGGCGGAACCAGCAGCGGACTGGACCTGCGCCCGGCCGACCTGGCGTGGGGTCCGCGAGACGTCGTCGCCGCCTGGTCGATGTCCGACTGAGCTGCCGCGCCCGGCGGGACCGTGGCCGGCCTGCCCAAACCGCCGTCACAGCGTCCCCGCCCGGCCGTGCGCAGGTCAGGAGGCCCGTGCGGCCAGCAGGTCCAGGATCTGCTGGCCGTATTTGGCCAGCTTGTTCTCCCCGACGCCGCTGACCGAGCCCAGTTCGGCCAGCGAGGAGGGGAGGTCGGTGGCGATCTGGCGTAGCGTCGCGTCGTGGAAGATCACGTACGCCGGCATGCCCTGTTCCCGGGCGGTGGCCGCCCGCCACGCGCGCAGTTCTGCGAACACCGGCGTCGCCTGCGCGGACAGCTCGGCCGGCGCGGCGCGTTGGGGCTTGGCCGCGCGGGCCGGCCGTTCGGGCTCGCGCCGCAGCGGCACCTGGCGCTGCCCGCGCAGTACCTCGGCGCTGGACCCGGTGAGCGACAGCGTGCCGAAGTCGCCCTCCACGGCGAGCAGGCCCTGGGCCAGGAGCTGGCGCAGCACGCCGCGCCACTCGCCCTCGCCCAGGTCGGCGCCGACCCCGAACACGGTCAGCGAGTCGTGACCGTGTTGGACGATCTTGGGTGTCTGCTTGCCGCGCAGGATGTCGATGACGTGCCCGGCGCCGAACCGTTGGTGCCGTTCCCGGTCCAGCCGCAGCACCGCCGAGAGCACCTTCTGAGCCGGGATCGTGCCGTCCCAGGACACCGGCGGGGACAGGCAGGTGTCGCAGTTGCCGCACTGGCCGCCGGGGGACTGGCCGAAGTAGGCCAGCAGTTGTCCGCGCCGGCACTCCACCGTCTCGCACAGCGCCAGCATGGCGTCCAGGTGGGTGGCCAGCCGCCGTCGGTGCGCCACGTCGCCCTCGGAGGTGTCGATCAGCTTGCGCAGTTGCACCACGTCGGCGAGGCCGTAGGCCAGCCACGCGGTCGAGGGCAGGCCGTCCCGGCCGGCCCGGCCGGTCTCCTGGTAGTAGCCCTCGACCGACTTGGGCAGGTCCAGGTGGGCGACGAACCGCACGTCGGGTTTGTCGATGCCCATGCCGAAGGCGATCGTGGCGACCATGACCAGGTCGTCCTCGCGCAGGAACCGCGCCTGGTTTGCCGCCCGGGCCGCCGCGTCGAGCCCGGCGTGGTACGGCAGCGCCCGCACCCCGTTGCCGGTCAGGAACTCGGCGGTGCGGTCAACCGACGCGCGCGACAGGCAGTAGACGATGCCGGCCTGGCCAGCGTGTTCGGATTTCAGCAGGGCGAGCAGTTGCCTGCGGGGCTCGGTCTTCGGCACGATCCGGTAGGTGATGTTCGGCCGGTCGAAGTTGGACACGAAGTGGCGGGCGTCGGTCAGGTTCAGCCGGGTCGCGATCTCCGCGCGGGTGGCCTCGGTGGCGGTGGCGGTCAGGGCGATCCGCGGCACACCGGGCCAGCGTTCGTGCAGCACTGACAGGGCCAGGTAGTCCGGCCGGAAGTCGTGCCCCCACTGGGCCACGCAGTGCGCCTCGTCGATCGCGAACAGCGACACCGTGCCGCCCTCCAGCAGCCGCAGGGTCGCCTCGACCCGCAGGCGTTCGGGTGCCAGGTAGAGCAGGTCCAGCTCGCCGGCCAGGAACGCCGACTCGACGCCGTGGCGCTGGTGCGGGTCCTGGGTGGAGTTGAGGAACCCGGCCCGCACCCCCAGGGCGTTCAGGGCGTCGACCTGGTCCTGCATGAGCGCGATCAGCGGTGAGACCACCACGCCGACCCCGGGGCGGATGAGCGCGGGGATCTGGTAGCACAGCGACTTGCCACCGCCGGTCGGCATCAGCACCAGCGCGTCACCGCCGGCGGTGACGTGGTCGATGACCTCCCGCTGCGTTCCCCGGAACGAGTCGTAGCCGAACACTCGGCGCAGGGTCAGTAACGCGTCGTCCACCCCGGGACCGGATTCCACCAGAGCCATCCGACGATCCTAGTGCGGCGACCAGCACCGCTCACCGGCCACGCCCCCGTGAGGTTTTCGCAAGAAAGCTTCACCATGTAACCGGTTAACCGTGAGGTTTTCGCGAGAAAACCTCAACCCTGGTGGGTCGAGCGCCGGTGGGGGCAGGCTCACTCAGCCCAGCGGGTCCAGGGCCGGGGTCCGGCCGGCGTCGCGGGCCAGCCCCAGCACGTTGGCGACGATCCGGTGCCCGGCGCGGTCCCGCAGGGTCATGATCGACTCGGGGTGGAACTGCACCCCCCAGTGCGGGTACCGCTGGTGTTCGACCGCCATGATCACGCCGTCGTCGGCGGTCGCGGTGACCGTCAGGCCGGGCGGCAGGTGCGCCGGGTCGGCGTACAGCGAGTGGTAGCGGCCCACGGTGATCTCACTGGTCACGCCGGTGAACATGCCGCCGCCGGCCAGCCGGACCGTGCTGGACTTGCCGTGCACCGGCTCGCCGAGCAGCGCCAACCGCCCGCCGTGGTGTTCGACGAGGGCCTGCATGCCCAGGCAGACGCCGAACACCGGCAGCCCGCGTTCGGTCAGCGCGTCCAGCAGCCGTTCGCACCCGAAGTCGGCGGGGCGGCCCGGACCCGGTGACAGCACGACCAGATCGGGGGCGTACTGGTCGAGCAGCTCGGCCGGGAAGCCCCACCGCATGGTGCGGACCTCGGCGCCGTGCTCACGCAGGTAGTAGCCCAGCGTGTGCACGAACGAGTCCTCGAAGTCGACCAGCAGCACCCGCGGCGGAGCGGCGGCCGGTCCCGGGTCCGGCGGGTCGGACACCGCCACCGATGCCGCCGGGAAGTCACCGCGGGCGGCGTCGAGCAGCGCCGAGGCCTTCAACTCGGTCTCCAGCTCCTCGGCGTCGGGGTCCGAGTCGAACAGCAGGGTGGCGCCGGCGCGGACCTCGGCCACCCCGGCGCGGATCTGCGCGGTCCGCAGCATCAGCCCGGTGTTGACCGAACCGTCGAAGCGCAGCACCCCGACCGCGCCGCCGTACCAGCGCCTAGGGCCGGTCTCGTGGTCCTCGATGAACTGCATAGCCCAGCGTTTCGGCGCGCCGGTGACGGTGACCGCCCAGGTGTGGGTGAGGAACGCGTCGAACCCGTCGAAACCGGGCCGCAGCCGGCCCTCCACGTGGTCCACGGTGTGGATCAGCCGGCTGTAGATCTCGATCTGGCGCCGGCCGATGACCCGCACGCTGCCCGGCACGCAGACCCGGGCCTTGTCGTTGCGGTCCACGTCGGTGCACATGGTCAGCTCGGCTTCGCTCTTGGCCGAGTCGAGCAGTTCCTGGATGTTCGCCGCGTCTTCCAGCGCGTCCGCGCCGCGGGCCACGGTGCCGGCGATCGGGCAGGTCTCCACCCGGTCGCCGTCCACCCGGACGAACATCTCCGGCGAGGCGCCGACCAGGTGCTCGCCGGCCCCCAGGTTGAACAGGAACCCGTACGGCGCCGGGTTGGCCCGGCTCAGCCGGCGGAAGAACGCGGCCGGCGACGGGCATTCGGCGTGGAACGACTGGCTGGGCACCACCTCGAACAGGTCACCGCGGCTGAACGACTCGCGGGCCAGGCGCACCATCGAGGCATAGTGGCCCCGGACCGGTGGGGGCGGCACCGGCGCCGGGTCGGCCGCGGGCGGGCCGAACACCGGGCTGCGCGCCATCCCGTCGGTGCTGGCCGGCCCGACGGTGAACTCGTAGCTGTGCAGCACCTGGTGGTCGCGGACCCGGTCGATCACCAGGATCTCGTCGGGCAGGTGCAGCACCAGATCGCGCTGGCCACCCGGCCGGTCGTGCCGGAGCGTGAGGGCCTCGAACTGGAACGCCAGATCGTAGCCGAACGCCCCGTACAGCCCGAGGTGCCCCTCCTCCGGGCTGCCGAACAACCCGACCAGGGCCCGCAGCGCGGTGAACACCGACGGCTGGCGGCTCCGTTCCTCCTCGGCGAAAATCCGCTCGGACCGGGTGACACTCAGCGTGAACGAGCCGTCAGGATGCCCGACCAGATCGCCACACGGTGCGACCGCGGCGCTGATGGCCGGCAGCAGCACGCCGCCCCGGTCGGTGAGCGCCCGCACGCCGAGCTGGTCGCCGCGCGCGGTGATCTCGACGCAGGGGTCCAGGTAACCCAGGTGCCACCGGGAGTACCGACCGGGGTAGTCCACGCCGGAGGTGAGGATCCCGCCGACCTGGCGGTCGAGCCGTTCGGCGTAGGAGTCCAGCAGGTCCAGCCCCACCGACCGGGTGTGCCGGACCACCGCGACACCGCCGCGGGTGGTGAAGGAGATCGTGTCGTGAGCCATCGGAGCCGCCGTCCTCAAAAGTGTCTACGCGTAAGGGACATACCTACGAAAAGGCGGCGACTCTGCTCACCCGAGGGTGGACTGCCCGATCCCAGAGCGCCGCGTTACGGGCGGCACCATCGATGACTGGACGCGGCGGACACGGCCGGAAGTGTAGGCGGCCCCACCGAGGGCTGTAAAGCGCGCAGGCCCGCTGAGGTCACCGCTCACGCCGGACGACCGGCCGATCCGATCGCGGTCGGCACCGACCGTGGTTCACCGACTCCGCGCCGATGGCCGCGCCGACGTGGCTGACCGGCCTACGTGGACACGTCTGGCCGACAGCCGGATCGTCGGGACAACCGGACAAGCGTGCTGTCACCGAGTTCTCTGTTCGCGGCGGATGGCTCGAAGTCGTTCGTGGAACGTCTGCGCCGCGGCGCGTCATGACACCGTTGCCAGAGCGGCGACGTCCGGCCGGTACACGAAGCGATGATCCGAGCTGCCGTCGGTAAGAACGTCTGGATCGCGGGTGGTGGGTCGCTCGCCACGGCATTCGCCGAAGCCGACCTTCTGGACGAGATAGTCATCGGTATCGTGCCGGTGATGTTGGCGACTGGCAAGCCTCTGTTTACTGGTCGCCTCACGTCGTCACGGCTTTCCCTGTCAAACGTGGATCGAGCTGGCCAGGTCGTGTACCTGACATACCAGGTGCTCCCGGCCGACTGAGGTCTGTGGTGCCGGTGCGTTTTCGTGTCCGGTCTCCCGCACACGCCGAACTACGTCGGCGAGGCATCCGAGCCGGGCGTTGGGCAGCTTCGCCCATGCGGCGTTGGTGTTGCGCTGGTTCCTCGACGGCACCAGGGTCGCCCAGTTGGCTGCCGACAACCGGATCGGCTGCCGACGCCCGCCGCCTGGGTCCCACCGCCGGGGTGGACTGGTGGTGGTCGGGTAAACACCGCCACCACGGCGGGAACATCGAGGTCCTGGCCGCACCCGACGGGTGGCCACCGTGGACCTCCACCACGAAGACAACCGCACCACATGACCATCACACACAGCCACCGACACTCACCGAGAAAGGCTCACTGAACGATGGAATCATAGATTCCAGTGCCTATGAGTCTTGTTCCTGTAAATGTCTATGTTCTTACGGGTAATCTCCGAGACTGGATTTGGTACCTGTTCAGGCTTGTGCCATTCTATGGCAGTGCACTTCTGAGGCTCAAGAATTTTCGGGACGCCACTCACATGCCGTGCAATATACGTCACCGATACCCAGTGCTGTCCTTCTGCCTTAAGGATATGATCAAATATCCCCAGCAATTCGACAGGTTCTATACGCATGCCATATTCTTCGAGGAATTCTCTACATATTGCATGTTGCAGATTTTCACCGAAGTGCACTCCGCCCCCGGGGAATTCCCAAGTTCCCACCTCGTTACGCGCCCAAGGACCTCTCCTGGCGAGAAATACTCGTTGATCACCATCGAACACCATGGCCCCGACTCCGACACCAATATAATCTACGCCAGGCCGCAGGCCATCTTTCGAGCCATCGCCATTTTCATTCATATCATATTCGGAATTATCAGATTTGTACCATAGAACCACATGGCAGCGGTTGATGCGGCGATGAAGAATATGATGTATGTTTCATACCATCGAAAGAAATTCCTTACTCTCGGCGCTTTCCGAAATCCCGTGTAGACGGCCTCGTCAGTCAACTCGCACTCTTCCCTGCGGTAGTCGAGCCATGCTAGTATGCCAATAAAGATCAACAGCGCGGTGAAGCACGCCGCTATGGTTTCCAACCACATCAGGCCGAGGATTCCTCGGCGGGCAATCGCCGTTGGGATATGCCAACGCTTGTACCATACAAACAGGGCTAATGCCGCGCCAATCGTAGTGGTCGCTATCGCCTGATAGATGGCCAAGAACTTGTAGACATTCTCGTTCACGGCGTGCACCTGATTAAGAATATACTTGTAGCGCTCAAGATAGAAATCGTGCGCGGCTACTTGGCGTGAGTTCTCATGCTCCGAGGATGTCTCGCTGGCCGTGCGGGACGTATCGTGCGGTCCTGGACGGCTGGCCGAGGGTCGTGGTCCACGAGTTCTGACATCACGCGGAGCGTTTCTTGACACGTGAACTCCTACCTTCGCGGCGGTGGCGGTGTGAGGCGAGGTCAAGAGACGGACAGTGCCACCAGGTCACACAGTGCCAATCATCACACAGTGAGGTGGTACTCCGGCACGGCGCGTCGGCCGGCGGGAACATC
>DASULA010000132.1:0-9748 GCA_036278435.1 Mycobacteriales bacterium | reverse complement strand
CCCACCCCCGGTTGCCCGGGAACCCACCAACCGCATCCCGGCCCGATGACACCAGGTCCCACAGGTCCTCCGGGCAAAGCACACCGCCGGGATACCGGCAGGCCATGCCGACAATCGCCAACGGCTCATGGCGTTCGGACTCCACGGCGCGCATCCGCGCCCGGGTGTCGTACAGGTCCGCGGTCGCCCGCCTGAGGTATGCCCGAAGTTGTTCCTCGGTGGCCATCACAGTCCTTTCCCAGGTCGGCCGGTGTGGTCGGGCAGACGGACGCCGCTCAGCCGAACCGCGGCCCGCCGGGCGGCCCGGTCCCGGGTATGTCCCAGACGTCGTCGACCAGGGCGAACAGTTCGTCGTCGGTGGCGCCGTCGAGCCGGGGCGGGACGCTGTCATCCGCGCCGGTCGGTGCGGGGCCGACCTGGTCCACCCTGGTCAGCAGCCGGTGCAGTCCGGCGGCGAGCGCGGTTCGGGTCTCCGGGTCGGCGGCCAGCTCGGGCAGCCGCGCCTCCCAGCGGTCCAGGTCGGCCAGGATCGACCCCGTGCCCCCATCCGGTTCGAGCGCGCCGAGCAGGTGCTCGGCCAGCGCGGCGGCCGTCGGGTGGTCGAACGTCACGGTCGTGGCCAACCGCAGGCCGGCCGCGGCGTTGAGTCGGTTACGTAGCTCCACCGTGGCGAGCGAGTCCAGGCCCAGGTCGAACAAGCCGCGGTCCTGCTCGACCGCGCCGGCGCTGGCGTGCCCCAGCACCGCCGCGACCTCGGCCCGGACCAGGTCCAGCACCACGCCGTACCGCTCGGCCCGGGGCGTCCGGCCCAACCGCTGCCGCAGCGAATCCCGTTCGGCGCCGCCGGTGGCAGCCGGGCGCAGCCGGGCGCGGACCAGGCCGCGCAGGATCGCCGGCACCGGCCCGCCGGCGTTCCGCACGGTGCCCAGGTCCAGCGCGACCGGCAGCACCGCCGGGGAGCCGGCCCCCAGCGCCCGGTCAAACAGACGCAACCCCTCGGCGTCGTCCAGCGCGGCGATGCCGGACCGGCCCAGGCGGGCCCGGCCGGCGCCGTCCAGGTGCGCGGTCATCGCGCTGGTCCGCGCCCACAGTCCCCAGCCCAGCGAGACCGCCGGCAGGCCGCGGGCGGCCCGGTACCGGGCCAGCCCGTCGAGGAACGCGTTGGCCGCGGCGTAGTTGGCCTGGCCCGCCGTGCCGAGGGTCGCGGTGACCGAGGAGAACAGCACGAACGCGGTCAGCGGAGCGTCCCGGGTCAACTCGTGCAGGTGCCAGGCCGCGTCCACCTTGGGCCGCAGCACCGCGTCCAGCCGGTGCGGGTCGAGCCCGGTGACGGTGCCGTCGTCCAGCACGCCCGCGGCGTGCACGACGCCGGTGAGCGGGAACTCCGCGGGAATGTCCGCGAGCAGTGCGGCGAGCTGGTCCCGGTCGGCGGCGTCGCAGGCGGCAATGGTGACGCCGGCCCCCAGCGCGGTCAGCTCGGCGCGCAGTTGCCCGGCGCCCGGTGCGGCTCCGCCCCGACGGCTGGTCAACACCAGGTGCCGGACGCCGTGCGCGGTGACCAGGTGGCGGGCGATGAGCGAGCCGAGGGCTCCGACGCCACCGGTGATCAGCACGGTGCCGTCCGGGGTCCAGCCGGGCCCGGCCGGCCCGCCTTCGACCGGGGTCAGCCTGGTGAGCCGGGGCAGCAGGACGGCACCGCCACGCGCCGCCAGTTGTGGCTCGCCGGCGGCCACCGCCGCGGCCACCGCACCGATCGGTACTGGCGCGCCGTCGGTGTCCAGCAGCACGAACCGGTCGGGCTCCTCGGTCTGCGCACTGCGCACCAGCCCCCACACCGGCGTGCCGGCCACGTCGACGTCCTCGTCCGGGCCGGCCGCGACCGCCCCGCTGGTGACCAGGACCAGCCGCGGGCCGGTCGGGCCGGTCTCCAGCCAGTCCCGGACGAGGGCCAGGGCCCAGGCCGCGGCGTCGTGGGCGCTGTCGCACGGGCAGGGTGCGAGGACCAGCTCCGGCGCCGGTGAGGTGTCGGTACGCAACGCCGCCGGGTCAAGACAGCGCCGGATTTCGCCACCGCCGGCCAGGTCGATGTCGCCGGTGCCCAGCACCACCCAGGAACCGGCCGGCGCCGGGCGGTGGGCGTCGGACCTGATCCAGGTGACCTCGAACAGGCTGTCGGGTCCGGACCCGAACGGCTCGGCCGGCGGGGGGCGCAGCACCAGCGAGCCCACGGTGAGCACTGGCGCGCCGGCCGGATCGACCACCGTCACGGCGACCGATCCGTCGCCGGCGTCGTCGGGGTCGCCGGGGCGGGACAGCCGGACCGACGCGTCCACCGCGCCGGTGGCGTACCGGCGGACGTCGCGCCAGGCGAACGGCAGCAGCAGCCGCGGCGGGTCGGCGCTGACCGCGTCCAGGGCGAGCGGGTGCAGGGCGCTGTCCAGCAGCGCCGGGTGTACCGCGTACCGGGCGGCCTCGGCGCGCTGGTCGTCGGCCAGGGACACCTCGGCGTAGCGGTCGGCACCGGAGCGCCACATCGCCTGGACGCCCTGGAACGCCGGTCCGTACTGGTAGCCGTGCGCGGCCAGGGTGCGGTACAGGTCAGCGACGTCGACCGGCTCGGCATCCGACGGCGCCCGCACCTCGGCGTCCGGGCCGGCCGGCGGGTCGGCGAGCAGCGTTCCGGTGGCGTGGTGGGTCCACTCGCCCCCGTCGCGTCGGGCGTACACGTCGATCGGGTGGCGGCCGGTCCCGTCCGGTCCGGCCACCTGGACATGCAGGGTGACCGCGCCGCGTTCGGGCACCGTGAGCGGGCTGTGCAGCACCAGTTCGTCGATGCCCAGGCAGCCGACCTGCTCGGCGGCGTGCAACGCCAGGTCCAGCAGTGCGCTGCCCGGCAGCATGACCGTGTCGCCGACGGCGTGGTCGGCCAGCCACGGCTGGGCCTGCCGGGACACCGAACCGATGAGTACGCAACCCTGCCCACCGGCCAGCGGGACGGCGGCGCCGAGCAACGGGTGGCCGGTGCGTGACAACCCGGGTGGGGTGGACTCCCGGGCGGCCGGTGGGGCGAGCCACAGCCGGCGGTGTTCGAACGGGTAGGTGGGCAGATCAACGGTGCGGGTGGCGGGCAGCATCGGCGTCCAGTCCACGGCCACGCCACGGGTGTGCAGGTGGGCGAGCGCGGTCCGCAGACTGCCGGGCTCGGGCGCGCCCGCGCGCAGCGCGGTGACCGCGGTGACGTCGGTGCCGTTACCGGTGTCGGTACCAGTGTCGGCCAGGCATTCCTGGGTCATGGCGGTGAGCACCGTGTCCGGGCCGAGTTCGAGGAATGTGCCGACGTGCCCGTCCCGAAGAGTCCGCACCGCGTCGACGAACCGCACCGTCCGGCGGATGTGGCGCACCCAGTAGTCCGGGTCGCACAGTTCGTCGGCGGTGGCCGGTCGTCCGGTCAGGGTGGACACGATCGGGATGGCCGGCGGCGTGTAGGTCAGGCCGCGGGCCACCTGACCGAAGTCGGCCAGCACCCCGTCCATGTGCGGGGAGTGGAACGCGTGACTCACCCGCAGCCGCCGGCACCGGCGGCCCCGGGCGGCCCAGTCCGCGGCGACCTGGTGGACCAGGTCGCGGTCACCGGCGATGACGGTGGAGCGCGGGCCGTTCAGGGCGGCGATGTCGATGCGAGCCGGGTCGGACCGCACCACGGGTAGCAGTTCGTCCTCGGTGGCCTCGATGGCGACCATCGCGCCGCCAGCCGGTGCCGACTGCATCAGGCGGCCCCGGCTGGCGACCAGCGCGCAGGCGTCCTCGACGGTCAGCACGCCGGCCACGTGCGCGGCGGCCAGTTCACCGACGGAGTGCCCGACCAGGTGGTCCGGGCGCAGCCCGAACGCCTCGACGGCGCGGAACAGCGCCACCTCCACGGCGAAGACGGCGGCCTGGGTGTACCCGGTCTGGTCGAGCAGCCCCGCCTCGGCGGTGTCGGCGTCGGCGAACAGGACCGGCCGTAGCGGGGTGTCCAGGTGCGGGTCGAGGTGCGCGCACACCTCGTCCAGCGCGGCAGCGAACGCGGGCAGTGCCGCGTACAGTTCGCGGCCCATGCCGGGATGTTGGCTGCCCTGCCCGGTGAACAGGAACGCCAGCCCGCCGGTGGCGTTCGCGACGCCGCGCACCACGGTCGGGGCCGGCGTGCCGTCGGCGATGGCGGCCAGCCCGGCCAACAGTTCCCAGCGGCTGCCGCCGATGATCACCGCCCGGTGTTCCATGGCTGCCCGGGCGCGGGCCAGCGTGTGGGCCGGGTCGAGGTCGGGACGGGCGGCGAGGTGTTCGTGCAGCCGTGCCGCGTGGGACCGCAGCGCGGCGCCGGTCCTGGCCGACAGCAGCCAGGGCGGCGTTGCCGATCCGGTCTGCGGTTCCGGGCCGGTCTGCGGTTCCGGGCCGTCGGTGGTCGCCTGTTCGATGATGACGTGTGCGTTGGTGCCGCTGATGCCGAACGAGGAGACCGCGGCTCGGCGGGGGCGATCCACCAGAGGCCACGCGGTGGTCTGGGTGACCAGTTCCACCCGCCCAGACGACCAGTCCACCCGGGTCGAGGGGGCCTCCACGTGCAACGTCGGGGGCACCAGTCCGCGGCCAACGGACTCGACCATCTTGATGATCCCGGCCACTCCCGCGGCGGCCTGGGTGTGCCCGATGTTGGACTTGACCGACCCGACCAGCAGCGGGTTGCCCGCACGCTGCCCGTAGGTGGCCAACAACGCGTGGGCCTCCACCGGATCTCCCAACGCCGTACCCGTCCCGTGCGCCTCCACCACGTCCACGTCCGAGGTGGTCAGACCGGCAGCGGCCAACGCCCGGCGGATCACCCGCTCCTGGGACGGACCGTTCGGCGCGGTCAGGCCGTTGCTGGCGCCGTCCTGGTTGACCGCCGAACCCCGAATCACCCCCAGAATCCGCCGCCCATTACGCCGGGCATCAGACAACCGCTCCAACACCAACACCCCGACACCCTCACCCCACCCAGTCCCATCCGCCCCCTCAGCGAACGACTTACACCGCCCATCCGGAGCCAACCCCCGCTGCCGAGAGAACTCCACAAACGTGTTCGGCGTGGCCATCACCGTCACCCCACCAACCAACGCCAACGAACACTCCCCCGACCGCAACGACTGCCCCGCCAAATGCACCGCCACCAACGACGACGAACACGCCGTATCCACCGACACCGCCGGCCCCACCAAACCAAACGTGTACGCCAACCGGCCCGAGGCAACGCTCGCCGCGCTTCCGGTCAGCAGGTAGCCCTCGAAGCCCTCCGGCGCGCGTTCGAACCGGGCGCCGTAGTCGGCGTACATCACCCCGGCGAACACACCAGTCGGGCTACCCCGCAGCGAACCCGGATCAATACCCGCCCGCTCCAACGCCTCCCACGCCACCTCCAACAACAACCGCTGCTGCGGATCGATGGACGTGGCCTCGCGAGGACCGATACCGAAGAACGCGGCGTCGAACTGGTCCGCGTCGTGCAGGAAGCCGCCCTCGCGTGCGTAGGAGGTGCCGCTGTGGTCCGGGTTGGGGTCGAACAGCCGGTCGAGATCCCACCCCCGGTTGCCCGGGAACCCACCAACCGCATCCCGGCCCGATGACACCAGGTCCCACAGGTCCTCCGGGCAAAGCACACCGCCGGGATACCGGCAGGCCATGCCGACAATCGCCAACGGCTCGTCGGTGCGCGCGGACCGGGCCGGTGCCGCGACCACCTGGGGAGCGTCGGAGAGCCGGCCCAGCAGGTATCCGGTCAGCGCGCGCGGCGAGGGATGGTCGAACACCGCGGTCGTCGGTATCCGCAGGCCCGTGATCTGGTTCAGCCGGTTGCGCAGGTCCATCCCGGTCAACGAGTCGAAGCCCAGTTCCCGAAACGCCCGGTCGGCGTCGAGTACGGCCGACGTCGGGTGGCCCAGCACGGTGGCGGCCTCGCTGGTGACCAGTTCGGCCACGGCCCGGCGGCGCTCGGCCTCGGTCAGCGCGGCCATCCGGTCCGCCCAGTCCGAGCCAGGGCCGCTCCGTCCGCTCGGACCGCTCAAACCGCTCGGACCGCCCGGACCGCCCGCGGCGGCGCGGCGGCGCGGCGGCGCGGCCAGGTCGCGCAGGACCACCGGTACCGGGCCGGCCGACGAGCGCAGCGCGGGCACGTCCAACCTGACCGGGGCGAGCACGGCCCGGTCGCTGCCCAACGCGGAGTCCAGCAGCGCCAGCCCGGTGGCCGGGTCCAGCGGCGCGATCCCGGCCCGGGACCAGCGTGCCCGCTCCGCCGGCCCGAGCCCGCCGGCCATGCCCGACGCCAGGTCCCACAGGCCCCAGGCCAGCGACGTGGCGACCAGCCCGCGGGCCCGCCGGTGCGCGGCAAGGGCGTCCAGGAACGCATTCGCCGAGGCGTAGTTCGCCTGGCCGGCGGTGCCGACCAGGCCGGAGATCGAGGAGAACAGCACGAACGCGCGCAGGTCCGACCCCGCGGTCAGTTCGTGCAAATGCCATCCGGCGGTCGCCTTGGGATGCCACACCGCGTCGAACCGGTCAGGCGTCAGCGACTCCAGCAGACCGTCGTCCAGTGTCCCGGCCGCGTGCAGGACGGCGGTCAGCGGACGGTCGGCCGGGACGGCCGCGAGCACGCCGGCCAGCGCGGCGCGGTCGGCCGCGTCGCATGCGGCAATGGTCACGGTGGCGCCCAGGGCGGTCAGGTCCGCGTGCAGCGCCGCGGCCTCCCGGGTCGCGCCGCCGCGCCGGCTGAGCAGGAGCAGGTGCGACACGCCATGCGCGCTGACCAGGTGCCGGGCCACCAGGGCGCCCAGCGCGCCGGTCCCGCCGGTGATCAGCACGGTCCCCTCGGGATCCAGCGCCGGCACCACACCCGCCTGGCTCGATCCGTCCGGCACGCGGGTCAACCTGGGCGCGTACAGGGCACCGTTGCGGAGGGCCAGTTGTGGTTCGTCGCTGCCCAGCGCCGCGCCGAGCCCGCCGCCACCGTCGGTGTCAACGATTCCGAACCGGTCCGGATGCTCCGACTGGGCGGTACGCAGCAGCCCCCACACCGCGGCCGCGGTCGGATCCGGCACGTCCTCACCGGGGCTCACCGCCATCGCCTGGCGGGTCAGGATGACCAGCCGGGAGGCGGCGAACCGCGGATCGGCCAGCCAGCCCGCCAGCAGCGCCAGCCCGCCCTTCGCCGTGGGTCCGGCGACCACCACATCCGGCACGTCATCCACGGTGGACAGATCCGCGCGGCGCGGCGCGTCCAGCCCGAAGCCGTCGTCGCCGAGTACCACCACCCGGCCGGTCGGCCCGCCACCGGCCGGCACCGGCACCGGTATCCAGGTCACCTCGTGCAGCCAGCGGCCGGCGGGGCCGGCGGCCCCGGCGGAGCGCGTGGTGGGCAGCGGTCGCAGCGCGAGCGCCTCGACCGAGGCGACCGGCGCGCCGGTGGGGTCGGCGGCCATCAGCGCGACCGAGTCATCGCCGACCGGCGTCCAGCGCACCCGCAACTCGGTGGCACCGGTGGTGTACAGCGAGACGCCGGTCCAGGAGAACGGCACGTCCACACCGCCGGCCCGGTCCAGCAGGACCGGGTGCAGCGCGGCGTCGTGCAGGGCCGGATGCAGGGCGTATCCGCCGCCATCGGACAGCGTCACTTCGGCGTAGAGTTCCCGGCCGCGCCGCCAGGCCGCCCGCAACCCCTGGAACGCCGGACCGTAGGCGTAGCCGCGGTCGGTCAGCACGGCGTACAGGTCGGTCAGATCGACCGGTTCGGCGCCCGGTGGCGGCCAGTCGCCCAACCGTTCCGGATCGGGTCCGGTGTGTTCGGCCAGCAGCCCGCTCGCGCAGCGCGTCCATGCCTCCTGTTCCTCCAGCGCGCGCTCGGGCCGCACGTGCACGGTCACCGCCCGCTCTGCGGTCCGGTTCGGGCCGTCCACGGTGAGCCGCACCTGGAGGGCCTGGTCCGCCGGCAGGACCACCGGTGCCTCCAGCGTCAGTTCGGCGAGCCGGGCGCAGCCGACCCGGCCGCCGGCCGCCAGAGCCAGTTCCACCAGGGCGGTACCGGGCAGCAGGACCTCACCGGCGATCACGTGGTCGGCCAGCCACGGGTGGGTTCGCAACGAGATCCGGCCGGTGCACACCAGCCCGTCGGCGGCCGGCAGGCTCACCGCGGCCGGCAGCAGCGGATGGTCCGTGGCGGACTGCCCGAGGCTGGCGGCGCCACCGCCGGTCGGGGCGAGCCAGTACCGCTGGCGCTGGAACGGATACGTGGGCAGGTCCACCATCCGCCCGAAGGGGCACCAGGCGGCCCAGTCCACCGCCGCGCCGTGGGTGTAGGTCTGGGCCAGTGCGCGGAGGAACGTGCCCGACTCCGGCCGGCCGGCCCGCATAATGGGCACGGCCGACGCGTCGGCGAGGCAGTCTCGGGTCATCGCGGTCAACGTCCCGCCCGGCCCGAACTCCACGAACCGGGTGACGCCCAGGTTGGCCAGGCAACCGATGCCGTCGGCGAACCGGACCGCCTCCCGCACGTGGCGAACCCAGTAGTCCGGGGAGCGCAGTTCCGCGGCGGTGAGGACCCCGCCGGTCAGGTTCGACACGATCGGCAGGCGCGGCGCCGCCGTGGTCAGGCCCTCGACGACCCGCCGGAACTCGGGCAGCACGCCGTCCATGTGCGGCGAGTGGAACGCGTGGCTGACCCGCAGCCGTGACGTCCGGTGACCGGTGTCGCGGCAGTGCCGGGCGATCCGGTCGACGACGGAACTGTCCCCGGAGATGACCACGGCCTCCGGTCCGTTGACGGCCGCGATCGAGACCCGGTCGTGCACACCGGACAGCAGCGGGCGAACCTCCTCCTCGGTAGCCCGCACCGCGACCATCGCGCCGCCCCGCCGGGCGGCCTGCATGAGGCGGCCACGGGCGGCCACCAGCGCGGCGGCGTCGGGCAGCGGGAACACCCCGGCGACGTGCGCGGCGGCCAGTTCACCGATGGAGTGGCCGATCAGATAGTCCGGGGACAGGCCGAACTCCTCGGCGAGTCGGTACAGCGCGACCTCGACCGCGAACAGCGCCGCCTGGGTGAACGCGGTCTGGTCCAGCAGGGCCGCGTCGGCCGAGTCCGGTGTCGCGAACATCACCGTCCGCAGTGGACGATCCAGGAGCGGGTCGAGGTGCCGACACACCTCGTCCAGGGCGGCGGCGAAGACCGGCTGGTCGCGGTACAGCTCACCACCCATACCCGGCCGCTGGCTGCCCTGCCCGGAGAACAGGAACGCGGTCCGCCCGCCGGCTGCGGCACCGCGGACGACCCGCGCGTCGGGAGCGCCCTCGGCCAGCGCGCGCAGCCCGGCCACCAGCCCGTCCCGGTCGTCCGCCGCGATCACCGCTCGCTGCGGAAACGCCGTCCGGCGGGCCAGCGTGTACGCCACGTCGGCGGGTTCGACGTCCCGGGTGCCCAGGTCAGCGGCGAGGTCGGCCGCCAGGGCACGCAGCGCGGTATCGGTTCTGGCGCTCAACGGCCAGGCCCATCCCCCGACCCGACCCGGATCGGACCGGGAGTCGGCCGGGGAGTCGGCCCGGGGGTCGGGTGGGGCCTGTTCCAGGATCAGGTGTGCGTTGGTGCCGCTGATACCGAACGAGGAGACCGCCGCCCGCCGGGGCCGGCCAGCGTCCGGCCAGGCCACCGGGTGCCGGGCCAGGACGACACGCCCGGCCGACCAGT
>DASULA010000131.1:0-7498 GCA_036278435.1 Mycobacteriales bacterium | reverse complement strand
CGACACCGACCTCGGCTTCGAAAGCAGCGAGGTCGCAGCCGACCCCGAACTAGCCGAAGAGCGAGAGGCGGAGGAAGCGCTGCCGAACGACGAACTGACCGTCGGACTCTCGGTCTCCACGCGCACTCGCATGGCGTTCGGACGGTTCTTCAAACGCTTCCGCACGGCCATCGCGAACGACGAGTTCATCGCCGAGCTCGGCCCGACGGTCACCGTGCACAATGCAGTGATCGTGCACCACGTCCTCGGCCGGCTCCTAGAACGCGACGGCGTCGACCCGCTCGCCGCAGCAGACGCGCACCTCGCAATCTGGAAACGGCTGTGGGGCGACGACCAGAGCCCGGGGCTCCTCGCGAGTCTCGACATGGAGGAGCGGGCACTCGCCGACGACGTGACCAGCAAAGGCAAGCTGCGCGAAAACGCCCTTCAGGCACTCCTCAACTACACGTACTACGAGCATGTCCTCGCGGAACGCCGCCCGGCACTGAGGGCACAGGCCCAGCATTTCGCAACCGATCCGGTGTTCGCGTTCGACCCTCAGCTGTGCCTAGACGCAGCACCGAAGTACGCGAAGTCAACGGTGGCGGGACTGTGGGCGCTGGCGTCCCGCCTGGACGACTGGGACCTGCGGACGTTCGTACTGAAACCGCTAGGTGTGTCAGCGACGGCCGGACGCTGGGACTCAGTACCTGTCATGAGAACGGGCGGAGGAAACGCACAGAAGGTCAAGATTCTCACCGTCACAGGCCCGGTGCCTCTGCTGGACGCGCGCCGCGCGGTCGCCGCCCTGGCGCGGCTGGCGATGGCCAGTTGGTTCAACGACGACCCGCACCGCGACTACTGGCGCATCAAGTTCGTCGAGAACAAGACCATGTGCTTCTGGGACGAGCGGTCCCACGGCGGCCTGTGCGTCCTCGCGGGCGATGAAACCGAACTCGACGACCTCCACCTGCGGTGGCCCTTATGGTGGACACGGTTCGACGAAATTTACTCCGCCCTGAGCGCAGACGCTGCAGCGTAGCCCCCGTTCGCCCCGCGAATGGGGGACCGTGCGGCGCACCTTCCAGGCACGGGAGCACGGGCTGCAGTCGCCACCGACACAGGGCCGCCCGTGGCCATTAGCTGCAACGACTCAGCACGCTACGTGATCGCCTCGGTCAAGACTCGGCTGCGACGGCGACAGTCGCGGCGTCACTTGACCCCGGGCTACACCAGAACGAGTCCGATGGGGGCTTTGCGGAGAACGCTGCGCCATCGTGGGCCGATTGGCAGAATCCCAGCATTGCGTGCGCGTCGAGCAGCGAGCCGAGCTGGTTGCTGGCGGCGGTGCGGTCGCAGGCTGGCGCGGATCAGCAGGACTGCCAAGGACCCGGTGCGGCTGTCGCGGGCGATTGTGGTGTTGATGTCTGCCCAGGGCCAAGCGGTGCGGGACATCACGTCGCTGTTGGGGGTCGGCGAGGACTATGTCCGCGAGGTGATCCACGCGTTTAACAAGCGGGGGTTTCCGGCGTTGGACCCAAAATGGAGCGGGGGTCGGCCGAGGAGGATCGGTGAGCAGGTCCGTGAGCGGATCTGCCTGATCGCCCGGATGTCCCCCGCTGACTGGGGCATCACCGAGTTCGCGCGGCCGCGCAAGCAGCTGGTCGAAGCCGGGCCGCACGCCGGTGCGGACACGATCGGCTGGAACCTGGCCCACCACCACAGCGCCGAGGTGTCGCGGGCGACGATCAACCGGATCCTCACCCGCGCCGGCACCCTAACCCCGGATGCCTCGAAGCGACCCAACAGCTCCTACATCCGGTTCCAAGCCGCCTAGCCGAACGAGTGCTGACAGTCCGAGGTCACCCACTACCGCCTCGTCGACGGCACCGACGTCGAGATCTTGTCCTGGCTTGACGACCACTCCGGCTATGCGCTGTCGGTCACCGCACACCTGCGGGTCACCGGCCCGGTCGTGCTCGCCACGTTCCGTCGGGCGCTCGCCGCTCATGGGATCCCGGCCTCAACGCTGACCGACAACGGGATGGTGTTCACCACCGGCTACTCCGGCGGGCGGGGCAGCCGGAACGGGTTCGAGACGGAGCTGCGGCATCTCGGCGTGGCCCAGAAGAACGGCGCCCCGAACCGTCCGCAGACCCAGGGCAAGGTCGAACGCTTCGGGCAGACACTGAAGAAGTGGTTACGCGTCCGGCCCGCCCAGCCCGCCCAGCCCGCGACGATCGGCGACCCGTAGACCCTGCTTGACCGGTTCATCGAGACCTACAACCAGCATCAGCCGCACCGGTCCCTACCGCACCGAGCCACCCCACCACCATCTACACGACCCGCCCGAAAGCCAGCCCAACCAGCGACCGCAGCGCCGACACCCACGACCGGGTCCGCCACGACAAGATCGACAAAGCTGGCAGCGTCACCCTGCGCGTCGCCGGCCGACTCCGCCACATCGGCGTCAGCCGAACCCACGCGGCGAACCGACGTCATCCTGCTCGTCCACGACCTCCACGTCCGCATCATCGATGCCGCCACCGGAGAACTCCTCCGCGACCTGACCATCGACCCACGCCGCGACTACCAACCCACCGGCCGACCACCCAGACCCACAAAGCAGTAGGCCGAACCTGCACATCGCAGGTCCGACCTATCCCGATGTCCCGAGACATCACACTGCGCGCTCGGCAGGATTCGAACCTGCAACCTCTTGATCCGTAGTCAAGTGCTCTATCCGTTGAGCTACGAGCGCATCGGGCGTCAGTGTCTCACACCACTGTCGCGGAGGCTCCGGGATTTGAACCCGGGAGGGGGTTGAAGCCCCCAACCGCATTAGCAGTGCGGCGCCATAGACCAGACTAGGCGAAGCCTCCCGGGGCCCCACCGAGGCCACCGCTGGGCAAGGGTACAAGCAACGCGGCCATCAGGGCAAAGCGGTACCCCCCGGTTCGCCAACCGTGTCCCGGGTCACCGGGTGTCCTGGACGGCGGCGGTGGCGGCGAGTCGCGGGGCGGCCCAGGTCAGGGCGTCGGCCAGGGCGGGCCGCCACACCGTGAACGTGTGGCCGCCGGGACGGGTGACCAACCGCACGCCGATGCCGTCGGACCGCAGCGCGGCGGCCAGCGACGCCATCTCGCCGAGGACCTCGGTGTCCCGGCGACCGCAGTCCAGCCAGATCCGCACCGCGGGCGTGCGGGCGAGCGTTCGGACGTAGTCGGCCGGGCTGTTGGCCCTGGCCGCGGCGCCGGCCGCCGGCCCGGTTCCGAAGATCGCGGCCAGCCCGCCGGCGTGGGTGGGCCGGGTGTAGCCGCTCAGGTCGATGATGGTGGAGACCAGGTCGCGGTTGCGCAGCCCCAGGTTGAGCGCGCAGAACCCGCCCGCGGACATGCCGGCGAGCGCCCGGGCGTCCCGGACCGGCGCGGTCCGCAGGGTGCCGTCGACGGCCGGGAGCACGTCCCGCAGGAAGTGGGTCTCGACCCGCTCCCGTACACCGTCGACGCATTCGGGGTCGTCCAGCCAGCCGGCGCTCATCCGCGGCGACACCAGGATGACCGGTTCGCCCCGGGTGGCCAGCCGCCATCCGACCGCGGCCGCCTCGCCGCCGTGGAACCAGTCGCCGGGCACGCCCGGTGACCCGTGGAACAGGTAGACCACGGCGAACCGCCGGCGCGGCTGGGAGAAGTACTGCGGCGGCAGGTAGACCAGCGCGCGGGTCGGGCCGAAGCCGCTGCCCCGGTCGGCGACGGTGAACCGGACCACGGCGCCGGCCGGGTACCGGGCCGCGGCCCTCTGCGGGGTCAGTCGCGCCACCTCGGCGTAGCGGGCCCAGTTCCGCCCGCCGTCGACCAGGCTCAGCACGTCGCCGAACCTGGGCAGGTAGGAGAAGTGGCGGTTCACCGCGGTCGCCGCGCTGGCCGAGGACAGCAGCACGGCCACCACCAGAAGCACCAGGGCGACGCGACGGCGCCGCCGCCGCCGCAGCGTCCGCCACCCGACCCAGCACGCCAGCGCGGCCAGGGCGAGCCCGGCCAGGAAGTCCCAGGAGACGATCGACAGGTCGCCGACCACACCGCCTCCTCGCACTCTGGTTCCGACCAGCCGGACCAGCCCGACCGGTTCGACCGGTACGACCGGTACGACCAGCCCGAGCGGTTCCGACCGCTCCGCCGCGCCCCGCCGTCCCCGTTCCCGTCCCCTCCACGGCAGCCTCAGGGGCCGGCTCAGGGGCGGACCAGCAGCCGCCGCACCGTGTGCGGCCGGACCAGGAACGCCTCGGCCTCCAGTGCCGCGATCGCGATCCGGGGCAGGTCCCGGGTGGACGGGAACGAGATGAAGCGAGGATTCCAGGCCGGGCGGAACTTCACGTTGAACCGGTACAGCGTTTCTATCTGCCACCAGCGGGAGGCGAAGATCAGCGTCCCCCGCCACAGCCGCAGTACCGGGCCGGCGCCGATCCGCTCGCCGCGTTCCAGCGCGGCCCGGAACACCGAGAAGTTCAGCGACACCCGCGACACGCCCAGCGCCGGGCACGCCCCGACCAGCCGCACGATCAGGTACTCGTTCAGGCCGTTGTCGGCCGACCGGTCCCGCCGCATCAGGTCCAACGACAGCCCGTCGGCGCCCCACGGAACGAAGTGCAGCAGCCCGCGCAGCAGCCCGTCCTGGTAGGCGGTGACCACGACGCAGTCGCCGTCGGCCCGGTCGCCGAGCCGGCTGAGCGCCATGGAGAACC
Source organism: Mycobacteriales bacterium (assembly GCA_036278435.1). Classification (GTDB taxonomy): domain Bacteria; phylum Actinomycetota; class Actinomycetes; order Mycobacteriales; family DASULA01; genus DASULA01. The sequence continues at coordinate 2,778 of DASULA010000131.1, read as the reverse complement.
CGCGTTCCACCGCGGCGCCGCGCCAGGTGGCGGCCACCCTGAGCAGTTCGGTGAACTCCTCGTCGGGTATGTCCCGGGCTCGGCGCACCCGCACCGTGTAACCGGCGCGTTCCAGCCGGGCGCAGGCCTGTCGGACCCCGCGCATGGCCCGGCCCTCCAGGCCGAACTCCGCGGTGTCCAGGATGGCCTCGTCGCCGAGTTCGAGGGCGTCCAGGCCGCCCTCCCGCCGCCACACCGTGGCCCCCTGCTCGCCGCATCCGATGACGGCGGGCACCCAGGCGTGCAGCCGGGCGAGTTCCATGAACTCCTCGATCGCCCCCGGCCAGGCTTCCGGGTCGCCGATCGGGTCGCCGCTGGCCAGCGCCACGCCGGCAAGCACCCGGTAGGTGATCGCGGCCTTCCCACTGGGCGACCAGATCACGCTCTTGTCCCGACGCAGCGCGAAGTAGCCCAGCGAGTCGCGCCGGCCGTGCCGAACCAGCAGTTCACGCAGCCGGGTCTCGTCCTCCGGTCCGAGCAGCGGCACCGGCTGGGACGGGCGCAGGATCAGGTAGGCGGTGGAGAACGCGGTGAGGGCGCCGAATCCGAGCAGGGTGGACGACACGACGTCGGCGACCCGGTCGGAGCTGAACGTCAGCGGCCCGCGGATCCCCACCAGGCCGAGCAGCACGTGTTCGAGTTCCTCCCGGACCGAGGGTCGGCCGATCACCCGGTTCTGGTTGATCAGCAACAGCGCGACGCCCAGCGCCACACCGATCAGGACGAACTGGACGAAGACCCTGAGTGCCATCCAGCGGGTGACCGGGTCTCCCAGCGCGTAGAACTCGCTCCGGGACGCGATCAGCATGACCAGGATCGCCATGGAGACCGCGGCCTCCTCGAAGTCCAACCCCTTGGCCACGTGGGACACCGCCACCACCGCGGTGACCACCACCGCGGCTCGCCAGGCCCGGCGCTTGCGCCGGCGCAGGCCGCTGGCCAGCCAGATCAGCAGGAAGCCCAGGGTGGCCGCGACCCCGGTGGCCGTGGCGCTGGCCTCGGTGGGCACCCCGACGATCCTGGTCAGGTAGCGGACCCGGTCGCGTTGTCCGGGCAGCAACGCGCTGATGACGGTGAGCAGGCCGAGCAGCCAGGTCGCCGCGGCGACCACGGTGGCGGTGCGGTCGGAGGAGACGGCCCACCGGGCCGCGACCGGCCGCCTGCGCTCCTCGTCCCCGCGGGTGGGCGTGCTCACGATCGTGATCTTTCCCTATCCGGGCGGCGGCTCGACGGACGCACCGGCGGTGCTCCGACCGGCCGGCGACCCTCGGCGGCGGGCACAGCGGTGGGCACAGCCGGACGGTCCGACGCCACCATCATCGACCAGTCTGGCGCCCCGGGCTGTGTCACGGGCTGTGTCACGGGCGAGACCGCTGCCGGCGCACCGGTGCCGGGCCGGTGTCGCCACGCCCAGGTCCCGGACCACACCGGGGCGTGATGTCCGCCACACGGTGAAATGTCGCTGCGGTGCAGCTGGTTTGCGCGGTCGTGACCGACCTCTTCGAACCACTGCGGTTGCGTGGCGCCACCGCCCGCAACCGGATCTGGGTGTCGTCGATGTGCCAGTACTCGGCGTCGGACGGGATTCCCGACGACTGGCACCTGGTCCACCTGGGCGGGTTCGCCACCGGGGGTGCGGGCCTGGTCATGACCGAGGCCACCGCGGTGACCCCGGAGGGGCGGATCAGCCCGGCCGACACCGGGATCTGGAACGACGCGCAGGCCGCCACCTGGCGGCGGATCACCGACTTCATCCACCGACAGGGCGCGCTGACCGGTATGCAGCTCGCGCACTCCGGGCGCAAGGGATCGACCCCGCCGCCGTGGCTCGGCCCGTACCGCACGTTGGGCCCGGAGGAGAACGGCTGGCAGCCGGTCGGCCCCACCACGGACCCGTTCGAGCGGCTGGCCGCGCCCCGGGCGCTGACCGTCGCCGAACTGCGCGCCCTGACCGGCTCGTTCGCCGAGGCGGCCCGGCGGTCGGTGGACGCCGGGTTCGACCTGGTGGAACTGCACTACGCGCACGGCTACCTGGCCCACCAGATCTACTCGCCGCTGAGCAACACCCGGACCGACGGCTACGGCGGAGACTTCGAAGGGCGGACCCGCTGGCTGCTGGAGACCGCCGAGGCGGTCCGGGCCGCGATGCCCGACTCCGTCCCGCTGTTCGTGCGGCTGTCCACGACCGACTGGGTCCCCGGCGGCTGGGAGGTGCCCGACTCGGTGCGGCTGGCCTCGCTGTTGCGCGCGGCCGGGGTGGACCTGATCGACTGCTCGTCCGGCGGGGTGGTGGCCAAGGCCGAGATTCCGGTCGGCCCCGGTTACCAGGTGGGCGCGTGCCGCGAGGTCCGCCACGGCGCGGGCATCCCCACCGCGGCGGTGGGGATGATCACCACCCCGGTGCAGGCACACCAGGTCGTGACCAGCGGGGCCGCCGACGCGGTGCTGCTCGGGCGGGAGATGCTGCGCAACCCGCGCTGGCCGCTGTACGCGGCGGCCGAGCTGGGCGCCGAGGTCGCCTGGCCGGTGCAGTACGAGCGGGCCCGCCGCCGCTGACCTTCAACCGGGCAGGGCTTTCAGCCCGTCCAACCAGGCGGACCGCTCCGGACCGGTGAGCGAGCCGTACGGGGCGGCGGCCCGCCGGTCGGTGTCCGCCTCGATCGGATCGCGCGCCGGCCCGGCCGGCAGCGCGACGATCTGGTCGGCGGTGAGCCCGGCCGCGGCCCAGGCGGCGGCGTG
>DASULA010000130.1:0-3528 GCA_036278435.1 Mycobacteriales bacterium | reverse complement strand
TCGCCTGCTCGTCGGTGACGATCACCACCCGGCTGTGGAAACCATCCCGGTACCAGCGGCGTACCGCGTCGGCGGTGGCAGTGCCACCGAGCCATCCGAACTTGTCGATGGCCCGTAGGAGCGACTGGCCAAGGCCCAACTCGATCTTGCTGCTGGTGGTGCCGAACTGGACGAGGTCGGCGTGCTCGGCGCGCAACGCCAGCGCGGTACCGAAGATCGCGGCGGCGTCACCTCGGGTGAGATCAGACCGGTCGGACATGGTGTCCCGCATCGATCCGGACCGGTCGACCAGGATCAACGTCCTGCCGGCCAACGTGGGCACGTTCGCCAGCGAGTGACCCAGGGCCTGCTCCAGGGCGTGGCCCCACCGTAGCGACGGTGCGGCCCTGTAGGCGGCCAGGAATCTCATCGGGAGCATCCGGGACCGGGCGATCACGTCCGGGTCGGACAGTAGCGCGGCCACCGTCGCGGCCACGTCGTCGGGGACGCCGGCCTCATCGAAATTCCGCAGGTTCCTGGTCAGGCTGAAGATGCCCATCGACGGGATCACCGCCGACCACGCGGCGGCGTCCATCGGACCCTGCAACCAGCCGGCCAGAGCCTCCCACGTCATCCCGGCCGCCCGCAGCGTGTCCGGGTTCAGCGCGGCCCGCCGGTCGCCGACCGGCAGGGCCATCAGTTCCGCGCGGCGACGCAGAACGCCCAGCGATTCGGGGATCGGGTTGTCCAGGTCGTGCCGGCGGTCGATCGCGTGCTCGAACAGGTCACCCCGCCAGGTGCCCTTGATCTGCGGGTGGGTGGCCGTGACGTGGACGAGTTCGAGGACGTCGGCGAATCGGAGCCCGCGCGAGTCGGCGTCGTACTTCAGCAGAGCGCGCTCGTCGTACAGCCGGGCCACGGCGTCGGCGACACCACGCTTCACCGGCTTGGGCACGTTCCGGCCGAACCGCGAGATCCAGTAGGCCAGCATCTCGCCGGGCTCGTCGGCGCGCTGGAGCACCGCGTCGATCAAGGACCGGTTCGCGGTGCGGTCGCCCTCCTCCTCGGCCAGCCGGGCGTGCACCGCCTCGGCGGCGGCGACCAGCGGCGCCGAGCGCATGTTGCCCTCGGACCGCAGCCAGCGCAGGAACTCCAGCGTCCACCCGCCGTCGGCGGTCGCGACCTGGCGGACGAGCCGGCGGAACCGGTCGTCCCGATCCCCGGCGGATTCGTAGTAGGTGTCCTCGCCGACCATGTTCGACACGGCCAACAGGAAGAGTTCACCCTTGGGTTCCCGGGTGAACCCGGGCGCACCCTCGTAGGTGGTTGCGGTCGGATCGGCCGTGGAGCGGATCGGGCTCGACACGACGGCCCGCGACCCGGGCTGGTTGAACTTCGCCATGGTGGCGTCCCTCCTGTGTGGAGGGGACGACTACGCAACGCCCGAGATCAGGGTAACCGCAGGGTGTGTGCACTTTGCTCTGCCATCTGAGCTACAGCAGCCGGAGCCTTTCGGCCTGCCACTGACTGGATTCGAACCAGCAACCGAAGTACCTGTGGTCGTCGCACCGGGCGCTGTGTAGTTGTCCCCTCTCGTGGTCGGAGGGAGAACCACTTCGGAGTGCCCGAGATCAAGATCGGTCGCGGCGACATAAGCGCTCTAGGCCGCTGAGCTACGACAGCCGAAGCCGCCGGAGGGATTCGAACCCTCGTCACTCCATTAACAGTGGAAGTAGCCGTGTCCTGCGCACCGGGCACTCTGTGAAGTTGTTCTCCCGAGATCAAGGTGGCCGGCGGGGTAACCAGCACGAGGTGCTGATCTTCGCCGAAGAAGTACCCGCCTGAGCCGTCGCACCGGGAGTGCTGAACCGACCGTAGCAGACCCGTTCACCCAGGCGAATCGGGTTGCGCCCCAGGCCACGCCGGCTCGCACCGGGCCAGCGCGACGCACTCCAGACACCACGGCCCCGGCCCTGCCGGATCCAGCCACGGCCGACCGACGTTGATCACCGGCTCACCGCACAACGCCGCCGTGGCGTCCGACCAGATCGCGTGCCACGGCAGTTCGGGAAACCGGGCGGCCGGCGCTCCCCACGTCGACGCCGACCGGGCCGGCGCGCAGCGGAGCCGGAACCCGGCAGTGCCCGCATCCAGGGTGCTCACGGCGGTGATGGTGGCACCGGGTGCTGACACGACTACCCCACCCGGCCCGCCAGGACCGCGCTGGCCAGCGCCCCGGCGACCACCATGCACACCACCAGCGGCCCCGGATCCCGCAGGGCGTGCACCAGTTCCCGCCACCACCGGGCCAGCCTCGGCCGGCGCGGCGGCGGCGGCTCGGGCATGCCGGCGCGCAGGATCGCACCGTCCACGTACGGCCGGGCGCTGTACGGGCGGGTGTACCGGATCGCGGCCGCGGCGGCGGCCCGCTCCCGCTCGAATTCCGCCAGCCACGCAGCCTGGTTCAGCGCGCCCCTGGCCAGCGCGGGCAGATCGAGGCGCACGATCGGCGGTGGAGGGAAGGTGCGCAGGTACTCGGCGAAGTCCGGCAGGGACTTCACCAGCGCATCGGACGGCAGCACCGGCGGGTCGGCGCGCACCACGTCGGCGATCATGTCGGCGGCCGTGTTCTCGACCAACGCCAGGTCGATCGACGCGATCAGCTCGTCAAACCGGTCCATCACAATTCCCCCAAGCGCAGCCGGCGCAGCGTCCGGCTGATCTCCCGCAGACCCAGGATCCAGTCCACAGCGGCCTGCTTGGCCTCCTCCATGCTGGGCCGCACAGCGACCACGGTGTGACCGGCGTCCTCCTGCACCGCCCACCCGAAGCCGTTCGGGAAGACGACCGCGCGGTGGTCTCCCTCGACGTACATCGCCCAGCCCTCGACAACCTGGCCGAGGACACCGCACCACGCCGGGCTCCAGGTGACCGCGAGCGTAGTCACGAACCGCCTCCCGATCCGTCGCGCGTTTTGACCGAGTGACCGGCGGCCGCGATGTAGTGGATGTGCATCTCGCCTGCCACGGTCCGGCCCAACCCGTCCTTGGCGACGGCCCACCGGTAGACGAACGGCCGGCCGACGTAGGGTGCCAGGCCGGCGCAGTAGGACCTGGTCAGAGTGATGACGTCCTGGCTGGCCGTGGGTGGTTCGGTATCGAAGTTGGTCTCGGTGATGAGCCGGGCCAGGCTGGGCGGCGGCTTGGGGACGCACAGGACGTGGCTGTCTTCGAAGGTGAGCCCGTTGATCCAGTCCAGGACGGCCCCGTTCTGGGCGTAGTACGGGTGGCAGCGGCCGGGCTTGGGGATGTTCGTGCCGGGCAGGAAGTCGCTGTCGTCGTCGGTCCAGCCGGCTACGAGCGCGTCGAAGCGGGCGTTGGTGGAGATGGCGCGGGCGGAGGCGAACGGCTCGGTGTTCCTGATCGTGCGGATGCCGTGCTGTTCGGCGTAGTCCGCGCAGCCCGACGCACCACGGCTGTGGTTGTGGATGAACGCCAGGCACAGGTCCGCGCCGTCCAACACCATGCGGGCGTTGCGGATCGGACCGGC
>DASULA010000129.1:0-3921 GCA_036278435.1 Mycobacteriales bacterium | reverse complement strand
CGTCCCGGGCTCCTCGCCGCGCGGTGCAACTTGCGATTGTCGGTGGGATCATCGTGGCCGACTGGATCGCCAGCGATGGCGCCAACTTCGGTGGCGTCGATCGGATTGTCGCTGTGTCGATGGCAGGGGCGCGCGGCCGTGCGGCCAAGGCGTGGAAGCGGTTGGGGTTACGTGGCGGATGGGTTCCGGACAACCTTCCGAAATTGCCCGATCCGGTGAGAGTTCGGTTCGGCAATGCGGCACGTCCCGTGCAAATTTCCGCAATCACGCTGGCCGAGCAGATGCCGGCACCGGGGTTGTTGATCATTGAGGCACCGACGGGTGAGGGTAAGACCGAGGCCGCATTAACGGCCGTCGAGGCGTTGGCCCGCCGTTTCGGTGCGGACGGCGTGTTTGTCGGGATGCCGACCCAGGCGACGAGCGATCACATGCTGACCAGGTTTCGGCGGTGGGCTTCTTCGGTGGAACCGGGGCTGCCGATCGGACTTCTGCATGGCAAGGCGCGGTTCAACAAGGAGTGGCGGGAACTCCTCACCAAGCGGAAGGTTGAGTTCGCCGGGATCGACGACTACGGCTGCGAGGACGTGTACGGGACGGGACCGGTGTCCCACCGGGCGCCGCAGGACGCCAAGGACACGGTGGCGCCCTCGGAGTGGCTGCTCGGCCGGAACCGTGGCCTGCTGATCCCGCTGACGGTGGGTACGGTCGACCAGCTCCTGCACGCGGCGACCCGGACTCGGCACGTGATGCTGCGCCATGCCGGCCTGGCCGGGCGGGTGGTCGTCCTCGACGAGGTTCACGCCTATGACATCTACATGGCGCAGTTCCTGTTCGAGGCGCTGCGTTGGCTCGCCGACGCCGGCGTGCCGGTGATCCTGCTGTCGGCCACCCTGCCGCCGGCGATGCGCGCGGAACTCGTCGACGCCTACCTGCAGGGCGCGCTGGGTGTGCGTGACGTGGACCTGTCGGCCCTTCCCGCGGCGGGCGGTTATCCGAGCGTGCTGTCGGCGTGTGCCGTGGACGGTGCGCCACGGTTCCAGGTCGCCGGTTCCCGGCCGTGGCGGGAATCGCTCGACGTCGCGGTGGAGGTGCTCGACGAGCCTGGTGACGGCAGCCCGGAACCGGTGGTCGGCTTGCTGCGTGAGTCGCTCTCCGACGGCGGGTGCGCGCTGGTGGTCCGTAACACCGTGGCCCGGGCGCAGCGCACCTACGCGGCGGTGGAGAAGGCATTCGGCCAGGACGCGGTCCTGCTCCACGCCCGCTTCACGGCCGGTGAGCGAGCCGACCGCACCAGCCGGGTGCTCGATCTGCTCGGCCCGCCGGACCGCGAGGGTGCCCCGCCCAGACCACACCGGATGGTGGTGGTGGCCACGCAGGTCGCCGAGCAGTCGTTCGACGTCGACGTCGACCTGCTGGTTACCGACCTGGCGCCGATTGACTTGCTGCTCCAGCGTGTGGGCCGGCTGCACCGGCACGACCGTCGCGAACCGCGGCCGGCACCGGTGCGGTCTCCTCGGGTGGTGGTGACCGGCCTGACCCGCCGGGACGGCCAGCTACCGAGGTTCCCACTGGGTAGCACGTTCGTCTACGGCGAGCACCTGCTGCTGCGCACGGCCGCGCTGGTACTGCGGGCCGAGGTGGAAGGCGGGTGGAGCGTTCCGGCGCAGGTACCCGACCTAGTGGCCCGCGGCTACGGCGACACCGAGCTGGTGCCGGCCGGGTGGTCCGAGCCGGCCAGCGCCGCCGAGGCCGAGCGCGCCCGGGAGTTGCGCCGCCGGCAGGCCGCCGCCGAACCGTTCCTGCTCGCCGGTCCCGACAGGTTGGGAACCTCCACGCTGGCCGGCCTACACACCCTGTCCACCGCGAACCTTCCCGACGAGGACGCGGTGGCGGCGGTGGTCCGGGACGGGCCGGAGTCGGTGGAGGTGGTGCTGGTCCGGCGTGACGGCCGCGGTTACCTGACCCTCGACGGTCGGGCCATGGGAGTGAACGGCGAGGCCGTCAGCGACTCGGAGATCGCCGAGCGGGTCGTGCAGGCGTCCGTGCGACTACCCGCCGGCGCGGAGCTGACCGACGCGGCGAAGCGGGAGTTGCGCCCGCTACCCGGGTGGCAGGCCGATTCCTGGCTGGCCCGGTCCCGCGCGCTCGTGCTCGACGAGGCGAGGTCGGCCCGGCTCGGCGGGCACCTGCTCCGTTACGAACCGGACCTGGGCCTGATCGACGAGCGCACTCCCTGATCTCCCACACCGAATCCGGTCCGCCCCGGCGGGCCATGAGCTTTCCTGAGGTTCTCTGTGACTGGTTTCAACCTGATCGGCGACCCGTGGGTCCCGGTGACCGTGGATGGCAGGCGGACCGAGGTGTCCGTGACCGACGCGCTGACTCGGGCACACGAGATAGACGGGCTGGCACTCGACGACCCGCTGCAGGGTGTCGCGGTACTCCGGCAGGTGCTGCTGCCGTTCGTCCTCGATGCGCTGGGCGCTCCCCGCGACGCGGAACAGTGGGCAGACCGGTGGGCGGCGGCTGCCGGGAAAGACGCCTATAAGCGAGACTCAGCGAAGCGAGACGCCGAAAAACTGGCGAAGCACCTTGGTAAGCAGGCCGACCGGTTCGAACTGTTCCACCCGACCCGGCCGTTCGGGCAGGTCGCCGGGCTGCGCACGGCGAAGGACGAGACCAAGCCGGTGTCGCTGCTGCTGGCGTCGGTGGCGACGGGCAACAACGTGCCGCTGTTCACGGCGCGGACCGAAGCCGAACCGCCCACACTGTCTCCCGCGCAGGCGGCGCGGGCACTGCTGGCCGCGCACTGCTGGGACACCGCGGCGATCAAGTCCGGCGTCGTCGGTGACCCGCAGGTGAAGGCGGGCAAGACCACCGGGAACCCGACCGGCCCGCTCGGACAGTTGGGTGTGGTCGTGCCGATGGGTCGGACCCTGGCCGAGACGCTGCTGCTGAACACGCCGATCCTCCCGCAGGGACTCCGGCCGGGCGACCGGCCACAGTGGCGTACCGAAGAGCCGGCCAGTCCGCGATGGGACGCAAGGCCGGCCAAGGGCCTGTTGGACGTGCTGACCTGGCAGTCCCGCCGGATCCGCCTGATCCCCACAACCGACGCCAGCGGAGCAACGGTGGTACGCGAGGTGGTGCTGGCCGCCGGGGACCGGCTCGACCAGACGCCCCAGTTCGAACCGCACACCGCCTGGCGGCAGGAAGAGAAACCGAAGGCCGGGCAGCCCCCGCGCCGCCCGGTGCGGCACCAACCCGGGCGGTCGGCGTGGCGCGGGATGGCCGGCCTGCTGGCCATCCGCCAGCCCACCGGCGAACGCGTCAGCAGCAGCTTGCTGCTGAGCCAGGTCGCCGACCTGCGCGGGCAGGGGTGCCTGCCGGTGGACCTGCCGCTGCGGGTGCTCACCGTGGGCGTGGCCTACGGCAACCAGTCCGCGGTCGTCGAGGACGTGATGGTCGACGCCATCCCGCTGCCGGTCGCCGCGCTGGCCGCCGAGGGCGAGGTCCGGGGCCTGCTGCTCGACGTGGTGTCGCAGGCCCGGCAGCTTCAGGACGCGGCGAACCGGCTCGGCGATGACATCCGCCGCGCCTCCGGCGGCGACAAGCAGCCGTGGGACAAGGGTCAGCGGGTCGGCGACGCGCTGGTCCACGAGTTCACCCCGGTCGTTCGCCGGCTCCTGGCCGGGTTGCAACGCCAGCCCGACCGGGCCGACGAAGCTGAAGCCGCGTGGCGGCACAGCGCCTACCGGCTGGCGCTACAGGCCGCCGAACCGGTGCTGGCCAGCGCACCGCCAAAGGCGTTCCTGGGCAGGCAGGAAAACGAGAAGGCCGTCTTCCGGACGAGCGTCGCCGAGGCACGCTACCGGGCCGCGGTGCGCGACATCCTCGGCGTCCACCCCGGAACAACCCACC
>DASULA010000128.1:0-4033 GCA_036278435.1 Mycobacteriales bacterium | reverse complement strand
GGGTTGACGCCCTGGCCCGAGCCGGGCGGGTTCCTGGGGATGAGCGGGGTGTCGACGCGCGGCGGGCCGACGTGTTCGTCGGACTGCTCCTGGGACACCGCGACCCCGGTGTGACCAGTGAACCCCGGGTGCGGCCGTTGGTACACCTCACCGTAGCCGCCTCCACCCTCACCGGCGCCAACAACAACCCCGCAGTACTCCACGGGTACGGACCGATCGGCGCGGCCTACGCCCGGGCCATCGCCTCAGACCCCACCGGAACATGGAAACGACTGATCACCGACCCGGTAGACCGGTCACTGATCGAACACACCCACAACACCTACCGGCCACCAACCGCACTCGACGACCACATCCGCGCACGCGACCACACCTGCCGATTCCCCGGCTGCCAACACCCCGCACAACACGCGGATTTGGACCACACGATCCCCTGGCCAACCGGACCCACCACACCGGGCAACCTCGGCGCGATATGCCGCCACCACCACCGCCTCAAACACCAAACCCCGTGGCGACTCACCCAAACCAACGGACAATTCCACTGGACCAGCCCCACCGGCCGGCACTACACCACCACACCACAAAAATACGACCCACCATAACAACCACAACCCCACACCAAGACACGTCACACAACCCCCGACCCGCCGTGGTGGAATACATCCGACATGCCAAAACCAACCACCGCCGCCCGGACCAGACCACAACCAGACGACAACACGCCACCCCCGGGCCACTCAGCCGTCCAGACCGGACCGGAACAGGTCTGTCGTCTGCTTGTCCGCACTTGGCGTCGGTGCGGCGGTCGCGGCGACGCACGAACCCGACGGTGGCGGATTCGCCGGCCAGACCGGCAGGTCACGGCTGGACCCTCGTTGCGCTGACACCACCGAGCGCCGCCGGGTGGTCAGGTCGACAGCGCCGCGATCACGTCGTCCACATCGGACCGGCCCGCCCACGGCCGCAACGCTGACCGCAGCTCGCGCACGTCCTGTAGTGAACCAGTGGAGCCGCACTGCTGGCGGGATCGCGCGATGCTTCCGGCCACCCTGCTCGCCTTGTCAATGTGACCCACCTTGGCGTAGGCAATGGCAAGAGGTGGTCCGTAGTTGATGACACTGCGCGGGGTGATCCACTCCGCCGTGATCGGGGCCAACGTGGTGATCACCGCTTCGGGTCGGCCAAGCACGAGATCACATCGTGACTGACGGGCATCCAGCAAGGCACCTGTCGCCACCATCTGTGGCGCCGGAAGAGGTTCATCGGGATCGATTCGATCGGCTGCGGCGCGGGCCAGGTCGAGTGCTTCGTACGCACCCTTCGCGTTCCCGGCACGAGCGTGCGCCTCGGCCTCCTTCCCGGCTGCGAACGCGATCACTCCAGCCGGCAGTCGTCTGTCCTTCCGGACCAATCCGGCAAGCTCCGTGGCGTGGCGTGGCTGCGTGTTCAGCACGATGGCCGCCTTGCGCGACAGCGCGTAGGACGCCATGTGCCGCCACCCTGCCGCGTGAGCGAAGTCGGCGGCCCGGTCGGTCCAGTACAGCGCTCCCGTGGTGTCGTCGGCTTCCTGTCGCATCCAGCCCAGGTGTTCGGCAAAGCGTGACGCGAGCGTCAACATGGCGGGTCGAAACGACGTCGGAACGTTTCCCGCTACCCGACTGATCTCCTCCAGATCAACTTTCATCAGTCGCGAGACCGTCTCCGCCGGCATGACGCGACCGGCCCTGACATGCCAGTCGTAACGGTCGGATAGCGCGGTCATCACGTCAGGAGTAACCCGGTCGGGCAGCGGGACGACGGCCACCGCACCGGCCGCCCCAGCGGTGGCGAGGAATGCCCGGCGGTCCATTTCCACGATGATCACGCTCCCGTCTGGCCGGCGCTGGAGGACCAACGCGGTGTCGGCGTGTGACACGCCGTCAGGGAAGGCACCGGTCCGCGCATAACCGCCGGGCGGTCAGGCCGACAGCGCCGCCATCACATCGTCCACATCGGACCGACCCGCCCACGGCCGCAGCGCATCGCGCACCGACCGAAGTCCGCGCCGTGCGGTGGTCGACCCGCATGGCGCGCCCTTTTGCACAATCTCCACAGCCGTTCGGCACGCTGCGTCTACCTCACCTACCCTCGCGTAGGCGAGGGCAAGCGGCGGAGCGTAGTGAGCGAAGCTGCGGGGCGCGTCGCACTCCGCCCGCACGGGCTCCAGTGCGGCGATCACGGATTCTGGTCTCCCCAGAATCAAGTCAACATTGGACTGCCTGAAACGGACCATGCTGGTGACACTGATCATCTGCGGAGTCGGGAGCGGTTCCTCAGGCTCGGCTCGGTCAGCCGCGCGACGTGCCGCGTCCAGGGCCAGATATGCCGATCGCGTCTCCCCCGCGTGAGCATGTGCCTCCGCCTCCTGCCCGGCGACATAGGCCATGACGCTGGCCGGCAGCCGCCTGCTCTTCGCTGCCGCGCGAGCCAGGGCAGCGGCGTGGTGTGGCTGCTCGTCCTGGAGAATATTGGCTTTGCGTGCCAGCGTGTAGGCGACCATCTGCCGCCATTCGGCAGCACGGGCCAGGTCGGTGGCCCGGTCGGTCCAGTAGAGCGCTCCGTACAGGCCGCCGGCGTCTTGGTGCAGCCACCCGAGGTGCGTGGCGTACCGCGACGCGAGCGCCAGCAGAGGTGGACGCAACCTGGCCGAAGTACGTCCCACCACGCGAGTAATTTCCGCGAGATCGGCCTCCATCGGTCGCGAGACGGTGTTTGCCGGCATGACTCGACCGGCCCTGACATGCCAGTCGTAACGGTCGGACAGCGCGGTCAACACGTCAGGAGTAACCCGGTCGGGCAACGGGACGACGGCCACCGCACCGGCCGCCCCAGCGGTGGCGAGGAATGCCCGGCGGTCCATTTCCACGATGATCACGCTCCCGTCTGGCCGGCGCTGGACGACCAACGCGGTGTCGGCGTGTGACGTGTCGTCAGGGTGGCCACATCTGCGCGCGTAGGCCACCAGATCGACGTCGAGCACCTTCGACAGTGCCCGCAGGATCGGCTCGGAGGGGTGGTCCCGCAGACCACGCTCCAGTTCGGACAGGTAACCCTTGGCCACGTGCGCGCGGCGGGCGGTCTGGCTCAGCGACAGCCCGCGTGCCAGGCGAGTCCGCCGGATGTGCGCCCCGACCGTGTGCATGTACGTGCTCCCGTTCGCTGGCATCCGGCGAACGCCGGTCCCCTGGCATGTCGTTCCTGTGCCGGTAAGGCTACGCAACGTAGCAACAACGGCAACAGTCGGAGGGGACGCCGATGTTCGACCATGTGCACCTCGGTTGGTTGGAGTCAGACGATTACTGGGTGGCCGCGGAGGCGGCCGGGGTGGTCGAGTTGCCCGACGGTTCCGAACCTGGCCGCGACGAGACACCGCCTCGGCCATCGGCCGAGCCGCGCGAGCCCGGCCGGTCGGTGCTCGCCGACCTGTTGGGCGATCGGTGGGTGGACGGTGATCCAGGACCGGTGGGCAAGTGACCGCCGGTCACGGCACCGGGTCGACGGCACCGGACGATCCGGCCGCGCGGCTGGCCGGTGCGCCGGTGGAGGTGTGGGGCCGGTTGGTGTTGGCGGTGGCGGCGATGCACGAGCCCGACGGCACCGGCCGGTGCCGGTACTGCCGACCCGACCGGCACCGGTGGCCGTGGTGGCGGCGCCGGCCCGCCCGGCCGTGCCCGACCCGGCGGATGCTCCTGGCCGAGGTCATCGCCGAACCGCCCGCGCCGCACTGGACGCCGGCATGACCCGACCCGGGCCACTGCCCTGGCCGGGCCACGCCGGGCGGGACGTCCCGACCGATGAGCAGTACGTGGCCTACGCCCGGCAGGTTCTGGCCTGGCACCGGCCGGTCCCGCCCACCGACGGGCGGGCCCCACACTGGTGCACCTGCGGGTCGGCCCTCGTGTTGTGCCCCTACCGGTCCGCCGCCGCCCGCTACCTCGACCCACCAGCACCCGGCGCCGGCTAACGCCGGGTAACTCGGGGTAACTCATGG
>DASULA010000127.1:0-11781 GCA_036278435.1 Mycobacteriales bacterium | reverse complement strand
GTTGTTGCCCGGCGGCCCGCTGGCCGGGGTGGTCGCCCCGGACGCCCCGTTCGGTCAGGCCGCGCCCGATCTGGTCGACCGGTGGGGCGCCGGGGTGCTGGCGGCAGCCGGGGTGCTGCGCACGTTCGCCGTGCTGCGGGTTCCCGACGCGGTGATCGGCTCGGTGGAGCACGACCTGGACGGCGAGGGGGGCTATCACGACGCGTTGGTCGACCTGCTGCCGGAGTCCGACGTGCCACCCCAACTGGCCGAACTGGCCGCGGTGCGCGACCTGGAACTGGTCGATCCGACCCGCTGGCCGGCCGCGCTGAACCTGTTGGTCACCGAGTTCGGCCCGCTGCTGGACACCCCGGCGGTGGCCGTGCTGCCCGACCGTGGCCGGGTCCCGGTGCCGGCCTACACGCGCTGGTGGCTGTCCCGGCACCCGGTGCTGGACGGCCGTCGGCCGGTCGAGCTGCGGCTGCCCGGCGCGGTCGACCTGGACGGGCTGTACGACCCGGTGGGGCAGACCGACCCGCGGCTGCTGGCCGCGGTGGGCTGCCTGACCGGACTGGCCGACGTGCTGGCCGACCCGGAACTGGCCGCCGACCTGCTGGTCCGGCTGGGCGACCCGGACCGGCGGGTGTCGGCGGTGCTGCTGCGCGAGGTCTACGCCCGGCTGGTCACGGCGCTGGACGGGTACGACCCGGAGCCGCCGGTGCGGGTGCGGGTCGCCCCGAAGGTCACCTGGCCGGCCGGCGACGCGGTGGTGCTGGACGAGCCGTACCTGTTGCCGCTGCTGGCCGGTCGGGCGGTGCTGCCGGCCGGCGGCGCACCCGGTCCGGTGGCCGACCTGTGCGACGTGGACCTGGCCTCCGAACTGGCCTCCGAGCTGGCCCCGGAGGCGCTCACCGGTTGGGTGCTGTCCCGCCCGGCCCGTACCCTGGCCTGGTCGGCCGTGCCCGGGGCCGGCCTGGCCGCGGCCCGCTGCGGCGCGCCGGTGCCGCCCGCCCGGGTCTGCTGGCACGAGGATCTGCGGGTCGCCGCCCGGGGCGCCGGCATCGGGGGAACCCCGGTGCCGTGGTGGCCCGACGGCGACACCGACCACGTGGACCTCGCCGCCGGCCCGGCCGCCCTGGGCCGCGCCCTGGCCTGGCGGTGCGACCGCTGGGACCGCCGCGCCGCCGCCGCCGAGGCCCTGTCGGCCGCCGTGGGCGACCCGGGGGAGCTGGACACCCTCACCGCCGAGGACTCGGCCGAATAAGCTCGACCAGGTTCGACCAACGAGGTCGCTCCTATACCGTCACTCCCGCCGAACGAGACCCTCGGTGTTCGGCCAGGCCAGCGGCATAGCCGGCGGCGAGGTGGTCCTGCAGGTCGGCGTGTCGGAATTGGTACACCGGCCCGACCGCCCGCAATAGCCCCATCCGATGCGCGTCATCGAGAAAGTCCATCAACCGCCGTGGCACCCGCCCCGCCCGAGCCAGATGGAAAGTAGCGACCATGTACATAACCCACGCGTGATGTTCGCCGCTTCCAATCCCGAACGCGAGTCCTGCGGTGAGCCCGGCAGTGCACCCGAACGCGAGGCCAGCAGCCAGCCCAGCCGTCAGATTGCTAGTCAGATCCTCCGTGATTCCGGCCGCGATCCCGGCCACGAGCCCAACCGCGAGACCACCTGTGAGTATCCGCAGCAGCGTCAGCCTGCGATCGGCACGCCAACTCGACCCGGGGGTACCTGCCCCACCGGTTAGGGTGGGGCTCTCAACCCAGTCTGCCAGCCCGGCGGCGAGCCCGCCTGCAAGCCCGAACGCAAGCCCTGTGGAGAGCCCGCCAGCGGGGCCAATCGCGAGGCCCACTGTGAGCCCACCAGCCAGCCCAATTGCAATCCCCACGGCGGCCCCATGCCCGACCGCAGAGACGAGGTGAATTTTGCGTCCACGCAAATCGAGATTTGCGTGCCCAGGTTCGTCATGTAACCAAGCCTGGGCTCCGAATCCCGCTCCAAGTCCGACCGTGAGGCTTATTCACGAGAGTCTGTAGAACTGTAGGTCGATGACCGTGGTGATGGTTTCGTGGAAGGTGGTGAGTGGCCGCCGGTAGTCGGTGTGCAGGATCCGCCAGGTCTTCAGGTTCGCGATGGTTTGTTCGATTCTCCATCGGATGCGGTTGATGGCGGTGTTGAATTCTTTCTCCCAGTCGAGCAGGTCACGGTGGGTCGGTTTCTTGATCGGTGTGATCATGCCGAGGCCGACATAGCCCTTGTCGCCGAACCAGTCCGCTGGATTGATCTGGTCGATCACACCGGACTCACGCAGGGCTCTGCTGTCGTGCCGGCAGCCGTCGACCGGGTCAGAGATCCAGCGCAGCCGACCGGCGAGGTCGCAGATCACCTGGAGGTTCACACCGGTGGTGCGGTGCTTGCCGGAGTACAGCTCCTGGTGGTCTGCCCAGGTCCAGCAGCTCGCCAGGGTGCCATCCACGATCAGTTGCTCACCGTGGGGTAACTCCTGTGCGGTCGGTGTGAAGCCACGTACCGCCCGGGCCAGCCGTGGCGTGACCGTGGTGATCGCCCGCGAGATCGTGGACTGCGACACGCCGTAATACTCGGCCAGTTCGGACTGCACGTGATTGCGCCGCAGATAGGTCAACGCCACCACCACGGACCTGAACAATCCAAGGATCGGCGGCCACCGTCGCGTGTCTTCGCTGCCCGATTCAGCCGCATGGACAAGTATGCACAACTCGACGATGTCGTCCTTGGTCAAGCCTGTAGTATGATACACGCGGCGGGTCCTCTTCCGGGGAACGAAGTCTGGTAACTCCATTCTTCCGGAATTGGGCCCGCCGTCCTATGCGACACACCGCGAGCTACTACCCCAACAATCGCCCGAATAAGCCTCCGTGAGCCCGGCCGTGAGCCCGAACGTGAGTCCGGCGGTGAGCCCTGCTGCGAGCCCACCCGTGAACCCGACGGTAAGTCCGACTGCGACGCCGACCAAGAGCCCTTCTGCGAATCCTGCTGTGAGTCCGATGGTGTTTGCGATGGCGCGTGGTACGGAGGTATGGCGGGCGAGGTCCCACCAGGCGAGATTCCGGGTGCGGTGCTGGGTGAGCAGGAACGCGAGGTAGCCGAGCCATCGGCGGGCGTCGTCGGGGTCCCACGCGTGAAGCGGTCGAAACGGTTCGGCGCGATCATCGGTCGGGGGCCGAGTGGCGTGGATTGTGGGGATGAGCTGGTCGAGCAGGTGGTGCTGGATGGCCTGCGGGCGGGGGAACCGGTCCAGGTCGAGGAGCCCGGTGGGATCACGGTGGTTCTCGACGTAGACCTCGCGGAGCAGCCACACGTTCAGCGGAATATCAAGACTGTCGGCCAGTGGGCCGGGCTCGCCGGTACGCAGCCCGGTGAGGATCCGGTGCCATGCCGGGCCGTGATGTGGAGGTAGACAGTGTTCCAGGTAGTCGGCGGCGTCGGCCGGGGTGAGGGGGTCGGGTTCGATGACCGCGGCCGAGCGCAAGACGTGCCCGGCGGTGGCGATGGCTTCGCCGTACTCGGTGGTCCGGCAGGTCAGGACCAGCCCGTCCCCCTCGGCCAGGGAGGCGTTGATCGCCTTGATCACCGCGGGGCGGATCGGCTCGGGCAGCTCGTCCAGGCCGTCCAAGACGGGAAGTATCTGCCGCCGGGAGACCAGTGCCGCGGCCGCGTCCGGGCCGAGTTCGCCGGCCCGCAGTGGCGGGTAGCCCTCGGCCAGCCGCGCGGCCACCCAGTCCGGTAACCGGCGGTGGACCCGGGTGTCCCAGCCGGCGACCGGAAGCAGCACCGGCACCGGGTCGCTCGGCCGGCGGGTCCGCGGATCGGCCAGGTCCAGGACCAGTTGCACCGCAAGGGTGGTCTTCCCGGTGCCGGCACCGCCGAGGATCACCAGCCGGCGGCGGCGCAGCCCACGGAACAGGTCGGCCAGGCCGGCGGCCCGGTCGGCCTGGCCGGTGATCGCCAGTGTCCCGGAGGCGATCAGTCGGGGGTGGTCCATCACCTTCCGGTCGGTCAGCCGCCACCGGACCGGTATCGGGTTGGGGTCCCCAAATGACCGGATAATGGCCTCCTTGGTCCACTGGTCGAACACCATCGTGGCCAGCCGGTCGGCCGCAGTGCGTACCTGCACGGTCGATGGCACTGCCGCATCGCGGTGCCCCCACCTCCACAGCCGGGCCGCGATCGGCGGCAGCCCCACCGCGGCGGCCACCAGGCCAGCAACGTCGGCCGCCGGCGACGAGCCATCATGGACCAGCGTCAGCACCACCCAGACCACGCTGGCGGCGAGAATCAGCAGGCCGGCACAGACGAGCACCACGCGTCTACTCCGGAAGCCCTGCCTGGCCATGCCCCCATCCTGCCCGAGCGCGGGGTCGCCTTCTCACGGGTGGTTGGGTCAGCCGGCGGGTTGGGGGCCTGGGGTTTCGGTGGGGCCCGGGGAGGGGTCTTCGGGGGTGTGGGGCGTCGGGCGGACGGCGGCGGCCCAGCGGTTGCGGGTGGCCGGGGACAGCCGGGCCACCAGGGCCACCGCGCCCAGGCCGGACAGCAGCGCCCAGGCGCAGGACAGCACCAGCACCAGCGCCGGGCTGTTGCCGACCGAGGCGTGCAGGTCGCCCAGCGTCCCGCTCAGATGCAGGGTGACCGCGCCGAGGTAGTTCAGCGCCAGGCTGGCCACCGCGAACGTCAACGCCCACACCCCCACCCGCTGCCGGGCCACCTGCACGTTCGGGCTGCGCAGCGCCAGCAGCGTGCCGGCCGCGAACAGCACCAGGAACGCGGTCACCGGCGCCAACCACCACCAGCCCGAGCCGCCGGCCAGGTCGACCAGTGTGGTGGCCCGCCCGTTGCCCAGGCCGATGCCGGTGTTCATGTGCAGCGGCGCGCCGATCACCACGCCGAACAGCAGCCAGGACGCGTTCGGCGCGTACGGCACCAGCAGCGCGATGCCCAGCGACCGGGAGGTGGCCGAGTTCAGTCCCAGCGTGGTCAACTCGTCGTTGATCTGTCCGAACACCAGCACGCCGAGCAGTTGCACGATGCCCAGCAGCATGATCACCGGGACGGCGAGCCGCAGCGCCACCAGCGGCTCGGCCAGCGACGCGCCCCATCGGCGCAGCGCGGGCGGCGCCTGCGCCGGTAGGTGGCACAGCGCCACCACGGCCACGGTCAGCGTCCCGACCACCAGGCCGGCGATGAACGCCAACCCGTAGCTGGCGTTGATCTGGCCGGTGCCCACCGACTGGCGGGAGATCAGGGCGAACCCCAGGCAGGCCACCCCGAGCAGCAGGCCCGCCCGCGCGGCCTGGCCGATCCGGTCGGCCAGCGTGCGAGCGGACAGTCCGGCGGCGAAGCCACGCCGCGCCGACCAGGCCAGCACGATCACCCCCAGCGCGGACAGCAACAGCGGGTAGGCGCGCACGTCGTAGGACAGGTCCCCACCGGGGCCGAGCAACGGACCCACGTCACGACCGCCCAGGGTCAGCCCCCAGTTCGCCCCGAACGCGGTGGCCACCCCGCCGGCCGGGATGGCCACCAGAGCGGTGCCGGGCAGGCCACCGGCCACTGCCGCGTACAGCAGGGACAGGCACAGCCCGGCGGCGTACACGGCCGCGACCGCGCCGCCCACCCAGCGGGCCGCGCCCGACCAGCCGCCGCGAACCGGCGGCCCCGGATCACCGAGGATCGGGCCGCCGGGCCGGGGCATCGCGGTGGACCGGGGTCCGGGATCGGGCGCCGGGCCGATCGGCTGGGCCATCGAGCGCGGGCCCGGCGGTGTCATCGGCGGGGTGGGGGTCCACTCGGTTCGGGGCGCGCCGCTCGGCGCGGCCACCTCGGGCGGCCCGGCCTGGACCGGCGCGCCGCAGGAGGGGCATCTCGCCCGGCCGGACGCGAACTCCACGGCGCACAGCGGGCAGTACATGGCCACTCCCGGAGGTGGTGGGTGGGTGTCATCACACTATCGGTGATCACGGGTTCGGGTTCACCGTTGTTCGGGCGGCGGCCCGGTGCCGCGCGGTGGTCCCGGCCGGCTGCGCGCCCGGGTCGCTCACCGACGGCTACCGTGCGCTACCGGCCACGGCAGGTCGGGTCCGGCTCGGGCTCGGTGCCCGCGCCGGTGCCGGTGCCTGCGGCCTGCCCGGGCGCGCTCCATGCCGCCCGCCGGGCGGCGCGCTGGGCCCGGGCGACCAGGATGCCGAGCAGGCCGAGGGTCCAACCCGCCAGGCTGGTCCACAACCAGTCCCCGTGTCCGGCGCCGGCCAACCGGCCGTGGAACGGCAGCAGCACGACGAACGCCACGAACCAGACGGCGGTGCCGGCCATCACCACGGACACCACGTCCACGTCGAACGGCTCCGGGGCGGGCCGGGGGTCGTTCACCGGTCCTCGACCCCGGTCACGGCGCTGTCACGGCGCGGATTGGCGGGAAGGGTTCACGGGTGTGAGGTTACCCGCCCGCGCGGCCCGGCGGCGTGATCCCGGTAGCCCACAGTGGCCCACGGTGGCCGACGGTACACCGGTGACGACGCGTCGTTGACCGCTGCCAGACGTGGTGACTGTGCCGGGTGGATAGCGGCGATATGGGGTGGTCGTGCGGGGCCGAACGGGTGACCCTCGCGACTTCGGGCCATCTCGGGCGTTCTTCCAGACGTTGAGCGGTAACGGTACTGGCCACAACCCCGCCCGGCGGGCACCAGCGTTGCCCCGGCGCCGGCCCGGGGTCGCGTTGCGCGCGGTGGAGCGGGCGGTGGGTAGGACGTTCGCGGGACCGGCGGGGCAGCGGCCCGGCGACGCGCCGCGGCCCGACTGGGCGCGGGCCTACCGCTCGTTCGACCGTACGTTGGGCTTGGCGGTGTGCAGCATGTCACCACTCACGGTGACCACGCGGGGTGCGCGATATGAGGTCGTGAGCTAAACTAAGAAGTCGTGCCGAAGACCGCAGCTCCTCAGGGCGTGCTCGCCTCGGCGCTCCGCCTCGCGGTGGTCCGCCTGAACCGCCGACTGCGCTCCCAACGCGCGGACATGTCGGTGACCCTGACCCATCTCGCGGCGATGTCCACACTGGACTGTCATGGGCCGCTCACGCCGGGAGAACTGGCCGCGCACGAGAAGGTGCAGCCGCCCTCGATGACGCGGGTGCTGGCCGCCCTGGAGGAAAAGGGACTGGTGGTACGCCACCCGCACCCGACCGACGGCCGGCAGGTGCTGGTGGAGCTCACGCCCGCGGGCCGGCAACTGTGCCGCGACGAGGTACGCATGCGCGAGGCATGGCTGTCCCAGCGCGTGTCCGAACTGAGCAAGGAGGACCGGGAGGTCCTCAGACTGGCCGTAGAGGTCATAGAGAGGTTGGTGGAGTCTTGACACCCCCCGCGGCGAAGGACCGAAGACGCGCGGGCGTCGGAATGTTCAGATCGCTGCGGGTGCGCAACTACCGGCTGTACGCCTCCGGGCAGATCGTCTCGCTCACCGGGACCTGGATGCAGCGGGTCGCCCAGGACTGGCTGGTACTGAACCTGTCGCACAACAGCGGCACCGCGCTGGGCGTGGTCACCGCGTTGCAGTTCACCCCCACCCTGCTGCTCGGGCTGTGGGGCGGGGTCCTGGCCGACCGGTACGACAAGCGCACCCTGCTGGTGTTCACCCAGTCCACGATGGGACTGCTCGCGCTGGTGCTCGGCCTGCTCGACGCCACCGGCGTGGTCGCCCTGTGGCAGGTGTTCATGCTGGCCGCGATCCTGGGCACGTCCAACGCGCTGGACGTGCCGGTCCGGCAGTCGTTCGTGACGGAGATGGTCGGGCGGGACGAGCTGACCAACGCGGTCAGCCTCAACTCGGCCACCTTCAACTCGGCCCGCATCGTCGGGCCGGCGGTGGCCGGACTGATGATCAACTGGGTGGGCACCGGCCCGGTGTTCTTCGTCAACGCCGCGTCGGTGGTGGCCGTGCTGACCGGGCTGGCCCTGATGCGCCCGGCCGAGCTGTACCGGGGGCCGAGCGTTCCGCGGGCCCGCGGGCAACTGCGCGCCGGGCTGCGCTACGTGCGGTCCCGGGCCGACCTGGTGGTGCCGATGCTGCTGGTCTTCGTCGTCGGCACGTTCGGGTTGAACTTCCAGATCACCCTGGCGCTGATGGCCAAGCAGGTGTTCGGCCTGGGGGCCGGCTCCTACGGCCTGCTGTCCACCTCGCTGGCCGTGGGCTCGCTCGCCGGCGCGCTGCTGAGCACCAGGCGCAAGCGCCGGCCCAGGCTCCGGTTCCTGATCGTGGCGGCCTGCGCGTTCGGGCTGGCCGAGGTGCTGGCCGGGCTGATGCCGACGTACCCGTCGCTGGCGCTGATGCTGGTGCCGGCCGGCGCGGCGGCGCTGACGTTCACCATCGCGGCGAACTCCACCGTGCAGATGGGCACCGAGCCGACCATGCGCGGCCGGGTGATGGCGCTGTACCTGCTGTGCTTCCTCGGCGGGACACCGGTCGGCGCGCCGCTGATCGGCACCCTGGCCGAGCACTTCGGCGCCCGGGCCAGCCTGATCGTGGGCGGCGCCGTGTCGGCCGCCGCCGCGCTGACCGTGGGAGTCCTGCTGGCCCGCCGGCGCGGCATGCCGGTCGACCAGATCGCCGCGGAACTGCGGCGGCACGGTCGCGAGCCGGTGTCCACCCCGGCCGGCCACCGCACCGCCGCCCGCTGATCCCGGTGATCCCGCATCCCGCTGTTGCCGGGTCAGCGGGGTGCGGGAAGTCCAGGCGTCGGCGGCGTCCGCGAGGTAACCGGTCGGCGCCGACCGGCGCCGTGCACCGTGGTGTCGGCCAGAACGCCCTACCGGGGCGGGGTGGTGGGGGCCAGCCCCGGTCGGCGTTCTAACGCCGAACCGGCTGGCGCCGTGGCGGCCTCGGCGGCGGTCAGCAGCCGGTGCCCGGTGGCCAGCACCAGGATGGAGACCACGATCGAGGCCGCCCCCAGGTAGAACGGGACGTGCACGTTGTAGTGCTCGGCGAGCTTGCCTGCCGCGTACGGGGCCAGCCCGCCGCCGATGAACCGGACGAACCCATACCCGGCCGACGCCACCGCCCGGGGCACCGGCGAGACCGTCATGACCGCGGTGGTGACCAGGGTGTTGTTGATACCCAGCAAGGCCCCGGACACGATCACCGTGATGATCAGGGTCGGGCGAGACGAGGTGGCCACCGCGATGACCATCAGGGCGGCGGCCAGCAGGGTCAAATTGACATACAGCGTGCGGGGCGTGCCGAAGCGGCGTTGCAGCGGCGGGGCCACGAACACCGAGAAGATCGCGACCAGCACGCCCCAGCCGGCGAACACGTATCCGAGCTGGTGCGCGCCCAGGTGCATCGGGAACGGCGTGTAGGCCAGCAGGGTGAAAAACCCCCAGTTGTAGAACAGCGCGGTCACGCTCACCGTGAGCAGGCCACGGTGACCCAGCGCCCGGATCGGGTCCAGCGGCGAGCTGACCCGCTCGGGCCGGGGAGTGGGCTCGACCAGCAGCACGGTGGCGATCAGTGCGATGCCCATCAGCACCGCCACGCCGTAGAACGGGCCGCGCCGGCTGATCCCGCCGAGTTCCCCGCCGAGCAGCGGCCCGGACGCGATGCCCACGCCCAGCGCCGACTCGTACAGGATGATCGCCCCGGAGAAGCCGCCGCTGGCCGAGGAGACGATGACGGCCAGCGAGGTGGCGATGAACAGGGCGTTTCCCAGGCCCCACCCGGCCCGGAAGCCGACGATGCCGTTGATGGTGTTCGCGTGGCCGGCCAGCGCGGCGAACACCACGATGAGCACCAGCCCGACGACCAGGGTGCGCTTGGCGCCGATCCGGCTGGACACCCACCCGGTGATCAGCATCGCGACGGCGGTGACCACCAGGTAACTGGTGAACAGCAGCTCCACCTGGCTGGGGTTGGCCCGCAGTTCGCTGGCCAGGGCCGGCAGGATCGGGTCGACCAGTCCGATCCCCATGAACGAGATCACGCAGGCGAACGCCACCGCCCACACCGCTCGTGGCTGCCCGAGCACGCCGCCTCTCACCAGGTGTCCCTCGTCTCGTGTCGGGGCCGTCGGGCCGTCTTGTCGTTCGTGCTCACGCGGTCGGCTGCTCCAGTGCGAGCAGGTGCTCCAGCGCGGGCAGGGCGGTGGCCAGGGCGGCCCGCTCACCGTCGTCGAGCATCCGCATCCGCCCGGCCAGGGCTCGGGCTCGGGCGGTTTTGCGGCTCGCCAGCAGTTGACGCCCGGTCGCGGTCAGGGTGACCAGCACCACCCGACCGTCGCCGGGGTCCGGGTGCCGTTCGACCAGGCCCTGGGCGGCCAGCCGCGACACCAACTGGGTCATCGCCGGCTGGGTGAGATGCTCGCTGTCGGCCAGCACCCCCACCCGGGACGCGCCGGCCCGGTCCAGTGCGCTCAACGTGGACAGGCCGGTCAGCGAGATGCCGTCGGCCGGAACGAGCCGGCGCACCAGGCGGATCGACCCGACCAGCGCGGCGGCCAGCCGCTCCAGGTCGGAGTCGGCGTCGGGCTCGGTGATCCCGTCGAGCGGTCGGACGATGAGTGACATACCTCTTTATATCATGAGCTTATCTAACATGCTGGACTACTCCCGCCGGATGCGGGAAGATCCGACACCGCCCAGGGCAGGCCCGGGTTTGGTCTGGACGGGGACGGGAGGATCGGAGGGTGAGGCTCTTCACCGCCGTGGCCCTGGGCGTCGACGCGTGCCGGTCGCTGGCCGGCGCCGTCGACGCGGTGACCGGACTGCCAGACGGCCCGCGCTGGACCGACCCGGACGCGTGGCACGTCACGCTGGTGTTCCTCGGCGAGGTGGACGACCCGGCGCTGCCCCGGCTGCGCCGTGAGTTGGCCGGCGCGGCCGGCGGGCTGGGGCCGTTCACCCTGCGGCTGGCCGGCGCCGGCACGTTCCCACCGAACGGCCGGCCACAGGTGCTGTGGGTCGGGCTGGACGGCCAGGACGGACGGGTGGACCGGCTGGCCGCGCTCGCCCGCGCGGTGCGCCGGGCCGCCCGCCGGGGCCGGGTTCGGGTGGAGCGCCGGCCGTATCGCCCACATGTGACCCTGGGCCGGTGGCGGGCCCGGGACCCGGCGAGCCGGGCGGCCGTGCACGCGCTGGCCGACTACTCCGGCCCGGCCTTCCGGGTGGACCGGTTCACCCTGTACCGCAGCCACCTGCCCACCGAGCCGGGCGCCCACCCCCGGCACGAGCCCCTGGACACCTGGCCGCTGCGTCCTCCCGAGACTGTCAAAGACTTCCTTGACAAGTAATATTGTCCAAGAAATCTCTGACGTATGTCGGATGATGACGCCGCCCGGGACCGACCCGCCGAACCCCACTTCGACCCCCGGGCCATGCGGGCGCTGGCCCACCCGCTGCGGATGGCCCTGATCGAGGTCCTCGCCATCGAGGGCACCGCCACCCGGTGCGCCGAACTGCTGCACGAGAGTCAGGCGAACTGCTCGTTCCACCTGCGCACGCTGGCTCGGTACGGGTTCGTCGAGGAGGCACCCAGCCACGACCGGCGGGAACGGCCCTGGCGGGTGACCAGCAGGGAACAGTCCTGGCCGAGCGGGCAGCCCGAGGTGGCCAGCGCGGTGGCCGCCGACCAGTTGTCCCGGGTGTTCGTCCATCACCGGGCCGCCGCTCGCCCAGGGGTACTCTCCCGCCGATGTTGGTCAAAGTGCTGTTATGTGAGAACACATAACGCCTCTATGACCAAGATCGGCGCGGGGGTTACCAGGCGAAGTGTTC
>DASULA010000126.1:0-16317 GCA_036278435.1 Mycobacteriales bacterium | reverse complement strand
TGGCGCTCATCGTGGGGGTGGCCCTCGGCCTGATCACCGAGCCCCATGTCCCGGTGGGCCTCCAGCCCTACCTGCCGATCATGGTGGTGGCAGCGCTGGACGCGGTGTTCGGTGGCCTGCGGGCCCGCTTCGACGGCATCTTCGACGCGAAGGTGTTCGTGGTCTCGTTCATCGCCAACGTGCTGGTGGCCGGGCTGATCGTCTTCCTCGGCGACAAACTGGGCGTCGGCGCGCAACTGTCCACCGGCGTGGTGGTGGTGCTGGGTGTCCGCATCTTCGGCAACGCCGCGGCCATCCGCCGACACGTGTTCCGGGCATGAGCAAGCGAATCAGGCAGCACCGTGCGCTGGTGCCCCGTGTCCGCCCGGAACGGAGCGAGGACGGGCATGAGTGAGGACCCGATGCGCGCCGAACCCGTCGAGCCGGACGAGCCGGACCGGGATTCCAGCGGCGGGGCCGAACCATCCGGTCACTCCGGTGACCCCGATGTCCCGGCCGGGTCCGCCGAGACCGCTCCGGCCGACCGTATCGCCGAGGAGTCAGACGACCCGGCGGCCGGTGAGCCGACCGAGGTGACCGGTCCGGACGGCGCACCGGCCGGGGACGGCGGGGAGCCCGCCGGCGCGGCGGACGGGCGGCCGGCGGTGACCGGTCGGCGCGGGCTGGCCGGCGGTGCCGTGCGGGCCAGCGTGCTCATCGGCGTGCTGTTCGCCCTGCTGGGCTTCGGGCTGGCCGTGCAGGTCCACACCAATTCCTCGACCGGTGGCCTGGCCACCGCCCGGCAGGACGACCTGGTCCGGATCCTGGACGACCTGTCATCCCGGGAGGACCGACTGCGCCAGCAGATCTCCTCCCTCCAGCAGGCCCGCCGGGAGCTGTCCAGCAGCGGTGACAAGGCGAGCGTGGCACTGTCGGAGGCGCGCAACCGTTCGACCACCCTGGGCATTCTGGCCGGCACGATCCCCGCCCGTGGCCCCGGAGTGCAGATCACCATCCACGACCCGGGGCACCGACTCGACGCCGAGGACCTGCTCGACGTGGTGGAGGAACTGCGCGCCGCCGGAGCGGAGGCGTTCCAGGTCGGGCCGGTCCGGATCGGCATGTCCTCGGCGTTCACCGAGCACAACGGCGCGATCGTGGCCGACGGCACGCCGCTGAGCGCCCCGTACGTGGTCCTGGCCATCGGGGACCCCGGTACCCTGGCCACCGCGTTGAACATCCCCGGCGGCGTGGTGGCCAGCGTGCGCAACGCGGGCGGTCAGGCGGTCGTCAAACAGCGTGACCGTCTGGTGATCAGCGCCCTGCGGCCGGTCAGCACACCCCGCTACGCGTCGCCGGCTCCCCGCAACTGAGTCGGCCAGGACAGGAAGGGCCCCGTGACCACCCCCGATCACCTCCGGTACACCAGGGAACACGAGTGGGCGCTGGCCACCGCCGGCGGCGCGGTGCGGGTCGGCATCACCGACTACGCTCAGGAGTCTCTCGGCGACATCGTGTTCGTCTCACTGCCCGAGGTGGGCACCCGCGTCGAGGTCGGACAGACCATGGGCGAGGTCGAGTCCACCAAGAGCGTCTCGGACCTGTACGCACCGGTCACCGGGACGGTGACCGCCCGAAACGAGACCCTGGACGCCCAGCCCGAACTGGTCAACTCCGACCCCTACGGGGAGGGCTGGATGATCGAGATCGGGATCGACGACCCCGCCGTACTGGAGTCGCTGCTGAACGCGGTGGCCTACCAGGGCATGCTCGACACACCCTGAACGCTCGGCTGACCGGCAACCCGTAGGATTATGGCGCGAAACGCTGAGTCTCGATGGTTAGTTGACCCTTAAGAGCGGTGCTGACTACGCTCGCCGCACACCGGAGGGCGAGTGCCCACCGGCATGTCCGGGAAGATCCTCGTTCCCTAGGAGGCGAGCCCGACCGTGTACTGCACCCGCTGCGGTCAGCAGAACCCCGACGACAGCCGCTTCTGCGCGCAGTGCGGCGCCCAGCTCGTGCGTCCGTCGGAGATGCTCGGCGCCGCGGAGACGACCTCGTTCATCCGGGGTGGGTTCTACCACGAAGAGCAGGTGGAACAACAGCCCGAGGTCGCCGAGGGTCAGATGGGCGCGGTTGACGCCCTGCCTCCGGGGTCGGCGTTGCTGGTGGTGAAGCGCGGCCCGAACGCCGGCAGCCGGTTCCTGCTCGACCAGAGCGTCACCAGCGCCGGACGGCATCCCGACAGTGACATCTTCCTCGACGACGTGACGGTCTCCCGCCGGCACGCGGACTTCCGTCGGGAGCGCGGCACGTTCGCGGTCTATGACGTGGGCAGCCTGAACGGCACCTACGTGAACCGCCAGCGGATCGACAGCGCGCTGCTGACCGGGGGAGACGAGGTCCAGATCGGGAAGTTCCGGCTGGTGTTCCTGACCGGCACCCGGCTGGCCACGGGGGAGGACGCGGCCCCCGGCGGTGCGCTGCGGTGAGCGCGGCGGGACCCGCCAGGGCGTTCCTGAGCATCGGCGAGGTGCTTGCCCAACTCCGCCCCGAGTTCTCCGACGTGACCATCTCCAAGATCCGTTTCCTGGAGTCCGAGGGGTTGATCCGCCCCGAGCGCACCCCCTCGGGGTACCGGAAGTTCTCCCGGACGGACGTGGCCCGGCTGCGGTACGTACTCGCTCAGCAGCGGGACCACTACCTTCCGCTACGGGTGATCAAGGAGAACCTGGACGCCATCGACCGCGGCCTGGAACCGGCCGGGGCTGGCGGTACCGCCCGGGCACCACGGGCGCTGTGGGCGGCCGACGGGATGCCCAGGCCGGGCGACTTCGTCCGGGAGCCCGGTGAGGTCCGGCTCTCCCGCGAGGAACTGCTGGCCGAGACCGGCCTGGACGTCGCCCAGCTCATCCAGCTCGAACAGTTCGGACTGGTCGCGGCCCGGCCCGGCGGGCACTACGACAGCGAGGCGCTGGTGGTGGCCAAGACCGTCGCCGACATGGGCCGCTTCGGCATCGAACCCCGACACCTGCGCGCCTTCCGGGCCGCAGCCGACCGCGAGATCGGCCTGTTCCAGCAGGTCGTGGCGCCCATGGTGCGGCAGCGCAGTCCCGAGGCCCGGGCCCGGGCGGCCGAGATGGTGCACGAGCTGGCCGCGCTGTCGGTCCGCCTGCACGCGACACTCGTCAAGTCGGGACTTCGGTCGGAAATGGGCGGTTGACCTCGCGATCCAGCCAACATCCACCGCAAGCGGCGCGGCCCTCCGATCGCGTGTAGCGTCGACATGGCAGGTGTGTCCGCGGTCAGGAGGCGTTCGCCGTGAACGAACTGCATGTGGTGGGTGTGCGAGTGGAGCTGCCCCAGAACCAACCGATCGTGCTGCTCAAGGAGACGTCCGGCGACCGCTACCTTCCCATCTGGATCGGCACCGTGGAGGCGTCCGCCATCGCCTTCGAGCAGCAGGGCGTGCGCCCCACCCGGCCGATGACCCACGACCTGCTCCGCGACGTCATCACGGCCCTGGGTGCCCGGCTGGAGTCGGTCCACATCACCGACCTGAGAGACAGCATCTTCTACGCCGAACTGGTCTTCCCCAACGGGGTCCGGGTCAGCTCGCGGCCGTCGGACGCCATCGCCCTGGCGCTGCGCTCCGGCGCGACGATCTACGGCGAGGAGGCGGTGCTGGCCGAGGCCGGCATCCCGATCCCCGACGAGCAGGAGGATGAGGTCGAGAAGTTCCGGGAGTTTCTCGACACCATCTCACCTGACGACTTCGCCGGCTCCTGAACGCGAGCCCCAGATCACCACATACAGGTGTCACACGACAGTTTCCCAGCACTGACCCTGTACCCGAGGTCGACCTCAAGCAGTGATCGAGAGTCACGACACGCCGGGATGGGTAACGTTGACCTTCCAGCCGGTGCGGCTTACCGTCCAAATTCCGACGGTGTGATTTGCCGGGCCACTGAAACCCCCGGAGCGGCCCGGCCACCCGGACGACAGAGCGCAGGAGGCGCCGTGGCCGAGCAGGGTGACAGCGGCCGAACCGCCGGCACGCCGTCAGAGGTCCCGCATCCCCGCCAGGAGCCGCTGTTCACCGACCGCATGGACCTGCTGGCCAACGACATGGTCGGTTACCGGGGGCCGACCGCGTGCGCCGCGGCCGGGATCACCTACCGCCAGCTCGACTACTGGGCCCGCACGAACCTGGTCGAGCCGACGATCCGCCGGGCGTCTGGCTCGGGCACCCAGCGGCTGTACTCGTTCAAGGACATCCTCGTCCTGAAGGTGGTCAAGCGGCTGCTGGACACCGGTGTGTCGTTGCAGAACATCCGGGTCGCCGTGCAGCACCTACGCGCCCGAGGGGTCGACGACCTGGCCCGGATCACGCTGCTGTCCGACGGCGCCACCGTGTACGAGTGCACCTCGGCCGAGGAGGTCGTCGACCTGCTCCAGGGCGGTCAGGGGGTGTTCGGCATCGCGGTGAGCGGTGCGCTGCGGGAGCTGACCGGCTCGCTGGCCGAACTGCCCGGCGAACGGCCCGACGGCACCACGGTGCACACCGACCACGTGGCCGACGAACTGTCCCGCCGCCGCCAGACTCGCACCGCCTCGGCCTGACCACCCCGGCCTGACCACCCGGCCGGGAACGAACCGCCCACCCGTACGGTCGCTGGTACCGTCGTGGCTGGCTGACCACACCACGCGGGAGAGTCCCCAACCACCAGTTGGGGCGCCGAAGGGGCAACCTCCCCGGAACCTCTCAGGCCGACGGACCGCGGCGGGTGAGGCCACTCTGGACGGGAACCGGACAGAGGGGGAACGCGAGATCCCGGGCGCCACCGCGTCCCCGTTCCCCCGGAGGGTTCCCGATGAGCGCGACGACCTCCCGCCCGACCCCGCTGGCCGAGCGGGTGGACCCCACCCCGTTCGCCGACCGGCACATCGGCCCCACCGCCGGCGAACAGGCGGCGATGCTGGCCGTGTGCGGGTATGAGAACCTCGACGAACTGCTGGCCGCCGCGGTCCCCGAGTCGATCCGCGACCGCAGCGCCCTGAACCTACCCGAACCGGTCACCGAGGACCGGATGGCCGAACTCCTGCGCGACTTGGCCGACCGCAACACCGTGTGCACCTCGATGATCGGTCTGGGCTACCACGACACGGTGACCCCGCCGGTGATCCGCCGCAACGTGCTGGAGAACCCGGCCTGGTACACCTCCTACACCCCCTACCAGCCGGAGATCAGTCAGGGCCGGCTGGAGGCGCTGCTGAACTTCCAGACCGTGGTGGCCGACCTGACCGGTCTGCCGGTGGCCGGGGCGTCGCTGCTGGACGAGGCCACCGCGGCCGCCGAGGCGATGACGCTGGCCCGGCGGGTCAGCCGTACCTCCCCGGGCGCCCGCTTCCTGGTCGACGCAGACTGCCTGCCGCAGACCATCGAGGTGGTCCGCACCCGGGCCCGCCCGCTGGGGCTGGCCGTGCAGGTCGCCGACCTGCACGGCGGAGGGCCTGACGGCCTGGCTGACGGTGAGTTCTTCGGCGTACTGCTCGGCTATCCCGGCGCGTCCGGGGCGCTGCGGGACCACGCCCCGGTGGCCGAGCGGGCCCGGGCCGGAGGCGCGCTGGTCGCGGTCGCGGCCGACCTGCTGGGGCTGTGCCTGCTCCGCCCGCCCGGGGAGATCGGTGCCGACATCGCGGTGGGCAGTTCCCAGCGGTTCGGCGTCCCGATGGGCTTCGGCGGGCCGCACGCCGGCTACCTGGCCGTGCGGGAGGGACTGGCCCGGTCGCTGCCCGGCCGGCTGGTCGGCGTGTCGGTGGATGCCGACGGCACCCCGGCCTACCGGCTGGCCCTGCAGACCCGTGAGCAGCACATCCGCCGGGAGAAAGCCACCAGCAACATCTGCACCGCCCAGGTGCTGTTGGCGGTGATCGCCGGCATGTACGCGGTCTACCACGGCCCGGACGGGTTGACCCGCATCGCCCGGCGGGTGCACCGGCACGCCGCCGCCCTGGCCGCGGCGCTACGGCGGACCGGCGTGGCGGTGGTACACGAGCACTTCTTCGACACCGTGACCGCCCGGGTACCCGGCCGGGCCGACGACGTGGTCGCCGCGGCCCTGGCCGAGGGCATCAACATCCGGCGGGTCGACGCCGACACCGTGTCGGCGAGCTGCGACGAAACCACCACGGCCGGGCACCTGACCGCGCTGGCCCGGGCGTTCGGCGCACCCGCCGACACCTGGCCCGACCCGGCGTCGGACACCGCACCGGACGCGGTGCCCGACGCGCTGCCCGACATCCTGGTGCGCCGGTCGGACTACCTGACCCATCCGGTCTTCACCCGGCACCACTCCGAGACGGCCATGATGCGCTACCTGCGGCGACTGGCCGACCGGGACCTGGCACTGGACCGGTCGATGATCCCGCTCGGCTCGTGCACGATGAAACTGAACGCCGCCGCGGAGATGGAACCGATCACCTGGCCGGAGTTCAGCCGGATCCACCCGTTCGCCCCGGCCGAGCAGACCGGCGGATACCTGCGCCTGATCGCCGATTTGCAACGCTGGCTGGTCGAGATCACCGGGTACGACGCGGTGTCGGTCCAACCCAACGCCGGATCGCAGGGCGAGCTGACCGGGCTGCTGGCGATCCGCGCCTACCACCGGGCCAACGGCCAGGGACACCGGGACGTCTGCCTGATTCCCTCCTCGGCGCACGGCACCAACGCGGCCAGCGCCGTGATGGCCGGGATGCGGGTGGTCGTGGTCGCCTGCCGGGACTCAGGCGAGCACGCCGGCGACATCGACACCGACGACCTGCGGGCCAAGATCGACACGCACGCGCCGAACCTGGCCGCCCTGATGGTGACCTATCCGTCCACCCACGGCGTGTTCGAGACCGGGATCGCCGAGATCTGCGCGGCGGTGCACGACGCCGGCGGGCAGGTCTACGTCGACGGCGCCAACCTCAACGCGCTGGTCGGCCTGGCCCGGCCGGGCCGGTTCGGCGCGGACGTGTCCCACCTGAACCTGCACAAGACATTCTGCATCCCGCACGGCGGCGGCGGACCCGGTGTCGGCCCGGTCGGGGTACGGGCGCACCTGGCCCCCCACCTGCCGAACCATCCGCTGGTACCGGCGGCCGGTCCACCGACCGGGGTGGGACCGGTTGCCGCCGCGCCGTGGGGCTCGGCGTCCATCCTGCCGATCTCGTGGGCCTACATCCGGATGATGGGCGCCGAAGGGCTGCGCCGGGCCACCGGCGTCGCGATCCTGGCCGCGAACTATGTGGCCCGCCGGCTGGCGCCGTACTACCCGGTGCTCTACACCGGGCGCGACGGCCTGGTCGCGCACGAGTGCATCATCGACCTGCGCCCGATCACCCGCCGCAGCGGGGTCACCGTGGACGATGTGGCCAAGCGCCTGATCGACTACGGCTTCCACGCCCCGACCATGTCCTTCCCGGTGGCCGGCACCCTCATGGTCGAACCGACCGAGTCTGAGGACATGGCCGAACTGGACCGGTTCTGCGATGCGATGATCGGGATCCGTGGCGAGATCGACCGGGTGGAGGCCAGGACCTACGACCGCTCCGACAACCCGCTGCGCAACGCGCCGCACACCGCGGCGATGCTCGCCGGGGTGTGGAAGCATCCGTACCCGGCTGCCGAGGCGGTGTTCCCGCTGCCCGAACTGCGTCAGGACAAGTACTGGCCGCCGGTCCGTCGGATCGACAACGCCTACGGTGACCGCAACCTGGTGTGCAGTTGCCCGCCGGTGACCGACTACCAGTAGCCGGCCGAGCGGGTTGGGGCCGCCGGAGGCGAGCGGATCAGGCCGCGTGGTGGCGGGGCAGCGGCGGAGCTGTCAGCGCCTCGATCCGGGCCCGGCGCGGTGCCACCACGCGCCCGTCGGGAAGGATCTCCCCGGTATCCTCGAAGAACACCACCCCGTTGCAGAGCAGGCTCCAGCCCTGCTCTGGATGGCTGGCGATGACCAGGGCCGCGTCGTGGTCGGCGGCGTCTGCGGAGGGACACTCGGGCTGGTGCGGGCACATCGTGGGTTCCCGTTTGTTGACTGTGGGTAGGGACGTACCGACATCGCGCTGTGTGGTTCTCCCGTCACCAGACGGTAGGACCCACGAGACACGACACCGGTGCTCTTCATCACAGTGTCCATGACCAGCCGACCGAAGTCCGCCCGATTGACTGGTTTTCCGGTTTCAGTGCGATGAATTTTCATCCTCAATGTGAAAACTTGTGCGGTGAGTGGCCGTCCGGTGACGGACCGCGCTGTAACAGGGGGTGACCGTAGCCGGCTGGCTACCGGTGTCGGACCACCACCGTGGTGTTGGGCCGGCGCAGCACCGCGAGCACGTCACCGGTAGCCGGTACGGGCCGGTGGGCGGGCAACAGGTCGATCCGCAGCTCGCCGACCCGGACCGGGGTGAGGCCCCCGAGCAGACCGCGCAGCCTCTCGGCCGCACCGGGATCCCCGTGCGCGTGCATCTCCGCCCCACCGCGTCCCGGCACGATAAGGGCCAGCCCGCCCCGCTGCGCATCGAACACGCCCGAGGCGGTGACGTACCCGCGGACGGGATCGAACCAGGCCATCTGAATCGAATCCGGGGCGGCCAGCGCCAGGCTGGTGAACCACCCCGCCGGCAGTGGCCGGCCCAGCGGCACCACCGAGGCGCGCCCGGTCAGCGTCGTGGCCAGGGTGCGCACGGCCTCGGCACCGGTGTGATCCAGGCAGGCCGAGCGGCCGTCAACCGCGACGTAGGCCTCCGGACCGGCGCCTCGGCCGCGCAGCCGCATCAACCCACAGGGCAGCACAGCGGTCGAGGTGAGCCGGTCCAGATCCCGGCGCAGCGCCACGCTGACCTGCAACCCGGCCCGCAGCCACAGCGGCAACACCATCATTCCGAACGGGTCGAGCTGGGCCGGCCACGCCGGCGAGACATCCCAGACGCCCACCGTGGAGATCACCCGGCCGAACGGCGCCCTGCCCGGTGAGCCGGCCCAACCGTCACCGCTGAGTACCTCGACCCGCTCGTAGCCGGCCGAGACGAGGTGTTCGCGCGCCTCGCAGGCCATCACCGGGTCGATGTCGACGGTGACGACCTGCCCGTCCGGCCCGGCCAGCTCGGCGAGCAGGGCGGCGTCGTAGCCAGTGCCGGTGCCGATCTCCAGCACCCGGTCGCCCGGCGCCACGCTGAGCTGCTCAAGGATCGCCGCGGTGGTCGAAGGCTGGCTGGAGGAGTTCAGCGGTGCCCCCTCCGCGTCGTGCTGGGTCACGATTGGATCGTTCGTATATGCTTTTGTGGGTATTACGCCGGGAACGAACATATGGCGGGGTACTGACCGGAACGCGTGCTCGACCGCGGCCCCTCGAACGCACCCGACGGTGATCAGGCGGTCGACCATCGCGTGGCGTAGGCCCCGCTCAACTGACGGCATGCCTCATGACGCTACCAACAGTCCGGTGTAGAGGGTCAATCCCGGGCCGAAGGCCAGCATCACCACGGTGCCCGGCCGGTGTCGGCGCGCCAACTGATCCAGGACGATCAGCGCGGTTCCGGACGAACAGTTACCGTGGTCACGCAGCACATCGCGTGACACGGCCAAGTCCTCCCCACCCAGGCCGAGTTCGCGGGTCACCACGTCGAGGATCCGCGGCCCACCAGGGTGCACCGCCCAACCGTCTACATCGGACAAGGCGAGGCCGTTGCGGGTGACCAACTCGGTGACCACGTCGAGCACGTGTCGGGCCAGCACCGCGGGAACCCGTGGGGAAAGGCCCATCCGGAAGCCCAGATCGGTGATGTCCCAGGTCATGTGGTCCGCGGTGGCCGTGTCGGTGCGCGCGAGCACGTCGACCACCGCGTACCCCGGGCCGACTCCGGGTTCGACCACCACCGCCGCCGCGGCGTCACCGAAGATCGCGTGTGCCACGATCTGGTCCAGCTTGGACGTGGCCGGCTGCACGTGCAGGCTGGGCAGTTCCAGGCACAGCAGCACCGCGGGCCGGTTCCGGGCCACCGCGTAGTCGGCCACCGCCCCAAGCCCGGGAACCGCCGCGTAGCAGCCCATGTGCCCCACCGACAGCCGTTGCACGTCGGTCCCCATGCCCAGGTCCGCGGCCAGCCGGATGTCCAGGCCCGGTGACACGTACCCGGTACACGAGGCGACCGCGAACAGCCCGATCTGGTCCGGAGCGATGCCGGCGTCGTCCAGGGCCGCGGCCACCGCGTCCTTGCCCAGTGGCATCGCCTCGGCCAGGAACCGATCCATCCGGGCGCCGGTGCCCCATCCGGAGACGTCCTCGTGGCACGGGTTCACCACGCCGTGACGGGTCCGCACCCCAACCGACCCGAACAGCCGACCGGCGGCGGGAAGCTCCGCGTAGTGCCGGGAGAAGAACCGCTCCCACAGTTCGTCCTGGTACATCGTCGCCGGAAACGCGTGGCCCATCCCGGTCAGGCGTGCGGTCGTCAACGAGCCTCCTTCACGCCGTACCCCTGGAACAACACGGACGTGGGCCTGGTCGGGATCATCCGGACCGCGGGCGCACGCCGGACAAGCCATCGCAACATCCCCGGTAGGGACGGGCGCAAACCCCGCAGCCGCAGCGTGACGCCCCAGCGGGCGCATTCCCGGCGAAGCATCTGGCGGTCCACGAACAGCGCGGGATCGTGGATGCCCGGCGGCGCCCCTCCGGGGATGTGCTCGGCCACGGTGACCACGAGCAGCCGGGCCAGGCCGGTGGCCGCGATGGTGTCCAGCACGAGGGTGCCGCCCGGCCGCAGGATCCGGCAGGCCTCGCGCACCGCCGCGGGGACGTCCCGGACGTGTTCGAGGATCTCCCCAGCCGAGACCGCGTCGGCCACCGCGTCGGCCACCGGCAGCCTGGTCACGTCCCCGCGCAGCGTGGCCACCCCGTGTTCCCTGGCCACCCGCACCGCGGTGGACGACAGGTCCACCCCCACGTGCCGGTAACCCAGGGCTCGGACGTGCGGGGCCAGCAGCCCGCCACCGCACCCCAGGTCCACCAGCAGCGCGCCCGGCCTGGGCGCCGGCGGGAACAACCGGGCCCGCGCCTCGGCGATCCAGCCCAACATGGCCATCGGGCCACGCGGTTCCCACCAGGACCAGGCCAGGTCGTCGTACTGTCGGTAGTCGTTCGGTTGCCTACGGGTGCCCGGTTGCCTCACCCGTCCAGCCTCGCACGCCCCCGGGACCCTGTCCGTCGCCGACACCATGTGCGGTGCCGGCCGTCCCCGCGTACCGCCCCGGATGGGTGCGGGCCCGGCGGCCGGTGGTCGCACCCCCACCACCCGCGACCAGCGCGGCGATCTAGTGGCACACCACGCCTGACGCCCTCGCGACTAAACGCGCAAAGTAATTGCCGAACTACGGAGCGCATCAAATGCCAATCACAAATCACCGAACGTGATCATGCAATCACATAACACACATAAATCGCGGAATGAGAACGCTCAGATGGCTGGAACGTAACGAAAAAGTCCATTACGATTCAGCAACTCATCCGGACAATCCACATCAGGAGGATGACATTGTCGAATAGCCGGCGCGAGCCATCAGGCCACACCAAATTAACTCGGCGAGGGCGAGGCCGCCGGAGGGGCCGCGTCATCGCGCTGGTCACCACGGCCACCTGCGTCGTGGTGTTGGCGGTCACCGGGGCGGTCTCCGGCGCGTTCCCCGGCATCGGCAATCGCGGGCACTCGGGAAACGACGGCGAACCCAACGCCAACTGCACCCTCATCGTGCCGGCACACCCGCTCAGCGCCCGCGGCCTTGCCACGCCCTACCAACTGGAAGCC
The DNA here is from genome assembly GCA_036278435.1 of Mycobacteriales bacterium. Classification (GTDB taxonomy): domain Bacteria; phylum Actinomycetota; class Actinomycetes; order Mycobacteriales; family DASULA01; genus DASULA01. The sequence goes on along the minus strand of DASULA010000126.1, from coordinate 4,485 downwards.
ACCCACCGGCGGGCCGGCGCCTGTCACGAGGCCACCGACGCCCAGTCGGCCTTCGTGCAGGCCACCATCCTCGACCCGGCGACCGGCCGAGTGTGGGTGTACGACCCGCTGGTCACCGACCGGGGGACCCGCCCGGCCGTCCGGCCCACCCCACCGCCCCTCCCGCGCGGCGCGGTCGTGGGCATCTGGTTCGGATTCAACGGGACCGACCTCAACCTGGCCGGCCGTGGCCAGCGCGACGGCCACTGCGTCAACGGCCTGCGGCACTCCATCTTCGGCCAGTTCGCCTTCTGCAACGCACCGGCGTTCTTCACCGCGGCCAACCGGGCCATCCACGCGCACCGGCTCACAATCCCGCCGCTGGGCACCGCCACCGACGGGCAACCCTGCCCCACCACCCGGGACTTCAGCCTGATCGACCAGGACCAGAGCGACAACGTCACCACCACCTACCTGGTCACTCCGGACGGATCCACCGCGCAGAACACCGCGGACAACACCGCCAGGCTGACCGACCAGGACGCCCGGGTGGCGGTCAACGGCAGCGACAACCAGCTCCTCGACGGCGCCGTGGACCCCGCGCTGGGATGCACCCCGTTCACCGCCCCGAACCTGGCCGACCACAACACACCGGCCACCTCGCTGGCTCTGAACGAACTCCAGGCCGCCGCCAAGCAGGCAGCCCCGATCGCCCTGACCCCACTCATCGACCCGATGACGCTCGACCGCGGTCGTCCCAGCCTGGCCAAGACCAACCTCTACCGGGCCGGAGTGGACCAGGGGCGCCTCGACCCGCGGCGGGAGAAGTCAGCCGACTACTGCCAGAACATGGTCACCGTGGGCAGCCAGCGGATCCCGCTGGACCGCGACCTCACCGACAGCGCGCCGTCCCCGGACCCGGGTACCGCCGACAGCCTGTACACGTTCCTGGCCGCCCGCCTACAGGGGTCCTACGACAACCTCAACTGCACCCGGTGGATGCACACCGACAGCATCGTGGCACTGGTCACCGACGCCGACGGCGTCGTGGTGGACGCCCACTTCGGCGACGACGCCACACCGACGCCGACGTCCACACCGACGTCCGCCCAGGGCGGGTCCCCGTCAGCCAGCCCGACCGCCACCACGCCCTCGGCCAGCCCGACCGCACCGTCGGCCAGCCCCACCAGGCCCAGTCCCACGGCCAGCCCCACAGCCAGCCCCACGAAGGCCAGCCCCACTCCCACGGCGAGTCCGTCGGCGAGCCCCGCCCAGGGCTGAGACCCGCCCCCCAGATCGGCACCGCGGGTCACAAACCCCCCGACGCGTGACCCGCGGTGCCACCCCGGCCCAGACCCAGCCCGCGCCGGGCCGGGTTGCGCGCCCGCGGCCAAAGTTCGATGCTCTAACTATGGAGCCCACCGACCTGCGCGCCGCCATCCGGGCGCTGGCCCGCCTGACCCGACTGCTTGACCACACCGACACCGGGCTCACCCTGCCGCAGTACCGGCTGCTCGCACTGGTCGACCGCGGCGACCAACGATCCAGCCGGCTCGCCGCCCGACTGGTGGTGACCAAGCCGACCGTGACCGCGCTCGCCGACGGCCTGGTCGAGGCCGGATACCTCACCCGGATCGGCGAACCGGGGGACGGCCGGGCGGTCCGGCTCGGGCTGACCGACGCTGGCCGGACCGCCCTGCACCGTGCTGATACCGCACTGGCCGACCGGTTCGCCCCGGTTTTCTCGGCCACCTCCGACCCGGCCGCCCTGGCCGACCTACTCAGCCAGGCCGGGGCCGCACTCGACCCGGCCACCGCCGGCCGGATCGGTGCTGGCGGACCGCGTTGACCGGCCGCGCCGACACCGCCACCTGGCCAGAACCCGCCCCGATCCGCACCGGCACCACACCGACCGATCCGCCGGCCAGCACCGAAACCGACCCGACCCGCACCCACCAACCCACTCCCGGCTGGCTGCGCCGGCTGACCGGCCACTGCCTGCGCTACCGCGGCACCCTGCTGATCGCGTTCGGCGCCGCCCTGACCGGATCGGCGGTGGCCGCGGCCACCCCACTGGTGGAACGGCTGGTCATCGACCAGGTCATCCTCACCCGCAGGCAACCCCTGGCCCCCTGGATCGCCGTCCTTCTCCTGGCCGGCCTGATCCGGTTCGGCGCCGGCTTCGCCCGCCGCTACTTCGCCGGCCGGCTGAGCCTGGACGTCCAGCACGACCTGCGCACCGAGGTCTTCACAGCGCTGCAACGCCTCGACGGCGCCCGCCAGGACCAGGTACAGACCGGCCAGGTAGTCAGCCGGGCGATCAGCGACATCACCATGGTCCAGGGACTGCTGTCCTTCCTGCCCATCGTGACCGGCAACGCCCTGCTGTTCACCCTGTCGCTGGTGATCATGGCCACGCTGTCCCCGCTGCTCACCCTGGTCGCCCTGGCGGTCCTACCCGCGCTGTGGTGGGTCGCCATGCGCAGCCGCAACCGACTGTTCCCGGCCGCGTGGGAAGCCCAGCAGCAGGCCGCCAACGTCGCCGGCGTGGTCGAGGCGGCCGTCACCGGCGTCCGCGTGGTCAAGGGATTCGGGCAGGAGGACAGCGAACTCGGCCGCTGCGAGGACGCCTCACGGGCGCTGTTCTCCTCCCGCATGCGCAGCGTCCGGCTGTCCGCCCGATACGGACCCGCACTGCGCGCGGTGCCCGCCCTCGGCCAGGTCGGCGTTCTGGCCCTGGGCGGATGGCTGGCCTTGCGCGGACACATCACCCTCGGAACATTCCTCGCCTTCTCCACCTACCTCGGCGAGATGGTCGCACCCGTCCGGATGCTCACCAACCTGCTCACCCTGGGCCAGCAGGCCCGGGCCAGCGTGGAACGCGTCTTCGAGGTCGTCGACTCACAACCCCTGATCAGCGACAGACCCGACGCCATCGAACTGCCCGCCGGACCGGCCACCATCGAACTGGACAACGCCACCTTCGGATACACCCGAACCCGACCCGTCCTGCGCGAGGTGTCCCTGCGGGTCGAACCCGGCGAGACCCTCGCCCTGGTCGGCACCGCCGGATCCGGCAAGTCCACCGTGTCGCTGCTCCTGCCCAGGTTCTACGACGTCCAAGACGGTGCGGTACGGCTGGGCGGCCACGACGTTCGCGACCTCACCCGCCCCTCACTGCGCGCCGCCATCGGTGTGGTCTTCGAGGACAGCTTCCTGTTCTCCGACACCGTCAGCGCCAACATCGCCTACGGGCACCCCGACGCCACCCACGACGACATCGTGGCCGCGGCCCGCGCCGCCGAGGCCGACGAGTTCATCGGCGACCTGCCCGACGGCTACCACACCGTGGTCGGCGAACAGGGCCTCACCCTGTCCGGTGGACAGCGACAACGCATCGCACTGGCCCGCGCCCTGCTGGCCGACCCCCGGGTACTCCTGCTCGACGACGCGACCTCCGCGGTGGACGCCCGGGTCGAATCGGAGATCCACGCAACCCTGCGCAGGGTCATGACCGGACGCACCACCCTGCTGATCGCCCACCGGCGATCCACCCTCGGCCTGGCCGACCGCATCGCCGTGCTGGACCGCGGCACCGTCGTGGACATCGGCACCCACGCCGAACTGACCGCCCGATGCCGGCTCTACCGCCTGCTGCTGTCCGGACCGGGCGACAGCGCCGAAGGCAGCGACCCCAACGGACACGCCACCACCAACGGACATACTCCAGACACCGGCCCCGCTGACGCCCCCATCCCTGCCCCGGCCGCCACCGCCGCCCACTGGCGCGCCGACCCCACCCACACCACCCGGCCCACACCCAACCGCACCCCGGCACCACCGGGAACCGGGCGCGCCCGCGGCATGGGCGGGGGAGGGATGGGCTCGGGATTCCTGTCCCTGCCACCCACCCCCGAACTCCTGGCCATGGTCGAAGCGTTGCCCCCGGTCACCGACCAGCCGCACGTCAACCACGACACCGCCCGGCGCGCCGAACCGGACTTCACCCTGCGTCGCCTGACCCGACCGTTCCGGCCCGCACTGGCGCTCGCCCTGCTGCTCGTCGGCCTGGACGCACTCGCCCAACTCGCCATGCCCGCCCTCATCCGCGGCGGCGTGGACGACGGCGTGATCAAGCACGCCCCGGCCGCCCTGGCCCTGGCCGCAACCATCGCCCTGGCCATCGCCCTGGCCGACTGGGCGGTCAGCTCGGCGCAGACCCGGGCCACCGGCCGCACCGGCGAACGCATGCTCTACACCCTGCGGGTCAAGACCTTCGCCCAGCTCCAACGCCTCGGCCTGGACTACTACGAGCGGGAACTGTCCGGCCGGATCATGACCCGGATGACCACCGACGTCGACGCGCTGTCCACATTCATCCAGACCGGACTGGCCACCGCCGTGGTCAGCCTGCTCTCCTTCGCCGGGGTCCTCGTCGCCCTGCTGGTCATGAACTGGCAGATGGCACTGGTGACCCTCACCGTCCTACCAGTACTCCTGATCGCC
>DASULA010000125.1:0-17515 GCA_036278435.1 Mycobacteriales bacterium | reverse complement strand
CACCACCCCGTCGAACGCCTTGATGTACTCCAGGGCCCGGCGCATCAGGGCCGGGTCGGACACGCAGTTGCCGTCGTCGGAGAACATCCGCACCCGTGCGGCCGAGTCGGCCATCGCGCCGAGTTCGGCCAGCCGGGTCCCGGCCAGCCCGGCGGTGACCGCGCCGACCGGGCGCACGTCGACCAGGCCGGCCTCGCGGCCCAACCGCCACACCTGCTCGACCACCCCGGCGGTGTCGGCGACCGGATCGGTGTTGGCCATCGCGTGCACCGCGGTGTACCCGCCGAGCGCCGCGGCCCGGCTGCCGGTGAGCACCGTCTCGGCATCCTCCCGGCCCGGTTCGCGCAGGTGGGTGTGCAGGTCCACCAGGCCCGGCAGCGCGACCAGGGTGCCTCCGCCGTCCAGCACCGCCGCGCCCGGTGCGGACAGCTTCCGGCCGATCTCGACCACCCGGCCGTCGGCCACCAGCAGGTCCACCGGGTCCCCACCGTAGGGCCGTACCCGCCGGCACAGCCAGCGGCTCACCGGGACCCTCCGGGCTCGCCGGTGCCGTCGACCGCCGCACCGGCCACCGGCCCGGAGGGCAGCGCCCCGCCGGAGCCACCGTGGCCATCGAGCGGGTCACCCGGGTCGCCGACCGGGCCGCGCGGGTCGAAACCACCCAGCAGCAGGTACAGCACGGCCATCCGCACACTCACTCCGTTACTGACCTGTTCGACGATGGTGGATCGGGACCGGTGGTCGGCAACCTCCGCGGCGATCTCCATGCCGCGGTTCATCGGTCCGGGGTGCATCACCACGGCGTGTTCGGGCAGCAGCGACATCCGGCGGGAGTCCATGCCGTAGCGGCGGGTGTACTCCCGGGCGCTGGGGAAGTACGACGCGGCCATCCGTTCCCGCTGCACCCGCAGCATCATCACCACGTCGGCCTTGGCCAGTGCCGCGTCCAGGTCGTAGCGCACCTCGGCCGGCCAGGCCGAGATCCCGACCGGCAGCAGGGTGGGCGGGGCCACCACGGTCACCTCGGCGCCCAGCGTGTGCAGCAGCAGCACGTTGGACCGGGCCACCCCGCTGTGCAGCACGTCACCCACGATGCTCACCCGCAGGCCGTCCAGCCGGCCCAGCCGGCGGCGCATGGTGAACGCGTCCAGCAGCGCCTGGGTGGGGTGTTCGTGGGTGCCGTCCCCGGCGTTCAGCACGCTGCCGCGGACCCAGCCGGCCAGCCGGTGCGGCGCTCCGGACATCGGATGCCGGATCACCACGGCGTCGGCGCCCATCGCCTCCAGGGTCAGCGCGGTGTCCTTCAGGCTCTCGCCCTTGGACAGGCTGGACCCCGTCGCGGAGAAGTTGATCACGTCGGCGGACAGCCGCTTTGCGGCCAGCTCGAACGAGGTGCGGGTGCGGGTCGAGTCCTCGACGAACAGGTTCACCACGATCCGTCCGCGCAGCGTGGGCAGCTTCTTCACCTCACGGCCGGCCAGCGCCCGGTCGATCTGCTCGGCGGTGTCGAGGACCAGCAGCGCGGCGTCGCGGTCCAGGTCGGCGGCCGACAGCAGGTGTTTCACCGTGCCACCTCCGGCCGGGCGACGGCGCGGCCGGCCGCCGCCGGGCCGAGCAGCACAGCGTCCTGACCATCCACTTCGGACAGGAGGACGTGCACCGCCTCGTCCCGGGAGGTCGGCAGGTTCTTGCCCACGTAGTCGGCCCGGATGGGCAGCTCGCGGTGGCCCCGGTCCACCAGGACGGCGAGCTGGACGGCACGCGGGCGGCCGAGGTCACGCAGCGCGTCCAGTGCGGCACGCACCGTGCGGCCGGAGTAGAGCACGTCGTCGACCAGCACCACCAGCCTGCCCTGCACGCCGGGCTCGGGCACCGAGGTGTCCTCCAGTGCCCGAACGCCGCGCAGCCGCAGGTCATCCCGGTAGAGCGTCACGTCCAGGGATCCGGTCGGCACCGTGACGCCCTCGAAGGCGTGGATCCGGGCGGCCAGCCGGTGGGCCAGATGGGATCCGCGGGTGGGGATGCCCAGGATCACCGTGTCCCGGGCGCCGCCGGTCTTCTCAAGTAGTTGATGGGCGATCCGATCGACCACACGGGACAGATCAGCACCGTCGAGGAGCAGCCGTTCCCCCTGGTTGGACGCAGGCGTCATCGAGGACACACGGGACTCCTTCCCCGCCTCACCGGACGGGTCGTTAAAGGATGTCGGGGGGATGCCCGGCCACGGTATCAGCGCCGCTCGGTGACCATTGACGACGGTGGTCAGTCCACGGCGTGTCACCGATGAGTTTCCGGCGTGTCGCGACTTCGGCTTGACCGGTGACGAGATCACCCATACCGTCACGCTCCGTAGTCATCCGGAGGTACACTGTCGATGACAGGAAGCCGGCCGGTGAAGCGACCGGCGGTAAGGACGGAGCGAGGTTGATGACCAGCGACTACGCGAGGGCCCTCGGCGCTCGCCTGCGGGCGATCCGCACGCAGCAGGGCCTATCGCTACACGGGGTGGAAAAGAAGTCGCAGGGCCGCTGGAAAGCGGTCGTCGTCGGCTCATACGAGCGCGGCGACCGGGCCGTCACCGTGCAGAAGCTCGCGGAACTCGCGGACTTCTACGGGGTTCCGGTGGCGGAGCTGCTGCCAGAGGCCAGGCCGAGCGCCGGTGGCGAACCAGCCACCCGCGTCGTCCTCAACCTCGAACGACTCGGGCAGCTTCCCGCGGACGCGGCCGGGCCACTGGCCCGGTACGCGGCGGCGATCCAGAGCCAGCGAGGCGATTACAACGGCAAGGTGCTGTCGATCCGGGCGGAAGACCTTCGTTCGCTCGCGATCATCTACGACATCTCGCCGGGGGAACTCACCGAGCGGCTGATCGGATGGGGCGTGCTGTCCCCGGAAGCCCGTGGCGGCATGGAGGACACCGAGGCGCGCAGCCGGTAGCCGACCGGCTGGGCGGTGCACGACGATGGCTCTCGTCGGCCCTGACGTGGCGTGGGCCGGTCCGGAATGGACGCAATGACCAGACCCCGGACCGGCCCCGGACGTTCAGGATGGACGGCATCGGCGGGCCGCGGTCGGCACGGAGCCGACCCGGTGACGCGCGGATGACGGGCGTCGGCTCGTGCCGGCGGGGCGGTCGGCCGCGGTGGTCAGCCGCGTACCACCGGACGGGCCACCAGGATCCGGCCGAGCACACCGTTGACGAACCGCGGCGACTCGTCGGTGGACAGCGACTTGGCTAGTTCCACCGCCTCGTTGATGGCCACCGCGTCCGGCACGTCGTCGCACCACAGCAACTCGTACACACCCAACCGCAGGATGGTTCGGTCGACCGCCGGCATCCGCTCCAGACTCCAGCCCTCGGCGTAGCTGCGCAGGATCTCATCGATCCGCTCCCGGTTGCCGGTGACCCCCTCGACCAGGCTGACCGCGTAATCGTCGGCCGGCCGGCGTTCTGCCACAGTGGACACCGGGTCGGTACCCCGCTGGTCGGCCTCGAACAGCAGGTCCAGTGCCCGCTTGCGCGCCTTGCTGCGAGCCGTCACCGATCGCACTCCGTCCGCGGGTGAGAGGTGTCTTCGGGCGGTCCACACCGGCCGTCCGCTCCGGGTTCCCCGCCCGGCCGGGTCCGGGCCAGGCGGCGGTCACACCGGGAGAGATTCCGTCCGGGTGGCTCAGGAGGTCCCCGGCGGACTCAACCGGACACGCGGCCCAGGTAACGCCCGTCTCGGGTGTCGACCTTGACCTTCTCCCCGGTGCTCACGAACAGCGGGACCTGGATGGTGGCGCCGGTCTGCAGGGTGGCCGGCTTCGTTCCACCGGTGGAACGGTCGCCCTGGAGACCGGGGTCGGTCTGGGAGATGACCAGTTCGACGCTGGTCGGCAGTTCCAGATAGAGCGGCGCGTCCTGGTGGGTGGCCACCACCACCTCGGAGTTCTCCAGCATGTAGTCGGCCGCGCCGCCCACGGTCTCGGCCGGCACCGGGATCTGCTCGTAGGTCTGCGAGTCCATGAAGACGAAGTCACCGCCCTCCCGGTACAGGTAGGTCATCGCCCGCTTGTCCACGGTGGCGGTGTCCACCTTGGTCCCCGCGTTGAACGTCCGGTCGACCACCTTGCCGGACAGCACATTCTTCAGTGTGGTGCGGACGAAGGCGCCACCCTTGCCGGGTTTGACGTGCTGGAACTCGACGACCTGCCAGAGCTGTCCGTCGAGGTTGAGCACGATGCCGTTCTTCAGGTCGTTGGTCGTCGCCACGTGTTCTCAAGTCTTTCGGTTCGCGGTCTACGGGTCTGCTCTCACCCTCGCGTTCGCGCTGGGTTGAGGGCGGTCACCCCCGGTGAGGTTACCCACAGTCTGTCAGAGCACGACAAGGTCCCTGGTGGTGGCGGTCAGCGGTTCCGGGCCGTCGGCGCGCACGACCAGCGTGTCCTCGATGCGGACGCCGCCCCGCCCCGCCAGGTACACCCCGGGTTCGACGGTGACGGGCATCATCTCGGCGAGCGTACCGGTGCCCAGCGGGCTGAGCGTCGGCGCCTCGTGGATCTCCAGCCCCACCCCGTGCCCCAGCCCGTGGCCGAACTCCTCGGCGTACCCGGCCGCGGCGATGTGGTCGCGGGACGCCCGGTCCACGGCGACCACCTCGGCGCCCGGGGCGAGCGCCTGCCGGCCCAGCCGGGCGGCCTCGGCCACGAGCTGGTGCAGATCACGCTGCCATCCGGCCGGCTCTCCGAGCACCATGGTGCGGGTCATGTCCGAGTGGTAGCCGCCACACTCCGCGCCGAAGTCCAGTTTGAGCAGGTCCCCGCGGTGAAGTTCCCGGCCGGTGGGGCGGTGGTGCGGGATGGCGGAGTTCGGGCCGGACGCCACGATCGTCTCGAAGGAGATGGCGTCCGCGCCGAGTTCGAGCATCCTGCTGTCCAGGTCCCGGCCGATGTCGCGCTCGGACCGCCCGACCCGCAGGCCACCGGCCGCGATCAGGTCGGCCAGCGCCCGGTCGGCTGTCGCGCAGGCCCGGCGGATCAGCTCGATCTCACCGTCGTCCTTGATCGCCCGCAGCCGTTCCACGGCCTGGCCAAGGCTGACCAGGTCGGCACCGCCGGACGCCTCCAGCAGCGCCGCGTGACCGTCCACGCTGACCTCGTGCGATTCATAGCCGATCCGGCGCAGGCCGCGCCCGGCCGCGTGCGCGGCCAGCGTGGTGGGGCAGTTGCGGCCCATCACCCGGTCCAGGTCAGGCACCTGGCTGGCCGACTGGGTGGTGTACCGGCCGTCGGTACAGAACGTGTCGGGGCCCTGGACGGTCACCAGCAGGGCGGCGTTGGATCCGGTGAACCCGGTCAGGTAGCAGACGTTGACCAGCCGGGTGACCAGCGCGGCCTCCAGGCCCTGCTCCCGGACCCTGGTACGCAACCGATCCCGGCGGCCCGCGGTGTTCGGGGCGGTGTGCTGGGCAGTCTCGGCCATGCCGGCCACGTTATCGGACCACCCCGCGCCCGAAGGTGAGGTTTTCTCGCGAAAACCTCAGGGGCGCCTGCCGCCCGGCACACGGCAGCTCCCAACCTCGGGGCGGGGGCGCCACCTCAGCACGCCGCGAGGTGGCGGAGGGCCGCGGCGTACCCGTTCAGGCCCAGGCCGCAGATGACGCCGGTGGCCACGGCGGAGATGACCGAGTGGCCGCGGAACTCCTCGCGGGCGTGCACGTTGGAGATGTGCACCTCGACCAGCGGCGCGGTGAGCATGGCGCAGGCGTCCCGGACCGCGATCGAGTAGTGCGTCCACGCGGCCGGGTTGAGCACCACCGGATGGCCGGCATCGGCCGCGTCGTGCAGCCAGCCCAGCATCTCGCCTTCGTGGTCGGTCTGGCGCACCTGGACGCTCACCCCCAGTTCGGCGCCGGTACGCTCGCACAGGGCGACCAGGTCGGGGTAGCTGTCCGTGCCGTACACGCCGACCTCACGGCTGCCCAGCCGGCCCAGGTTCGGCCCGTTGAGCACCTGGATCGTCCTCATCGGGCCTCCCGCTGGTCGGGTCGGGAGCCGGCCGGCAGCCCGGCCAGCACCTCGGCAGCCAGGTCGTCCGGGGTTCGTCCGTCGGTGCGCACGGTGACCGCGGCCACCTCGCGGTAGAGCGGCAGCCGGGCGTCGAGCAGTGCCCGCAACTGGGCCCGGACGTTGCCCAGCAGCAGCGGCCGGTCCCGGTTGAGCCCCACCCGCCGGGCCGCGTCGGTCACCCCGACCGACAGGAACACCACGTGCTGTCCGGCCAGCCGGCGGCGAGTCGGCTCGGACAGCACCGCGCCGCCGCCGAGCGCGAGCACGCCGCGGTGATCTCGCAGAGCGGTCCGGACGGCCCGCTCCTCCAGGTCCCGGAAGTGCGCCTCGCCGTCGTCGAGGAAGATGTCGGGAACCGGCTTGCCGGCCAGGGCCACCACGTCGGTGTCGGTGTCCCGGAACCCGACTCCGAGCCGGTCGGCGACGAGCCGGCCGACGGTCGTCTTGCCGGCCCCGGGCGGTCCGACGAACACCACCGCCGGGCCGATGCGGTCCGGGCCGGTCACCGGACCGTCAGGGTGTCGCGGTAGGCGCACGCGTTGCGCCGGGTCTCGGCCACCGAGTCGCCGCCGAACTTCTCCACCGCCGCGTCGGCCAGCACCAGGGCCACCACGGCCTCGGCCACCACCCCGGCCGCCGGTACCGCGCAGACGTCACTGCGCTGGTTGATCGCCACCGCCGGCTCGCCGGTAGCGACGTCCACAGTTGACAATGCTCGGGGTACGGTGGAGATCGGCTTCATGGCGGCGCGCACCCGCAGCACCTCGCCGGTGCTCATACCCCCCTCTACCCCGCCGGCCCGCCCGGTCAGCCGGCGGATTCCGTCCGGGCCGGCCGCGATCTCGTCGTGTGCCAGCGAACCGCGGCGGCGGGCCAGGTCGAACCCATCGCCGAACCCGACCCCCTTGATCGCCTGCACGCCCATCAGCGCGCCGGCCAGTCGGGCGTCCAACCGACGGTCCCAGTGCACGTGGCTGCCCAGGCCGGGTGGCAGACCGTGCACGACCACCTCCACCACGCCACCCAGGGTGTCCCCGGCCCGGCGTGCCGCGTCGATCTCGGCGACCAACGCGTCGGAGGCGACCGGGTCCAGGCAGCGCACCGGCGAGGCGTCCACCGCGGCCCGCTGGTCCGGCCCGGGAACGACCCCCTCCGGAGCACTGGCCGCACCGATGGCCACCACGTGGCTGAGTACCTCCACGTCGAGCGTCTGGCGCAGGAACGCCCGCGCCAGCATACCCAGCGCGACCCGGGCCGCGGTCTCCCGGGCGCTGGCCCGTTCCAGCACCGGCCGGGCATCGGAGAAGCCGTACTTCTGCATGCCGACCAGGTCGGCGTGACCGGGGCGCGGGCGGGTCAGCGGCGCGTTACGTGCCAGTCCGTCCAGTTCAGCCTGATCAACCGGATCGGACGCCATGACCGTCTCCCACTTCGGCCACTCGGTGTTGCCGATCCGGATCGCGACCGGGCCGCCGAGGGTGAGCCCGTGCCGCACCCCGCCGGTCAGTTCCACCTCGTCGCGCTCGAAGGTCATCCGGGCGCCCCGGCCGTACCCGGCGCGCCGCCGGGCCAGTTCGGTGGCCACCTCCTCGGTGGTGACGTGTACCCCGGCGGGTAGGCCCTCCAGGACCGCCACCAGCGCACGACCGTGCGACTCTCCCGCGGTGATCCAGCGCAACATGCGCCAAGTCTTCCAGGAACCGGCCGGCCGCCCGAATCCGGTCCGGCCGGCGCGCTGTACCAGACCGCGCGGTCGGCCGTGGGTCAACCGACCAGCACCGCGACCAGGGCGCCGAGCAGCATGAACGGCCCGAACGGGATGGGATCCCGCCGGCCGACCCGGCCCAGGGCAACCAGGCAGAGCCCGAACCCGCCCGCCAGCCCGAACGCGACCAGGGTGCCGGCGAACACGACCGGCCAGGAGAACCAGCCCAGGGCGGCGCCGAGCCCGGCGGCCAGCTTGCAGTCCCCGAAACCGAGCGAGGCCGGGCTGACCAGGGCCAGCGCCAGGTAGCCGGCGAACAGCCCCAACGCGGCCAGCAGTGCCCGATACAGGGCGTGTTCCTGGTCGCGGACGACCGCCACGACCACCAGCCCGACCAACAGGCCACCACCGGCGGTACCGGTCAGCGCGTCGGGCAGTCGGCCCTCGGCCACGTCCACCGCGGCCAGCGCGACCCCGGCCAGCGCGAACCAGCACAGCGCGGCCAGCAGCGGGGCGGAGTCGACCCGGATCGCCAGCGCCGCGAACACCGCGGCGGTGCCCGCCTCCACGCTGCCGGCCGACGGCCCCAGCCGGCCCCGGCGGCCGGAGCCGTCGGCGGCGGCCACGTACCGCCGGATCACCGCGCGCAACCACGGTCCGCAGGTCGCGCCGAGTGTCGCCGTACCCACCACGGTCGCCGGACCCACGCCGCACCGAACCGGTCAGGCTCGGGCGGCACCGGCCAGTGCGGCCCGCATGGCCGCGACCGGAACGTCGGTGTGGCCGGTCATCAGCCGCACCTGGCGCACGGCCTGGTGCAGCAGCAGGTCCAACCCGCCGACCACCCGTCGGCCGGCCCGCCCGGCCGACCGCGCCAGCGGCGTGGGCCACGGGTCGTACACCACGTCGAACACCACTCCAGGCCGGTCCAGGCGGGCCCACCCGGCCCGATCCGCGACCCGGTCCGCGGCTGGGTTGTCAACCCGGTCGGCGGCACGGTCGGCGATGACGTCGGCCGCACCGCGGGGCACCGTGGAGATCACCAGCGGCGCCCGGTACACCACCGGGTCGGCCAGTCCGGCGACCACTACCGGGGCCACCCCCAGCCGGTCGGCGGCGGCCCGCAGTTCACCGGTGCTGGACGGGTCGCGGACCAGCACCGTCGGGTGCCGTTCGCCCAGTTCCCGCAGCGCGGCCAGGGCCGCCTGCGCGGTGCCGCCGGCACCGAGCAGTACCGCACCAGTCGGGCCGGACCACCCGGACGGTCCAGTCACGCCGGCCTCGCGCAGGGCATCGACGATGCCGCCGACGTCGGTGTTCTCCACTCGCCACCGGCCGCCGCACCGGACCAGCGTGTTCGCCGCGCCGACCTCGGCCACCAGCGGCGACGCCTCGTCGGCCACCGTGCACGCCACCCGCTTGAGCGGCATGGTCAGTGACATGCCGGCCCACTCCGGGCCGAGACCGGCCACGAACCCGGGCAGGTCGTCCACACCGCACTCGACCGCGTCGTAGCGCCACCCGGACAGGCCCAGTTCCCGGTACGCCGCGCGGTGCAGCACCGGCGACAGCGAGTGCGCGACCGGCTGCCCCAGTACGGCGGCGCGGCCGGCCGGCGCGGCCGGCAGACCGCCGGCCAATCGGTGCGAACCCACGCTCAGAACACTCCCGCGGCCCTGGCCCTGGCCACGTTCGCGTCGTGCTCGGCCAGAGTGACCGCGAACGCCGAGTGACCGTCCTTGGACGCCTTGACGAAGTACAGCCACTGGCCCGCCGCGGGATGCAGCGCCGCGTTGACCGCGTCCAGCCCGGGGTTGGAGATCGGGGTGGGCGGCAGTCCGGCCCGCTGGTAGGTGTTGTAGGGCGAGTGGGCAGCGGCGTCGATCTGAGCCTGGGTCACCTTGATGTTGTTGCGGTGCAGCGCGTAGTTGACGGTCGAGTCCAACTGGAGGTTCATGCCCTGGTCGAGCCGGTTGTAGAGCACCCGGGCGATCTTGGGGAAATCGTCGGTGATGCCCTCCTTCTCCACCAGCGAGGCGACGATCAGCACGTCGTAGGGGGTTCGCCGCAGCGCCCTGGCCCCCTGGGTGAGAGTGGCCTGGTCCACGTTCTCGCCGAACGCGGAAACCATCTTCCTGAGCATGTCCCGCGCCTTCCCACCCTTGGGGAAGTCGTAGGTGGTGGGGTAGAGGAAACCCTCGCTGTGCCCCCGGGCGTACCCGGGCAGGCCGAGCGCCGGGCCGTCCTTGGCCGCGGCCTGCAGGTCGGCGAGTGAGACGCCGGACTTCTTCGCCAGCAGCGCCAACGTGTCGGCCACGGTCTCACCCTCGGGCACGGTCACCCGACCGCTCCGGGAGGCCGGGTCCAGGATCAGGGCGAACGCGTTGGCGCCGCTCATGTGCCGGCGCAGCGTGTAGAACCCCGGCTGGATGGACAGCGCCCGCACGTCGTCGCGGGCCGTGTCGTTGAACGCCTTCTCGCTCTTGATCACCCCGGACTTGACCAGGGTGACCGCGATGTCCCTGGCGGTGTCGCCGTCCTTGACCTCGATGGTGACCGAACCCTGCCCCTGGCCGGCGTAGTCGGGGGTGGCTCCGACCGTGTCCAGCACGGCCCGGCCGCCGTAGAAGATCCCGGCCACCAGCCCGAGGATCACCACGATCGCCAGCAGCCCGCCCAGCGGGCCGCGCCTCCTACGCTGTTTCCGCCGGTGCCGGCGGGCCGGCTGCGGTGCCTCTTCCTCGTCGTCTCCTATACCGAGTATCCACAGGTCGCTCACTACGTCATCCGTTCCGAGTCCAGCCAGCCCTGCAATATCAGGACGGCGGCGGCCTGGTCGACGACGCCGCGTTGCCGCCGACCCCGAACTCCCCGCTGGGACAGTGTCCTGGACGCCAGGACCGTGGTGAAGCGCTCGTCGGCCAGGCGCACCGGGACCGGGGCGATCCGCTCACCGAGCGCGTCGGCGTACGCCGTGGCGTCCTGGGCTGCCCGGCCAACCCGCCCGGACAGCGACACCGGCAGACCGACGACCACGAGCACGACCTCCCTCTGGCGCACGATGGCAGCCAGTTCGTCCAGGTCGCGACCGCCATCCGGATCACGTCGCAGCGTAGTCACCGGATGGGCCAGTACGCCATCCGGGTCACTGGCGGCCACTCCGACGCGCACCGCGCCGACGTCCACGCCCAGCCGTGCCCCCCGAACGCGTCCGGTCACGCGGTGCCGGCGCGCTGGCCGGCCTGCCGGCCTATGTAGGTCTCGGCCAGCCGCAGCGCCTCGGCGACGCCACCCGGCTCGTTCCCGCCGCCCTGGGCCACGTCGCCCTTGCCGCCGCCGCGACCGCCCACCGCCGGGGCGAACGCCCCGACCAGGCCAGCAGCGCCCACCCCGGCCAGCCGGGCCCGCTCGTTGACCGCCGCCACGAAGGCCACCGACCCCTCCGACCGGGACAGCAGCACCACCGCGCCCGGCCGGGACGGGTCCAGCCGGCCGCGCACGTCGGTGGCCAGCCCGCGCAGGTCGCCGCCCTTCAGTCCGGCCGGCGCCTCGACCGCGACGACCGCCACCCCGGCCACGTCGTGGGCCGCCCCGGCCAGCGCCCCGGCCCCGGCCAGCACGGCCTCGGCGCGCAGCTTCTCCAACTCCCGCTCGGCCGCGCGCAGCCGCTCCAGCACGGTGTGCACCCGCTCGGGCACCTCCTCGAACGGCGCCTTGAACGTCTCGGCCAACTGCGCGGCCAGCACGTGCTCGCGGGCCAGGAACCGGAACGCGTCCATACCGACCAGGGCCTCCACCCGGCGTACCCCCGAGCCGATGGACGCCTCGCCGAGCAGCTTGACCAGGCCGACCTGTCCGGACCGGGCGGCGTGGGTGCCGCCGCACAGTTCCCGGGCGTACTCGCCGACCTCCACCACCCGGACCCGATCGCCGTACTTCTCGCCGAACAGCGCCATCGCGCCGATCCGCCGGGCCTCGTCCTGGGAGGTGACGAAAGCGCGCACCGGCAGGTCGTAGCCGAGCACGGAGTTGACCTCGTTCTCCACGTCGGACAGCACCGACGCCGGCACCGCCCCCGGGGTCTTGAAGTCGAACCGCAGCCGGCCGGGCGCGTTGAGCGAACCGGCCTGGGTGGCCGACTCCCCCAGCGCCGCGCGCATGGCCCGGTGGATCAGGTGGGTGGCGGTGTGCGAACGGGAGATGGACCGGCGCCGCTCCACGTCGACCCTGGCCTGCACGGTGTCGCCGAGCTTGACCTCGCCACCGATGACCCGCACCCGGTGCACGATCACACCGGGCACCGGCGACTGCACGTCCAAGACCTCCAGCTCGCCGCCGGACAGCCCGATCAGGCCCAGGTCGGGCTGCTGGCCGCCGCCCTCGGCGTAGAACGGGGTGGCGTCCAGCACCACCTCGACCTGCTCGCCCGATCCGGCGCCGGACACCGTCCCGGACGGGCCGACCAGGCCGGTCACACGGGCCTCGCGTTCGGTCTGGAGATATCCGGTGAACTCCGAGGGCCCGGCCCGGTCGACCACCTCGCGGTAGGCCGACAGGTCGGCGTGGCCGGTTTTGCGGGCCATCGCGTCGGACTTGGCCCGCTGCCGCTGCTCGGTCATCAGCGCCCGGAAGCCGTCCTCGTCCACGGTCAGCCCCTGCTCGGCCGCCATCTCCAGGGTCAGGTCGATGGGGAACCCGTAGGTGTCGTGCAGGGCGAACGCCTGGGCGCCCGACAGCCGCTTCGCACCGCTGGCACGGACCGAGGAGACCGCGTTGTCGAAGATCGCGGTGCCCTGCCGCAGGGTGTGGCCGAACGCCTCCTCCTCGGCGTAGGCGTAGGAGGAGATCCGGTCCCAGTCGGTGCCCAGTTCCGGATAGCTGGGACTCAACACGTCCCGCACCACCGGCAGCAGCACCGGCAGCGCCGGGTCCTCACAACCGAGCAGCCGGACGCTGCGGATGGCCCGCCGGAGCAGCCGGCGCAGCACGTAGCCACGGCCCTCGTTCGCCGGGGTGACACCGTCGGAGACGATCATCGTGGCGGTCTTGAGGTGGTCGGCGACGATCCGCAGCAGCACGTCGGACCGTTCGTCCCGCCCGTACCGGCTGCCGGTCAGCTCGGCGGCCCGCTCCAGCACCGGAAACGAGATGTCGATCTCGTGGATGTTGTCCACGCCCTGGAGCACCGTGGACATCCGCTCCAGCCCAAGGCCAGTGTCGATGTTCTTGGCCGGCAGGTCACCGAGGATGGGGTAGTCGGTCTTGCCCACGCCCTCGCCGCGCACGTGCTGCATGAAGACGAGGTTCCAGACCTCCAGGTAGCGGTCCTCGTCCACCGCCGGACCGCCGTCCCGGCCGTACTCCGGGCCGCGGTCGTAGAAGATCTCCGAGCACGGCCCGCACGGTCCGGGCACGCCCATCGACCAGAAGTTGGGACCCATGCCCAGCCGCTGGATCCGCTCCGGCCGGACTCCCACGGTGTGCTGCCAGATCCCGGCCGCCTCGTCGTCGTCCTGGTAGACGGTCACCCACAGCTTCGACTCGTCGAAGCCGTATCCGCCGTCGGCCTCGGACCGGGTGATCAGGTCCCAGGCCAGCGGTATGGCACCCTCCTTGAAGTAGTCACCGAAGGAGAAGTTGCCGCACATCTGGAAGAAGGAGACATGCCGGTCAGTGTGGCCGACCTCCTCGATGTCGACCGTGCGGACCACCTTCTGCACGCTGACGGCACGCGGCCACGGCGCGGCCTGCTGGCCGAGGAAGTACGGCTTGAACGGCACCATCCCAGCGTTGACGAACAGCAGGGTGGGGTCGTCCAGGATGAGGCTGGCGCTGGGCACCACGGTGTGCCCGCGGGATTGGAAGTAACGCAGGAACCGCTGGCGAATGTCTTCGGTTCTCATGGCTCTAGAGTCCTCTGGCGGAACACCCCCACGGACGTGGGGAACGGTGTGGGGCGACGGGAGGAGCCAGTCCTACTTCGGCGAGACGCTGTCGTCAAGGCCCATGGCCTCGCGTAGCTCTCGCTCGCGGGAGTCCATGGCGTTCCTGACGTCGGTGGCGAAGTCGCGGACGGCCTCGGTGAGGGTGCCCACGGTGTCGCTGACCTGCGAGCCGACTCCCGCGGGCGTGAAAGCTCGGGCGGTCCGGGTGAGCTTGCGGACCACGAGCACCCCTACGGTGGCACCCAGCGCCGCCCAGAACACTCGCCGGATCACCGGCCATCCCTCCTCGACTTACGTGACGCGCGCCGCGCCGCCTTTCGGTTGGCTTTGGCCGCCTTCTCCTGCTCCGCCTCGCGGCGGGCCGAGAACGCCCGCCGGACACCGTAGGAGAACGCGGCCACCCGCACCACCGGTCCGCCCATGGTGGCGGCGAACAGCGAGACCAGGCCGGCCACGTTGCTCGACACCGCCTGGGCGTTGCGGGTGATGTCCTCCACCCGCTCCAGTTGCGAGTTGACGTGGTCCACGGTGGTCACCGCGTTGGTGAGGATCGGCTGCGCCCCCTCGTGTGCCTTGCGGATCGCCAGGGTGGCCTCGTCCAGTGTGCGCCCCAGCTTGACGATCGGTACAGCGAGAAAGGCGACCAGGATCACGAAGGCGCCGGCCGCGACAAGCCCGGCAATCTCTCCAACGGACAACTCGCCCACTCCTCGCACGGTGCGAAACGCGATCGTGCGCGACCCTACCGTCTCGCCGGCCCGCCGTCCGACCACGCTCCGGCGGACACCAAACCGGGGCTGGTCAGTGCCCGGTCAGGGAGCCGGCGGGCCACCCCGGATGATCGCGCGGAGCCGGGCCAGCCGGTCGGCCAGGCCGCGCTCGGCGCCGTGGCCGCGGGGCAGGTAGTAGTCCCGGCCGACCACCGCGTCCGGCGGGTACTGCTGGGCGGCCACCGCACCGGGCACGTCGTGGGAGTAGACGTACCCCCGCCCGGACTGGCCGGCCTGCCCGGCGGTGGGCGAGTGGGTGTCGCGCAGGTGGACCGGTACCGGGCCGGCCAGGCCGCGCCGGACGTCGGCCAGCGCGGAGTCCACCGCGGTGACCACCGCGTTGGACTTCGGCGCCAGGGCCAGGTGGATCACCGCCTGGGCCAGCACGATGCGGCCCTCGGGCATGCCGATCCCGGCCACCGCCTGCATGGCCGCGGTGGCCACCGGCAGCGCGGTCGGGTCGGCCATGCCGACGTCCTCGCTGGCCAGGATCACCAACCGGCGGGCGATGAACCTGGGATCCTCACCGGCGGTGACCATCCGGGCCAGGTAGTGCAGGGCCGCGTCGACATCACTGCCCCGGATCGACTTGATGAGCGCGCTGGTCACGTCGTAGTGCTGATCGCCGTCCCGGTCGTAGCGCACCGCGGCGGTGTCCACGGCGGCCTCCAGGGTGGCCAGGTCCAATCGGTCCCGACCGGTCGCCGCAGCAGCGCCGGCGCCGGCCTCCAGCGCGGTCAGCGCCCGCCGCGCGTCACCGGAGGCCAGCCGGACCAGGTGGTCGAACGCGTCGTCGTCGATCGCGAGCCGACCATCCAGGCCGCGTTCGTCGTCGCGGGCCCGGCGCAGCACGTCGGCGATGTCGGTGTCGGTCAACGGTTCGAGGGTGACCAGCAGGGACCGGGACAGCAGCGGACTCACCACCGAGAAGAACGGGTTCTCCGTGGTGGCCGCGACCAGGGTGACCGTGCGGTCCTCGACCGCGCCGAGCAGTGAGTCCTGCTGGGTCCTGGAGAACCGGTGCACCTCATCGATGAACAGGACGGTCTGCCGGCCGGAGAAGCCGAGTTCGGCCCGGGCCCCGTCGATCACGGCCCGCACGTCCTTCACCCCGGCGTTGAGCGCGGACAGCCGCACGAACCGCCGGCGGGTGGCCCGCGACACCACGTGCGCGATCGTCGTCTTGCCGGTGCCCGGCGGCCCCCACAGGACCAGCGACATCGGCTCGTCGCCCTCCACCAGGCGGCGCAGCGGGGTACCCGGGCCGAGCAGGTGCCGCTGCCCCACGACCTCGTCGAGGGTGGCCGGCCGCATCCGCACCGCCAGCGGGGCGCCGGCCCGCACCGCGTCGTCGGCGGCGGAGTCGAACAGACTGTCGGCGTCCACGATCCGACCTTAGATGAACGGTGCTCCGCGCCCTCGCCGGAGCCGAGCCGGCGGATCGGCCGTTTCATTCGAGCATTCGTGTAGTTGGCCCGGAACCGAAAGACTCCGGCCCGAGCCAGCCTCTGCGATCGGACGCACCGGGTGCGGGCCCTCTTTTAGAGTTCAGGAGGGCGTGACGGGATGAAGGGGGCGCCATGGAGGTCAGCGGCAGCCCGGGGTGGTCCCGGCGGCGGCGCCGTTGGGCTGCCCGGGAGAACTCCCACCGGCAGGTCCGCTACGCCGCCGACCTGGCCCGGTGGCGGCGGACCGACGGCGAGCTGGCCGGACTGGTGTCGGAGGCCAGCACGTTCACCGGGTTCCCGGCCGGCCGGGAACCCGGCCAGGTGCGGCTGATTCTGCGGCCGGCCGAGCGCATGTTCGGTCACGTGTCGCGGACCTCGCTGATCCGGGTGGCCCGACCGCCGGGAACCCCCGCCGCCGGGTACGGCCAGTACTCCGCCCTGGCCGCCTCCCGGTTGGCCGCGACGCCCGCATCCAGCCGCTTCCGGCGGCGACACGAGCCCCGTGAGGTGGTGGAGCCCGGCTCGGTGACCGTCACCGACCAACGGATCGTGTTCCACGGAGCGCTGCGCGACTGGGAGTGGTCGCTGGACCACCTGGTCGGTCTGGAACACGGCCGGACCGATCCGGCCACCCTGGTCCAGGTAGACGACCGGGCCGAACTGTCCGGGCTCGCCTACCCGCGGGCACAGGCTCCCCGGCTCCGGTTCGTACTCGCCCTGGCCGTGGCGCACCACGCCGGCGAGGTCGAGCCGCTGGTGACCCGGCTGCGCTCCGAGCGGGGCGACCACACCGCGGCCCGCCCGGCCGAGCCTGGGCCGGCTCTCCCGGTGGCGGCACCGGGCCTGCCGGTCGCCTGCCTGGACGCGCTACGAGCGGTCTACCTGGGCCGGCCGGGCCAGCCGGTCCGGTGGAGACTGGCCCAGTTCGTCGCGGCGGTCATCGCCACCGCTGGCGTGGTCGCGCTGCTCGTCCCGCACCCGTGGTCGTAGATGAATAGTCCGACTTCACCGGGTGGTTCCTTTCCGGCGGCCGACCAGTCGCCGACAATCGCTGGTCCGGCGGAATGTTGACGTTGAGCCGGAGCCGCCGGTGGTGGTGGTCGTACCGGGACTGATCAGGATGAACTAACCCGGCGAACACCAACGGGACGCCTATGAGGATTATGCGAAGCCCTGATTGTTGGTGGTGAGTGGATCGCTGGTCGAATGTCGGGAGAGCGGGCGGTACGCTGTATCGGGTAATTGACGACGGTTTCCCCGGTCGACAGTAAGGTTGGATCCGTGGGGCCACGGAATTCCGGTTCACCGTCGGATTCACTCGTACAGGTGATCAAACAGTAGTGGTGTCGACGTAGAATTGGTGGCATGGATGCCCTGACCTGTTCGATTCCCCACACCGATACCGGTATTGGTGTGGAATCAGGTGGCGGGGTTCCGGTCACCGGATTCGATCCCGTCGCTGTGGTCGGGTTGGTTTCTGGGTTCGATCCGTCGGGTTTGGACGCGGATTCGCTGTTGACGGTGTTGGCCGGGTTGGAACGGGTGGTGGCCGCCGCGCATGCCGCGCAGGTGACGGCGTTGGCTGAGTTCACCCGC
>DASULA010000124.1:0-8439 GCA_036278435.1 Mycobacteriales bacterium | reverse complement strand
CCGGCTCGCAGTTGACGATGTTCGCGAGCATCCGCAACTGGTGGTCGTCATCGATCTCGACCACGGCCACCACGTACGGCAGGCGGGCACGGAACCAGGCGTTGGACGCGTTGTGGACCACCGACCAGGTGCGGACCGTGGCCCGGCCGGAGGTCGGCGCCCACGTGTGGTCCTGCCCACCGCAGTGCGGGCAGCGGTCCTGTGGATAGAACCGCAGCCGTCCACAGTCCGCACAGCGCTGGAAGGCGAGCACGTCGTTGTCGATGTGCCGCCAGAACTCCGCGGTGTCCACGTCGACCGGACGCATCGGCCGCGGCACGTCGGGCGTGCTCACGTCGGCGGTCATGACAGCCGCTCCAGGATCAGCGCGCCGCCCATGTGGCCGCCCTGACCGGTGACGAGGGCGAGTTGCGCCCCGTCCACCTGTCGGTCGCCCGCGGTGCCGTGCAGTTGGCTGACCGCCTCGCAGACATGGCCGAGTCCTTGCAGGTACGCCTCGGACAGCAGGCCGCCGTGGGTGTTGGTGGGTATCCGGCCGCCATCGGCGCGTAAGCCGCCGGACTCGGCGAAGGGACCGCCCTCGCCGCGCTCGCAGAAGCCGTAGTCCTCGACCTGGGCCAGCAACGAGAAGGTGAAACAGTCGTAGATCTCGGCGATGTCGATGTCGGCCGGTCGCACCCCGGCTCGCCCGTAGAGCTCGTCGGCCAGGTAGTAGCTGTAGAGCCGGGACTCGTCCGCCCACATGCTGCCGCCGACCGGGAACGAGCCGGCACCGACCGCGCCGGCCCGGATCCGGACCAGCGGTTTGCCCAGTCCTGTCGCGACATCCGTGGTGCTCAGCACGACGGCACACGCGCCGTCGGTCTCGATCGCACAGTCCAGCAAGTGGAACGGGGACGCGATCATCCGCGACTCCTGGTGCTCGGTGACGGTGATCGGCTTGCGCATGACGGCCCGCTCGTTGTGCAGGGCGTGCTCGCGCATCGTCACCGCGACCGCGCCGAGTTGTTCGGACGTGGTGCCGTACTGGTTCATGTGCGCCTGGGCGGCGAGGGCAAAGCCGAGCACGGGTGCGCGGGCGCCGACCGGGTCGATGAACTGCCCGCCCGCCCCGGCGACGTCGATGGGCTGGGCCTGCTCACCGCCGAACCGGTGCGGC
This sequence comes from Mycobacteriales bacterium, assembly GCA_036278435.1. GTDB lineage: Bacteria > Actinomycetota > Actinomycetes > Mycobacteriales > DASULA01 > DASULA01. The sequence continues at coordinate 7,280 of DASULA010000124.1, read as the reverse complement.
CCGGTACGGCCGTTCATCGCCCGGTAGACCAGGACATTGCGCGCCATGCCCGCTTCGATCGCCTGTGCGGCAACCATGACGACGGTGTTCGACGCGTAGCCGCCGCCGTCGAACTCCAGGAAGTACCGCAGGTTCGGCAGGCCGAGGGCACTGGCCATGAGCAACGGGCCCGGCCCGTCGCGGCGGCCGAAGCAGATGACCGCGTCGATGTCGTGCATGGCAAGGCCCGCGTCGCGCACCGCGGCGTACGAAGCGTCCATCGCGAGGGTGAGCGCGCTGACGCCCGAGGCCCGGCTCTGCGGCGACCAACCGGCACCGACAAGAACCGGCGTCTTCGACGACTCGATCATCGGCTGTCCTTCCGTTGGACGTATTCATAATATATACACTTCATATGGTCAAGGGTCTATGTCACGCAACGCTGCCAAAAGTTCGTCGCTCCCGCCCATTCGCGCAGTTCGGCTACCGACGTTGACTCGCCGATTCACGGACCGTGACGACGCCGAGCGGTACGTCCGGGAGACCCGCAACTGGGGACGCTGGGGCCCGGACGACCAACGGGGTGCGCTCAACCTCGTGACGCCGGCCCGCCGCCGGGCAGCGGCGGCGCTGGTCCGCACCGGTGCGGCCGTGTCGCTGGCCCGCCCGTTCGTGCCGGCGGAACTCACCGTGCGGCGGTTCGAGCGGGCCCCGGCGGCGGGCGGTGTCGTCGACGAGTTGGCCCTGCGCTGCCACGGCCCGGCCGCCACCCACCTGGACGCGCTGTGCCACACCTGGGACGGCGACGGCATGTGGTCGGGTCACGCACCCGACGTGGAGATCGGCGCGACCGGCGTCCGGTGGGGCGGCCTGGAACACTTCCGCGACGGTGTCCTGACCCGGGGTGTGCTGCTGGACATTCCCAGGCTGCGCGGTGAACCCCATGTGCGACAGGACGGCCCGGTCCACGGCGACGAACTGGCGGCCGCGGCACGAGAGCAGGGCGTCCGGGTGGAACCGGGCGACGCGCTGTTGATCCACAGTGGACGCGAGGAGTACGAGCGCGAGGTCGGCGCGTGGTCTGCCGATCCGGCGACGCGCCCTGGCCTGGAGTCCAGCTGCCTGACCTACATCAGGGAGACCGACTGCGCGATCGTGCTGTGGGACATGGGCGACGTGCGCCCCAACGAGTTCGGCCTGCCGTTCCCGGTGCACGCCGCACTCTTCGCCTACGGCGTGCCGCTGGTGGACGCGGCGCTGCTGGAACCACTCGCCGTGGCCTGCGCGGCAGCAGGCCGGTGGGAGTTCCTGTTGTCCGTCAACCCCTTGCACATCGTCGGTGCCACCGGATGCCTGGTGAACCCGATTGCCGTGTTCTGACCATTGGAGGAGACATGACCGCTACCCCTGAGATGATCGCGGCGTACGGACAGGTGTGGTCGCCGACCTGCCTGGCCGGCCGGGTCGCCGTCGTGACCGGTACGTCCAGCGGGGTCGGCGCGGAAGCCGCCCGTGCGCTGACGGCGGTGGGCGCGAAGGTCTATGCCTTCAGCCGGGGCGCCGGCCCCGAGGACGCGGCTGCCCACGGTGTCACCGTGCTGCGCGCCGATGCCGGCGACGAGGCCGAGATCAAGCAGGCCGTCGCGGAGGTGGTCGCGAGGGAAGGTCACGTGGACATCGCGGTCGCCAACGCGGCGCGATACACCACGAAACGGTTCACCGAACTGGACACCGACACGTGGCTCGGCGAACTGGCCGTCAACCTGAACGGCGTCTACCACCTGTTCCGGGCCATGCTCGACCATCCGGCCGTCGGCGACCGCAGTCTCATCGCGATCGGCTCGACCGCCGGCGAACGCGGCGGTTCGCTCGGTCATGTCCCGTACGGGGTGGCCAAGTCCGGTCTCCAGGGCCTCTGCAAGGGGTTGGCCCGCGAGGTCGGCGAGTTCGGTGTCCGGGTGAACGTGCTCGCGCTGGGCACGGTCGACGGGACGGTCAACGCCCAGGAGGCGCACCGCATCAAGGGAGCCAACTACGGCAAGGCCGGTGCCCTGCACCGGGCGGCGCACGTCTCGGAGATCGCCCACTCCATCGTGTACCTCGCATCGCCTGCCAGTTCGTTCGTCACGGGCAGCGTGCTGCGGGCCGACGGCGGCGCCCTCTACGGATAGGCGGTCCCACCACGGCAGAACGTGGCCGCGACGTGCCCGGCATCCGGAGTGGACAGTGCCGTGGCCAGCGGTACCCGCAACAGGCACAGGTCGGCGGGAGCACCGGGCCGCACCTGCCTCGGCGCGCCACCAGGATCGTCCGACGGCGTCAGGAACCCGTCCAGCACCTGGCGCGGCGACACGCGTTCGGCAGGCGCCAGGAGCCGCTCCGCCGCCGCTCTCATGATCCGCCAGGGATCGGCGGTGGCGAACGGCGCGTCACTGCTGGGCGCCACCGGAATCCCGGCCCGCAGCAGGCTGGCGTACCGGTACAGGTCACCGTGCCGTGCGACCGGGAACGCCTGCCGGTACTCGGCCGCCCGCTCGGTCACCAGACCTGGTTGCGTGACCACCGTGACACCGAGATCGGCCAGCAGCGGGAGCACGTCGGCACCGATCACCGCCGCGTGCTCGATCCGATCCCCCGGCAGCACCCCCACGTCGGCCAGCACCGCGAGCGTCACGACCAGCGACTCCCGCGTGACCGCGTGCACGGCGACCGGACGACCGGCCGCATGCGCCCGCCCGATCCGCTCGCGCAGCCCCGCCCAGTCCGGTGGCTCGTGGTCGGCGGGCAGGATCTTCATCGGACCGAGGTCGGCCACCGCGGTCGCAGCCGCGGCACCGAGCAGCCGCAACCGTTGGGGCAGGCCGGCTCCGGTCAACAGGTCCACCGTGTCCGCCGGCAGCTCCGGCGTCGCGTCGGTCACCCCGGTGACACCCCATGCCGCCAGTTGCCTGCCCACCGCGGCGAGATCCGGCGGATCAGCAGGCCCGAGTCGGTCGCGCAGCAGGTCGTCCGCGCGCCACAGCCTGCCGTCCGGTGCCACCCCGGTCAGGTCCAGTTCGGTCAGCGCCGGGGTGTTGAGCACCCACAGTGCGCCACCGCGATGCTGCACCCGAACCGGACGACCGGGCGCCAGCCGATCCAGCACGGTGCGATCGGGGACGCCTGCGACACTCTCGTGGTAGCCGATGCCCCGCACCCACCACCCCGGCGCGGCCGCCAGGACACGCACCAAACCCGCCTCGTCCAGCACGTCAGGCGGGCCGCACCACACCGACCGCGCCGCGGCGGCCAGCGACAGCAGGTGGATGTGGTGATCGTGCAGTCCCGGCAGCAGCGCGCCGCCGGCCGCGTCGTGCACCGGTTCGTCCCGCTCCGGCCGCAGCGCCCCGATCTCGGCCACCCACTCGCCCCGAATCCGCACGTCGACGGTCCGCCCGTCGACCTCGGCGCCGCGAATCAAGGTCATGCCAGTCCCAGCTCGGCGAGCACTCGCGCGGTGTCGGCACCCGAGGCCGGTGCCACACCGGCAGGCCGCCGCATGACCGGATCCGCCACGTCCGGCACGTCAGCCGGTCCCGACGTGTCGACCAGCGTGGCCGCGACCTGCTCGCGCATCGCCAGGTCCACCAGCCAGGTGCCACCGGCCGTCAGGCACGCGACCGCGGCGAGTGCCGCGTTGACCCCGGTCACCGGGTCGGCGATCGCGTCACCACACGGTGCTGGTGTCCCGGTCACCGGATCCGTGGCCAGCAGCCCGGCCGCGACGGCGGCGTCGTCGCCGAACCCGACCGCGTTCGACCACGGCCCGGTCCGGCCGTACGCGGTGATGCTCACCCACACCTTGTGCTCCGCCCGGTCCAACACCTCGTCGGCGTCCACCCCGACCTGGCGCAGCGCCCTCGGCCGGGACGCCTCGATCACCACGTCCGCAGCGGCCACCAAGCCCGCCAACTCTCGGCGGCCTGTCGGGGTGGTGAAGTCCACCGTGACCGATTCCTGGCCCGCGTGCAGCAGGTCGTAGAAGGCGCGAGGACCCAGGCGGCCGCCATCCGGCCGATGAGTGCTCTCCACCTTCACCACCCGCGCGCCCAACAAGGTCAGCAGATGGCCGCACAACGGCCCGGCCCACAGCGACGACAGATCGACGACCAACGCCCCGGCCGGCCGCCCGCCACCCGGTCGCGGCAGCCCGCTGACCACCAACGGTCGAACCTGCCCGGCCTGGCCACGGGCCACCAGCTGTTCGTCCGGCCCGTCGGGCACCGCCGCCGCCGGCAGGCCGAGCAACCTGGCCCGCGCCGCCAACTCACCAGCCGATCGCCGCGCGACCACCGCCTGCCATGCGGAGTCCGGTTCACCGTTGCCGCCACCAAGCCAGGCCGGGATCAGCTCCACATCGGACGGCCGGGCCAGGTTCACCCCCAACCACCCGTCAGCGGCCCGCGCCAACTGGAACGCCCCAGCCGCCGACCGGGGCGCGTCCCGGAGCAGTCCCGCCGCCGCGGCCCGCTCGCCCAACACCTGGACGCCGGGCAGGCGCCCCACGGCATCCGCCACGAGTTCGGTGGCCAGCAACGCGCCGCGCACCGCGCTGGCAGCCTGCCCCGGCGGCAGCAACGGCGGCCCGGTCCGCCGCCCGGTCAACGCCATCGCCCCCGACAACGCCCAGTCCGCCGCCGAGCCGGTGTGCTCCGCCCGGCAGTCGACGCTCGCGCCCAGCCACCGCAACATCCGCGCCGCATGCCACGCCGCCGCCCCGGTCCCCGGCACCGTCATCCGGCACCCGACCAGCGGCAACGACGACGTACCCACCCGCTCATGATGACCGCACCGGAAGCCGGTGTCACCCTGGACGCACTGTTCGTGGCGGCTACGGGAGGGTGGCGCCGGGGAAGCCCCGGACCGGGTGCGCGTCGTAGCGGAAGATGCCGGCCCGTACGCCGGGGTCGTCGGCCATGATCTCCCGCGTCTCGCTGTCCGACGTGGTGAAGACGCCGATGCCGGCGATGTCGCTGTCGTCGGTCACCGGCAGTACCACCGCGAGCAGGCCCGCATCGGCCAGCGCCATGTTGCGCCTGCCGTGTTCCCACACGATCGTGTCGACAGCGGGACGGACGAACTTGTCCGTCGTCGTGAGCACGATGGCCGTGTACCGGGACGCCGTGGCCAGCCGAGCGCGCATCGTGGCATCGCTGACGACCGGGAGGGTCTGGCCGAGAACCTGGCCGGCCCGCTCGATCCGTTCGGCGAACGGGGTGAGCCGCCACCCACTGCCGACCGCGTCGCGCATGCCCTCCCAGCCATCGCCGTGCCGGTCCAGGTGCCGATGGGTGAGCACCACGCGCGTACTCTCCGGAGACAGCTCGGTGAACGTGATCTCGACCTCGCTCGTGCGCTCCGGATCGGTTTCGATCCGCCACTGCGTGGTGATGTCCCAACTGAACACCACGCGACTCGGGGACTCGTAGGCGAGCACGCGTGCCCATCGGCATTCGCTGCCGTCGGTGCCCCGGTCGATGATGTGTCCGCCGACGAACGGTTCGAACACCATCTCGGCCAGCGGTGCGGCGATGATGTGCTTGTCGTCGTCCCACCATGTGCCGATCTCCGCGGTGAAGACGTGGAATGCGCGGGCGATCGGGGCGGGAACGTCGATCTGGGTGCTGACCGACGTGGCGTCGGTGGTCGTCATGTCGTCTCTCGTTTCGTGTCAGTGTTCTCGTCGCGCCGGATAGTGTCCTGAAAGGACTTGAGTGAGCGTTGCCAGAACGCGTCGAAGTAGGCGCGGATGACGGCCAGCGCATCCGGGTCGACCCGGTAGACCCGCCGTGTGCCCTCGGCGTGGTCGGTGACCAGCCCAGCCGCCTTGAGCACTTGGAGGTGCTGGGAGACAGCCGATCGGGAGATCGGCATGTCCCGTGCGATGTCGGTGACCGAGGCGGGAGCATCCGCCAGGCGCTCGACGATGGAGCGCCGGGTCGGCTCGGCGATGGCGTCCAGCAAGGCTAATGCGTTAGCTGCCACTAACGCAAGCTACCGCTAACGCTTGCCCGAGTCAACTTACATCCACAAATGAACATCGCGTCAACACCAGGGTGCATTTGAACACTTGACGCCACAACAACCCACCGCGATAGTCAGTCCCGCACAACTCCGCGTATCCAATCCCAGGAAGATCGATTATCGGCTTGGCACAAATGTTAGCGCTAACACTCTGGTTCCCCAACACGAAGGTGAACAGCATGGGTAAGACGAAGACATTCTTCCGACGCCGGTCGTTGTTACTCACTCTGCTCGTGACACTCGCGCTGGGGGTGGTCAGTTTCGGCCAACAAGGCGCCTCGGCCGCGGGCACCGGGCCCTGTGACATCTACGCGGCCGGCGGCACCCCGTGTGTGGCGGCACACAGCACGACACGAGCCCTGTTCGGCACCTACAGCGGGCGGCTCTACCAGGTCCGGCGCGCCTCGGACGGCGCGGTGACCGATATCGGCACCCTGACCGCGGGCGGCTTCGCCAACGCCGCCACACAGGACTCGTTCTGCGCCGGCACCACCTGCTCGATCACGATCATCTACGACCAGTCCGGCCGGGGTAACAACCTCACCCAGGCACCGGCCGGTGGCGCCGCCGGTGGCCCGGACAACCTGGCCAACGCCGCCGCGCTGCCGGTCACCGCGGGCGGCCACAAGGTCTACGGGGTCTTCGTCGCACCCGGCACCGGCTACCGCGACGATGCCACCTCCGGTATCGCGACCGGCAGCCAGGCGCAGGGCGAGTACATGGTGGCCGCCGGCAACCACGTCAACAGTGGCTGCTGTTTCGACTACGGCAACGCCGAGACCAACGCCCGGGACAACGGCAACGGCCACATGGGCGCGGTGTACTTCGGCACGCTGTGCTGGTTCGGGTTCGTCGTGCCCGGCCAGTGTGTGGGTTCGGGTCCGTGGGTGATGGCCGACCTGGAGAACGGCCTGTTCGCCGGCGCCAACGGCACCAACACGAACAACACCGGCCGCAACACCCCGTTCGTCACCGGCATGGTCAAGATGAACTCGACCAGCTACGCGATCAAGGACGCCAACGCGACCACCGGTGGTCTCAAGACCGACTACAGTGGAGCGTTGCCCACCACCACCGGGTACACGCCGCTGCACCTGGAGGGCGGCATCATCCTGGGCATCGGCGGTGACAACAGCAAAGGCTCGGCCGGTTCGTTCTTCGAAGGCGTGATGACGGCAGGCTTCCCGTCCGACGCGACCGAGAACTCCGTCCAGGCCAACATCGCGGCGGTCGGCTAC
>DASULA010000123.1:0-12914 GCA_036278435.1 Mycobacteriales bacterium | reverse complement strand
CGGGCCGGCCGCGGCGAGGACGGTGGATGACTTGACCGAGCGAGTACGCCGCTGGGATCGTGTCCGAAAGTCGGTGATCGGTGTGCGTGTCGATGTGCACCCGGCCGGGCAGGGCGACGTCGCTAACGCGCTCTTGACTGTGGACAAGCGATTCTCTCGGGTAGTGGTCACGCTCGAAGAAGAGCAGGGTACGTAGGAGCCTGCGCAGAACCCGAACGATCAAGATGAGAGGATGGTATGGACGGCACCGATGGTCCGGGCCTGGAAGTCGAGACCTTCGAGGACCTGTTCAACCTAGACGTGCGCGTGGAGGCCATTGGTAAGCCGATGAGGGCGTGCAACAACCCAACCAACGACGGCTGTTCCAACTCATGTCCCAGCGTCGGCTGCTCGGCTACCTGCAGAAATTGTGGGTGACCGGCCACAGTGGAAGACGCGGAATGGCGATCAGCACGCCGTTCCGCGTTGGGGACCCTCGACAGGGAATGGCGCGGGTACCGCTGCTGCCTGACGAAGATCCAGAACCGGAGGCTCCGGAGCCTGTGGTCGCCGAAGGGATGTTCATTTCATCCGAGGTGAACGCCGATTCCTCGCCTGAACGCGCCGGGCGACGACGCGTCACCGCGCGGGCCTACCAGATCCGGGCGCGACGTCGCACTACTCCGCAAGGGGTGTTCGCCGCTGTCGCCGAACTGAGAGTCGCCGACATCGGGACCGTCCTCACCGTGGGCGACATTCAAGCCCGCTCATATCCCAGTCCGGTCTGGCTCCATGAGATGTGCGATCGCGCCTTGGACTGCCCGGGCGCGTTGCGCGGCTTGACGTTCACCGCCAACAATCTTGCGGTACGACGCGGCGACCGCCTGGAGGTCGAGCGTCCGACTGGTAACACGCTCACCGGGACACAGCGCGCGAGCGTCCGAATCACCGAAGCGGTCGATATGGTCATGGACGTCTGTCGCAGTGGGGCATCCTGGCATCAGTGCGCGGCGGCACTCGCCCGCAAGCGGCCGAACGTGCCGGACGAAGCGGTGGACTCGGTGTTGCGGACCTTGGCGCGAAACGGGTTCATGCTGACCGACCTGACACCCGAGGACCCCTGCAACGATCCGATCGGTCATGTCCTGGCGAGACTCCCGCAAACCAATCTACTGCGCAGGGAACTGTCGCGACTGCGGGCGACGCTGGCCGAGGCGGACGCTCACCCGCCCGGTCACCCCGCCCGAAGGACGGCACTGGAGAACGCCCGAAAGCTTACCGACGACATGGCCTCGGTCTGGCGGCCGGTATGTGTGGACACCGCACACGATGCCCCCATCCGAATCTCGAAGAACTTGACCCAGCAAGTAGCGCGGGCGGCCGGCGTCTTGTGGCGCTTGGCACCGGCTCACGACCGGCTGGCCGACTGGCACCAACGCTTCCTCCACCGCTACGGGGCACAGCGCTTGGTACCGCTACTGGACGCGTGCGACCCAGTGACGGGACTGGGCTGCGACATCGAGGACACCGACCGGCCGCTGCCGACCGAGACGACAGGGGCACTGGCCGGCTTGCTCATCGGCACTCTGACATCGGGTGAGGTGGAGGTACGCCTTGACGCGGCCACGATCGAGGCACTTGACCGGCGCGCGCCCGGCGACCGTCCAGAACCTTCGATCGAAGTGTATGCGCGGGTCGTGGCCGCCTCGACGCGCGACCGCGACGAGGGGAATTTCATCCTAGCCATTACCGGCTCCGCAGCCCCGGCCGGGTCCACCCGCGCCCGCTTCACCGGCCTCCTTCCCACCCTCGACGTCGACGTTGACGCTGGGCACGGCACGATGCCCGCTGAGCTGGTATTTCAACCTCTCTCCTACGCCGCAGCCGCGCTGACAGGCCGCGCCAATAGCGCGTCGTGGCGCATTCCGATCGGCACGATCTCCCACCCCGGCGACCTGCTGGTACAAGAACTCGCGGTGATCTCCGACGGGCATCGCCTGTGCCTGTGGTCGACGCGGCACCAACGACCAGTCCGGCCCGTGCACCGCAACCGGCTCGGGCACCACCTCATGCCGCCGCTGGCCGGATTCTTGTGTCTTGTCGGTCAACACGGGTCCGCCCCGATGAGCCTCTGGACATGGGCACCGTTCGACGGCGCCCCGTTCCTACCGCGTGTGCGGTGCCACGGTACAATTTTGGCCTCGGCGCGCTGGAGGCTCCCCGAAGTTCTGCGCCGCGCCGCTGGCGAGCGAACGACGTGGGCCAATGCACTGCACGATTGGCGCACCAGCACGCGCCCAGTACCGCCGAAGACCATCGTGGTCGACGACACCGACCGGCAGCTCCCCCTGAACCTCGATCGCAACGACGATTGCGAGCTACTACGCCGCTACGTCGCCCGCGGCGTGGCTGCGGTGACGGAATCGCCCGGGGGTTGTGACGCGGTTCCGGCGGTGGTGTCCGGTCCATCCGGATATCACGGTCTGGAGATCGTCGTGCCCTTGGCCGCGGATTCGGATTCCGCGCACGTTCTCGCCCCGTCATCGCCAATGTACGTGCGCGGAACGGGCGAAGGGCTGTTCCTTCCCGGTGGACAGTGGCTGTCATTGGCCGTCGATGCGTCGGTGTCCACACAACACTCAGTATTGGAACGCATCGTCGCGACTGCCCGCGATGATGCCGGGTTGTGGGATCGATGGTTCTGGCTGCGTTACACGACCGTCGAACACGGCCCCCACCTGAGAGTTCGATTCCATGGGGAACCGGTAGTGCTGGGGGGACAGCTCCTTCCCGTCCTGCGTCAAGCGTGCGCACGTTTGATGGCTGAGGGCTTGTCCGGGGGCTTCGCCGTCGAACCGTACGACCGGGAGATCGAACGCTACGGCGGACACGAAGCGATCGAGGCCGCCGAAATGATCTTCCACCACGATTCCGAACTGGCCGCGGCCATCCTGGCGCCCACTGCCGACGCCGAGGAGCGCATCGCGCTGACGGCGGTGTCGGCCGCCGAGATCGCTCGGATCGTTGCCGACAGCGACCGCCGTGCTCTTGCCCCGTATCGCCTGGAGCGCGGCGATCGTCGCATCCAGGCCCGAGTCCGGCCGCACTGCCGAGCCCTTGACGACGCCGCCCCGCCACACCATGAGCTGTGGAAGGCTCGAGCTTCGGCGCTGAGGATCTACCGCTGTCTCCTACCGTTACCACGCCGGGTCGACTGCGCGTCGTCGCTGATCCATATGCACGCCAACCGGATGCTCGGAGACAACCACCAGGAGCGTATCGCCCGCGCTCTGGCTGCGGACCTTATCGCCCGAAGGATACCATGACGGTCTCTCCCGCCCTGACCGTCGGCGAGCGGCTTCTCGATCCGGCCACCACCATCGACGCCGTTGGCGAGGCAGACGCTGCCTCGTTGAGTCGTGGCTTGGCAGGCACCGCGCTATTGCACGCTCGGTTGTCCGCCGTCGATCCGAAGTTCGCCACCGCAGCGATCCACCATTGGACCAAGGCGGCGGCTCACCTTCGTCGCCACCCGAGCAGGTTCACCGGCATTCAAGGTGGTCAAGGCGGATTAGCCGCGTCATTGATCATCGGGTCCACCTACTTGCCTGCCCGTGAACACATCCGCACGACCGCCGCCCGTTCAGCCAAGTGGCTTTCGGCCTGCGCTGTCGATCTCGCCGACCAGTACCGAACACGTCCGACCGCCATAGGGACACAGTGGCACCTTTACGACGCAATCACCGGCCTGGCCGGGATCGGACGTGTCCTCTTGGCAGCCTCCCAAGATGGACACACAGGCGTCGAACATGGCTTGAAAGCCGCCATGGAAACGCTCACTACCCTCCTTGGTCCCCAGGAGATCGCACGCCCGGGCTGGTGGCTTTCTGCCGAGTATCACCCGCCGGGTGTCAGCGTCGATGCCTCCGGTGCGGCGACCACCGGCCTCGCCCACGGCGTCGCCGGCCCCCTTGCCCTTCTATCCACCGCTCACATCTCCGGCTGGGGCGTGCCGAGCCAAGCCGATTCCATCGCAAACGCGGTGACCTGGCTTCTTGCCTGGCGCAGCCCCGACGGAACCTGGCCTCCGCACATCACCGGCACCGAACTCGACAACCACGCGCCCGCACAGCAAGCAGGCCGCAGGGACGCGTGGTGCTACGGCACTCCCGGAATCACCAGAGCCCTCCACATCGCGAGCCGGGCTCTCAACAAGCCCGGATGGGCAAACGAAGCCGACAAGACCCTTGAGCATGTTGCCGACCGGCCACCAGACGAATGGGACACCGACGGACCGACACTGTGCCACGGGTATGCCGGAGTCATGCAAGCCACTGCCCGAACCTCCCCACCGATCGCCGACGCCGCCGCCACAGCAGTCGCCAACACCTTCGACCCCACGGCTGACTTCGGCTTCCAGCACCACGACGGCGCTCACACTCACAACGAGCCAGGATTCCTCACCGGCGCGAGCGGGGTAGCCCTCGCCCTAGCCGACCATGCCGATCTGCCCACGTCCGGCAGCCCGATTCACTGGGACTGCCTGCTGAATTTGTCGTGAGTACCGCGCTCGCCGAGATGCTCCCGGAGCAACCGGCGGTCAGCCGGTGGTGGCGCCGTGTTGGGAGCAGCGGGCGGTCCAGCCGGTGGGTAGGACCTGGACAACCATGCGGCGGCGACAGCGGGGGCACCAGCGGGGTGGTTCCAGGTCGCCGGTGCGGGCGCACCGCTCGTGCCCGCCGCCGGCCGGTTCGCCGCACCGGTCGCAGTACACCGGTCCCAGGTCCAGGGCGTAGGTCAGCAGGGTGACCCCCGGAACCGGCGTCCAGTCCCGGTCCGGCGTGCGCCGGAACCCCATCCGCTCGTAGAGCCGGTGCGCGTCGGTCATGTTGGTCTGGGTGGACAGCCGCAGTGTGGTGCACCCCACCGCCTTGGCCCGCTCCATGCAGGCGGTCACCAGGGCGCCCCCCACGCCGCGGCGGCGCGCGGCCGGGTCGACCACGAGCATCCGGAACTCCGCCTCCCGGTCGCCGATCAGCTCGGCGTAGGTGCTGCCGGGCAGCACGAACGCGACCGCGCCGAGCACCGCGCCGGTGACCGGATCGGCGGCCACCACCAGATCGGTCTGCTCGGCCCGCCGCTCGGCGTCGCGGAGTTCGTCCAGGTACGGCGAGTGCGAAGGGATCAACCCGCCGCCCGCGTAGACCCGGGCGGTCAACTCGCCCACGGCACCGGTCTCCTCCGGCCGCACCAGCCGGATCTGCGCGGGTTCACCCATGTGCCCACTCATACCGTACGCGTCGCGGCGGTACCCAGCCGGGTACCGCCGCGAACCGCGCGGGATCTCAGGTGCTGGTCAGCTCCGGGATGGGCTCCACCCGCGGATCGCCCTCGTCGGCGTGGTAGTCCTCCGGCTGGGTCTCGTCGACGCCGGCCGGTGCCCGCACCGCCCGCAACACCACGGTGAGCACGATCACCACGACCACGTTCAGCACGAACGCGGTGGCCGCGATGTAGCCGAGATCGCCCAGACCCGGCACGGTCGACAGCGACGAGCCGAAGTGGTTCGTGGTCGCGCTGGACGTCCGGTACGCCTCGACCGTGCCATAGACCATGCCGGCGGCCCAGCCGAGCAGCAGCGCCCAGCGGTGGAACCACCTGCTGTACAGGCCGAACACGACCGCGGGGAAGGTCTGGAGGATCCACACCCCGCCGAGCAACTGGAAGTTGATCGCGTTCTGTTTGTCCAGGCTCAACACGAACGCCAGCGCGCCGGCCTTGACGATCAGCGACACGAGCTTGGACACCGAGGCTTCCTTGGCCGGGTTGGCCGATCGGTCGAAGAACTCCCGCCAGATGTTGCGGGTGAACAGGTTCGCCGCCGCGATGGACATGATCGCGGCCGGCACCAGGGCGCCAATCGCGATCGCGGCGAACGCGATGCCGGCGAACCAGCTCGCGAAGTTGTCCTCGAAGAGCTGCGGAACGACGAGCTGCGCGTTGGGCTTGCCGTCCAGGCCGATCGGCTTGGTGCCCACCGCGATGGCGGCCCAGCCGAGCAGCGCCAGCAGGCCCAGCATCAGCGAGTACGCCGGCAGGATGGCCGCGTTGCGTCGGATCACCGTGCGGCTGCGTGCGGCCAGCACGCCGGTGACCGAGTGCGGGTACATGAACAGCGCCATCGCCGATCCCACGGCCAGCGTGGTGTAGGCCAGGAACGTCGATGAGGACGGGATGAAGATGCCGGCCGGCTTGCCGGTGGTCGGGTTCAGTGCGGTGAACTTGTCCTGCGCCGCGCCGAAGATGTGGCCGAACCCGACTTTGGAGAACATCCACACCGTGGCCACGATGATCACCAGGTAGATCAAAGCGTCCTTGACGAACGCGATCAGCGCCGGAGCGCGCAGCCCGCTGGAGTAGGTGTAGGCGGCCAGCACGGCGAAGGCGATCAGCAGCGGCAGGTCACGGCCGACCGCGCTGCCCGAACCGCCCAGCCCGATGACCTCCAGCACCGCCTGGATACCGACCAGTTGCAGCGCGATGTAGGGCATCGTGGCCAGGATGCCGGTGACCGCCACGGCCAGCGCCAGCCCCCGGCTGTCGAACCGGCCGCGGACGAAGTCGGCCGGGGTGACGTACCCGTGCCGGTGCGCCACCGACCACAGCCGCGGCATGAAGATGAAGATCAGCGGATACACCACGATCGTGTACGGCACCGCGAAGAAGCCGCCGAGCGAGCCGCCGGCGAACATGGCGGCGGGCACCGCCACGAACGTGTAGGCGGTGTAGAGGTCACCACCGAGCAGGAACCAGGTGACGAACGTGCCGAAGCCGCGTCCGCCCAGGCCCCACTCGTCCAGGCTGGCCAGGTTCGATCCCCGCTTCCACCGGGCCGCGGCGAACCCGAGCACGGTGACGGCGACGAACAGGATGATGACGATCGTCAGGGCGGTCGTGTTCATCGGGGAGTCTCCTCACCGGAGTCGGCCGAATCAACGGAGCCGGCGGCCGGACCGCCCCGGCCGGACCGGCGGCCGGCATCCACGATGCGGTAGGCCACATAGGTCAGTACGGCGGCGATGAAGACCCACAGAAGCTGGTACCAGAAGAAGAATGGGAAGCCCCACAGCCGGGGATCGACCTTGGCGTAACTCCCCACCCAGCACAGGGCGACGAACGGCGCCGCGATGCACACCACGACCACGACCAGCGCCCCTGGGCTCAGGCGTGGGCGGTCGCTCCGCTTACGTACGGGTTGTTGGGTCAACGGAACCTCGCATGGATGCTCGGGACTGCGATGCGGGGACGGGCAGCTGATGCCCCGGCCGGCTCCGGGCCGGCTGGAGGGGCCTCGCCGGCGGGCCGGCGACGAGGTAAGAGGCCAGTGGGACTGGGATGGGACCTCACGAGGAACCCTCCTCATCGGGCGATCGGTGCCGAACCAGGAACTCCAGTCCGCGATGGTCGGACTCCCCGTGACTTCGGCGGGCGACCGACACCGTGCCGACCTCGCGCACCGCACGGCACAGCCCCATCGGGCGGTGCCGCCCGGGTCTCGCCGGCTTCCGGCCGGTTCCCGCCACCGGGTTTGTCATGGTTGCGGCAGAACGGACAAAACCCCGCGCGCCCTTCGCGCGGGCCGCACGCTACTACCCGGTGAGGGTGGGGTACCGCCGATTCAGTCCACCCGCAATGCGGCCTTGACCATTACCGGCACCAGGATCGCCGAGCGGGCCGTTTGACACGACGGGCGGTGCGGCAAACGGCAGCATTGTCGTCAACGGAGCGTGATCGGCCGGATGCGGATCGTGGGCACCAGGGCGGTCGGCGGTCCGGCGGACGGGTGGCGGCCGGTGGGCCGCCGGGGTTCAGATCGTGTGGGACAGTGCCTTGATCGGCATCCGCAGGTCGGCCAGCATCCGCAGGTCGGCATCGGCCGGCCGGCCCAGGGTGGTCAGGTAGTTGCCCACGATGACCGCGTTCACCCCGCCGAGCACGCCGCGTTCGGCCAGGTCGCCCAGGGTGAGCTCGCGACCCCCGGCGAAACGCAGCACGGTCCGGGGCAGCGCCAGCCGGAACGTGGCCACCGTCCGTAGCGCGTCGGCCGCCGGCATCACCGGCCGGTCGGCGAACGGCGTGCCCGGCCGGGGATTGAGGAAGTTCAGCGGCACCTCGTCGGGTGCCAGCCCGCCGAGCTGCGCGGCGAACTCGGCCCGCTGGTCGAGCGTCTCACCCATGCCCACGATGCCGCCGCAGCACACCTCCATGCCGGCGTCGCGCACCATGGTCAGGGTCTGCCACCGTTCCTGCCAGGTGTGCGTAGTGACCACACGCGGGAAGTAGGACCGGGCGGTCTCCAGGTTGTGGTTGTACCGGTGCACGCCGATCGCGGCGAGTTCGGCCACCTGTTCGGCGGTGAGCATGCCCAGCGAGCAGGCGACGTTGATGTCGACCTCGGCCCGGATCGCGGCCACCCCGTCGCGGACCTGCCGCATCAGCTTCTCGTCCGGCCCGCGTACCGCCGCGACGATGCAGAACTCGCTGGCGCCGGTGGCGGCGGTGTCCCTGGCCGCGGCGACCAGCGACGGGATGTCCAGCCAGGCCGCCCGCACCGGCGAGTCGAACAGCCCCGACTGGGAGCAGAAGTGGCAGTCCTCCGGGCAGCCGCCGGTCTTCAGGCTGACGATGCCTTCGACCTCCACCTCCGGCCCGCACCAGCGCATCCGCACCTCGTGGGCGAGCGCCAGCAGCTCGTCGAGCCGCTCGCCGGGCAGCCGCAGGCACTCGGCTGCCTGTGACTCGGCCAGCCCGACGCCCCGGTCGAGCACCTGGGCCCGCGCGGTGTCGAGGATGTCGGACGTCAATTCTGTACCCCGTTCCGGAAGTCCGCCGCACTGAATGTCCCACCGTATCGGGGGGCCAGCCCGGACCGGGCCAGGCCACCGAAGTCCGGGTGCGCCGGTGCGCCCTGGGGCAGCGCCCCGGCCAGCGGTTCGCCGGCCAGCGTCTCCAGGTCGGCCACGTTGCCGCGGGCGGCGGTGTCCGGGTGGGGCGGCCAGCAGCCGACCACGATCCCGGCCGGGCGCAGCCCGCGGCCGGCCATCACCTCCAGGGTCAGTGCGGTGGCGTTCAGCGTGCCCAGCCCGGCGGCGACCACCACCAGCACGGGCGCGCGCAGGGCGCGGGCCAGGTCGGCCAACGTCCACCCGTCCGGGCCGAACCTGACCAGCAGCCCGCCGGCGCCCTCGACCAGCACCAGGTCCCGGTCGGCGGCCAGGTCGGCCACCGCGCGGGCCGCCGCGTCGCGGTCCAGCGGCTGCGCCCCGGACCGGCGGGCCGCCGCCTCCGGGGACAGCGGGTCGGGGTAGCGGGCGAATTCGTGCAGGTCGGTGACGCCGGACAGCCGGCCCACCTCGGCCAGGTCACCCGGTTCACCGGGAGCCAGCCCGGTCTGCGCCGGCTTGACCACGGCCACCGCCGAGCCCCGCTCCCGGGCCAGCGCCGCCACCGCCGCGGTGACCACGGTCTTGCCCACCCCGGTTCCGGTACCGGTGACGACGAGGACACTCACCCGGTAACCCTACTGGGACCCACCTGCCGGGTCGGTCTGGTAGGCAGGGGGTATGGACGGGACCGATGTTGATCGGGAACGGGAGAGCCGGGCGCGGCAGGGGTGCCGGCGCTGGCTGTCCGGGGCACCGGGGCGCACCATGCGGGAGTGGCTGGCCGACCTGGCCGCGGACCCGGTCGCCGCCGGTTTCCCGGATCGGTACGGCCAGGGTGAGGCCATCGGCGTCTTGGAGGCGCGGGTCGCCGGCCTGCTCGGCAAGCCGGCCGGGGTGTTCGTGATCAAGGGTGTGATCGCCCAGCAGGCGGCGCTGCGGGTGTGGACCGAGCGGGCCGGGCGGCCGTCGGTGGCGCTGCACCCGCGCTGCCACCTGGACCACGACGAGGCCGGCGGGTACGAACGGCTGCACGGGTTGCGCCCGGTGCGGCTCGGCGACGTCGCCCCGTTCACCGCCACCGACCTGGACGGGGTGACCGAGTCGCTGGGCGCGGTCACCGTCGAGTTGCCGCTGCGCCGGGCCGGGTTCCGGCTCACCGGCTGGGACGACCTGGTGGCGATCTCGACCTGGTGTCGCGACCGGAGTGTCCCGTTCCATCTTGACGGGGCCCGGCTGTGGGAGTCCGCGCCCTACTACGGCCGGCCGCTGGCCGAGATCGCCGCGCTGGCCGACTCGGTGTACGTGTCGTTCTACAAGGGACTCGGTGGGCTGGCCGGGTGCGTGCTGGCCGGGCCCGAGGACTTCGTCGCGGCGGTCCGGCCGTGGATCGTCCGGCAGGGCGGCTCGGTGTACACCGCGTTCCCCTACGTGTTGGCCGCCGAGCGGGGGTTGGCCGCCAACCTGCCGCGGATGGCCAAAGACCACCGGCGTGCGGTGTCGCTGGCCGGCGCGTTGGCCGGGTTACCGGGCGCGTCCGTGGCGCCCGACCCGCCGCACACCAACGCGTTCCAGCTCTACCTGCCGGCCGACCCGATCCGACTGGCCGCGGCCAACCTGGCGCTGGCCGAGTCCGAGTCGGTGTGGCTGTTCAGTTCCTTCACGGCCTGCCCGGTGCCGGGCCTGGCCATGGCCGAAGTACAGGTCGGCGAGGCCACCGACGCGTTCACCGACCCCGAGGTCGTCACCCTGGTCGCCCACCTGCTCACCGCCGCCACCCGTTGACAGCCGGCCCGAGCACTGAGATGCCATGTCCGTCCGGGCCCGCCGGCGCGCGACTACCAGCGCCCACCTCGTGCCCCGGGTTTGGGCGGGGCCCGGTTCGAGAACGTCCTGGTCGAACGAGGGGGTTGGCGGCATGAGCGGCCTCGTCCGGGTGTGGTGCCTGCGGCACGGGGAGTCGGAGAACGTCACCGCCGAGGTTTCCGGGGCGGTGCCGAGTGCACCGCTGACCGGGCTCGGACGTCGTCAGGCCGCCCTGGCCGCCCAGCTTCTGGCCGGCGAGCCGATCAGTGCGGTCTTTGCCAGCACTGCTCTACGCGCGCGACAGACCGCCCAGCCACTGGCCACCGCGGCCGGCATTCCGGTCCGGGCCATCCCGGAACTGGTCGAGGTCGGCATCGGCAGGTATGAGGGAAGCAGCGATCCGGCGGTCCGACGAAGGACGGCAGACGTGCTCGGTGCCTGGGTTGTCGACAGCGACCTGGAGCAGCGGGTCGCTGACGGCGAGACCGGGCACGAGGTCGTCGCCCGGGTGTCCACGGCCTTCCACCACATCGCCGAGCAGCACCCGGGTGAGACCGTCGCCGTCGTCGGCCACGTCGCCAGCCTCACCGTCGCACTCGGCCGACTCTGTGCGCTCGGCGCCGCCGTCTGGGGGACACCCCTGCCCCACGCCCGACCCTTCATCGTCGAATGGGACGGCCACACCTGGCACTGCCTCACCTGGCCGGGAACCGGCCTGACCCAGCGCCAATCCTGCTGATCCGATCCACATGTCCTCACGATTGCTCGTGGGGGCCCCGGGGGTGAGCCCGGGGCCCCCACGGTACGGTCCGGCGGGGTCGGTTGCCGGCCGCGCTGTGGTCGCGGCAGTGGTGACCGCGACCCGGGCCGGAACGGGTTACCGCATGCCCCTGGTCCACCCGCTCCGGCCAGGTACTGCCCACCGGTGTTACCAGGCCGCCCTGGTGGACAGCACCGATGCGACGTCAACGATGCCCGCGGGTTCTCGAACTGGATCTTCCTGTTTTCTTGCGATCTTCAACTCGGCGTCCCTGACCGTGACTGACCACCGCCCTGGCGGCCGGTTCGGCGGGCGCGGGCGGCGGCGGCCGGGGCGATGCGGTCCCACCGGGCGGCCAGGACGTCGGTGAGCGACCGGTCCCGGGTCAGCACCGGTGCGGTGCGGCCCTCGGTCACCAGGTCCACCACCAGCCGCGCGGTCTCCGGTTCGTGTTCCAGGTTGCCGACCACCGTGCCGTGCGTCACGCCGTACCGGCTGGCGATCGCGTGCAGGAAGAGCAGGTTCGCGCAGACCACCCACACGTCCTCACCCGGGCCGGTGAACCAGTCCGCCGGGTGGCGGGCCGGCTGATCGGCCACGGCCCACGGGTCGGGCGCCAGGTAGCGGACCGCGCCGACCTCGGTGAACGACGCCGCCTCGGTGCACATGGAGCACGGCTCATGGGTGCTCCACAACGTGCACCCGGCCAGGTCGCGGTCGGTGCGGACCGCGGCGAGCACGTTCAGCTCGGCGTGGGCCAGCGGGGTGCCCTGCAGGACGTCCGGACCGCCGGGCGGGTCGTAGGCACGGTTGCGGCCCTCGGCCACGATCTGGCCGGTGTTGTCGGTGAGGACCGCGCCGACCGGTAGCCCCCCGGCGGCCAGGGTCTGGTAGGCCAGTTCCAGGCCGCGGCGGAACGCCGGGTGCAGGTCCCGCCATGACTCGGCGAACCCGGCGCCTCGGTCGTCGGACATGGCGCCAGGCTAACCCGGGCCACCGACGGGACCCGGCACACCGGACCCCGGACGCGGTCAGCCGGACAGCTCCTTGCCGACCGCGCGCAGGGCCTCGGCGGCCCGGTCCAGGTCACCGGGGGTCAGGTCGGCCCGGCCGGTCACCCGCAGGCAGGACCGTCCAGGCGGAACGGACGGCGGCCGGAAGCAGCCGACCCGCACGCCGTGGTCGGCGCACACGGCGGCGGCCCGCACCGCCCGGTCCGGCTCGCCGAGCAACACCGGCAGCACGGCGGCGGTCGGGTCGGGGACGGCCAGGCCGGCCTCGGCGGCCACCCGGGCCACCGCGGCGGTGTTACGCCGGACCCGATCGGGTAGTTCCGGGGTGGACTCCAGCACGCCGAGCGCGGCCAGCGCCGCCCCGGCACAGGCCGGAGCCAGTCCGGTGTCGAAGATGAACGCCCGGGCCGCGCC
>DASULA010000122.1:0-22367 GCA_036278435.1 Mycobacteriales bacterium | reverse complement strand
CGATACGGCTGGCCTGCTCGGGTGGCAGGCCGTCGTCGCTGGCGTGCGAGACGACGAGGTAGCCACCCCCGGCCAGCGCCTCACGGTAGGCGGCGATGATGCCGGCGGGGTCGTCGGAGTCCGGGACGAAGTGCAGCGAGGCGACCGCCAGCACCCCGGTGGGACGGTCCGGGTGCAGCAGCCTCCGGACGTCGGGATGAGCCAGTATCGACCGTGGGTCGCGCAGGTCGGCCCGCACCGCGGTCACCGACGGCTGGTCCCGCAGGATCGCCCGGCTGTGCGCGACCGCCACCGGGTCTATGTCGACGTAGACCACCCGACCATCCGGATCGTGCCGGTGCACGATCTCGTGCACGTTGCCCACGGTCGGCAGGCCCGAACCCAGATCCAGGTACTGCTCCACCCCCAGGTCGAGCAGGTGCCGGACCGCCCGCCGGAGGAACGCCCGGTTCGCCCGGGCCGCCGCCTCGATACCCGGTAGCGCCGCACGCACCGCCTCGGCCATCTGCCGATCCACGGCGAAGTTGTGCGAGCCGCCGAGCAGCGCGTCGTACACCCGCGCCGTGCTGGGGATCTGGCCGACGGCGGCCGACTCCGACCGCGACGGATCTGGTTCCGTCATGTACACCCCACAACAACGTCGAAAGGACAGGTGCCCCGGCAGCGTCGCCCTGACGCCGGCGTGGAACTCGGCTGGGAGTTGGCGTTGGCGTCCAGGTGAACGCCCTCGGAGGTTTCGGTCGAACGAGCCACCGCCGACCCAAGCTAATTGGCGTGAAACGCCAATATAACGGTGGTGAGTGCCGATCTACCCGTCGTCACGGTCACTCAGCCGTCGACGGCGCGCCGGGGGAGGACCGGACCGGGGTCCCCGGCCCTGCCGGCGCCCATCCAGGCATGGTCGCAGTACCGGCAGGTGTAGACGTGACCGGGACCGGTCAGATCAGGACGATCCGGGTGGCTGGCGCCGACCGGCAGCCAGCCGAGTTCGGCGATCCCCGGACCGTGTGCCTGGCAACGGGGGCAGAGTCGCCATGGTCTGATATTCGAACACATGTTCGAGATCCTAGCCCGACGGTGGCCACTTCACGCCGGCGACGGCCGGAACTCATATGGTGTCCTGGTGCGGCTGGCCACGTTCAACCTCATGCACGGCCGGTCCCCCCGAGACGGCAGGGTGGAGGTCGGTCGGTTCCTCGACGCGGTCGCCGCCGTGGACGCCGATGTGTTGGCGTTGCAAGAGGTCGACCGCGGCCAACCCCGCTCACACCGGGAGGATCTGGCCGGCCGGGCCGCCGACGTGATGGGCGCGCGCCACCGGTTCGTGCCGACCCTGTACGGGACACCGGGGTTCGGCTGGACCGCGGTGCCCAGCCGGGACAGCCGGGACGGTGCCGGTGACGCGGGCCCGCCCGGACCGCAGTACGGCATCGCGCTGCTGTCCAGGCTGCCGGTCCGTGCCTGGTGGACCGGTCGCCTGACGGCGTCGCCGATGCCCTCGCCACTGCTGTTGCCGGGGCGGGAAGGCCGGCTGAGGCTGATGCGGGACGAACCCCGCGCGGTGCTGGCCGCCCGGATCCAGACACCGGCCGGGCCGCTCACGGTGGCCACCACGCACCTGTCCTTCGTGCCCGGATGGAACGCGCTGCAACTGGCCACGGTGGCCGGCCGGCTGGCCACCCTGCCCGGCCCGCACCTGCTGGCCGGTGACCTGAACCTGCCCGGCCCGGTTCCCGGGCTGGTGCCCGGGTGGCGGCGGCTCGCCCGGCTGGCCACCTACCCGGCCGGCCGGGCCAGGGTGCAGTTCGACCACGTCCTCGGGCACGGCGACCTGCCGGCGGTGCGCGGCGTCCGCACGGTGGCCGCCGAGGTGTCCGACCACCTGGCCCTGGTGGTCGAATTCGACATCCCGTCGGGGAACGCCGCCAACGCCGCGCGCGGCGTGCGTTCTGTCCGGTGAGTGGGCGTGACGATCCACATTACACAAAGCCTGACGTGTCCGGTCGCGGATAGTGGAAGAAGGGGAATTGTTCCAGCGAAGCGGCTCAAGCCCGGCGGCGGCAGTGCCCAGCGGACAAATGCCCGCGTCACGTGTACGTCGACCGACGAAACCATCTCATGGCGCAATCACGTCGCCGTCACGTCGACGGCCAGATTGACACTGGAGAGCAGCCCTACAATCAGGCGAATGTCAACTGCGTGGTGAGTGACCCCCAATTCTTGGAGACTGTGGTGCTGGAGCGTAGTGAGGACACCTCGGCAGCGGCGTGGCTGACCGCCTCTGATGCCAGCCTGGAGCGTCTGATCACGTTCGGGCCCGCCGTCTTCGAGGCATACGCCAGACTGCGCTACATTCCAGATCCCGACGAGCCTGGGATGTCGGAGGCCGACGTCCAGTTGGCAGATGACCACCTCACCGATATCGAGCAGGCCCGCCGGGTGCTGCGCGAACTTGCCGCTTGGACGAAGTTGGCGGACACCTGCTACTTCTGCGTGTGGGAGGGCTACAGCGGATCGTTTCTCGACCCCGACCTCACCGGGGGTCCGCTGGTCACCCTCCCGCATCGCCGGTATGTGCTGTTCACTGGTGCCTTGGCCGACATCGCACACTGGGAGACTCAGTTCGGCGGCGGCGAGCCGTGTCCGCCCCCTGCGTTCGCTTGGCCCGGGGACCGTCGCTGGTGCTTCACCAGCGACGTCGACCCGCACTGGGCGGGCATCGGCGCGAGCACTGCCGCGATCCAGTCGCTGACGGTCAGGACCGACGTGGACGTCGTGCCTGCCTTGCCCGAGAACACGGTGCCAAGATACGACAGCTGAGCGAAGCTGTTGGCCAGTTCACCCGACGTGCAAGCGCCTGTGGCCCGCCGCGGACCTCCGTGGTGCGGGACGGCGGTTCGTGACTTACGGGAAGGTCAGGGCACGAAACCAGCGATGATCTGGCCGAGCCGTTCGCCGGCGTCTTCCTGGAGGAAATGCCCGGCGCCGGACACCACCGGATGGTCCAGCCCGGCCGCGCCGGGCACCGCCTGGCGCAGCGGCCCGGCGGCTGGCCCGGTGATCGGGTCGCCGTCGCTGAACGCCACCAGGAACGGCTTGTGCCAGCCGGCCAGCCGCTGCCAGGCCACCCGGTTCGCCGCGTTCGCCGGGTCGTCCGGCGAGGTGGGCACCAGCCGCGGCATGGCCAGCGGCCCAGCCCGGTGGGCGCGGTCCGGGAACGGCGCGCGGTAGGCGGCCCGGGCGGTTTCGGCCAGCGGCTGCCGGCAGCCGGCAGCCACCAGCGCGCCGAGATCGAAGTCCGGGTCCGCCTCGACGCCGCGGGCGAACTGCCACCAGACCTCGGGCATTGGGGCGTCGCCGGTGGGCAGGCCGGTGTTGGCCGCCACCACCCGGGCGATCCGGTCGGCGTTCTCGGTGGCCAGCCGCAGCCCGATCAGCCCGCCCCAGTCCTGCCCGACCAGGGTGACCTCGCGCAGGTCGAGCGTGTCGAACACCAGCGAGCGCACCCACTCCACCTGCCGGGCGTAGCTGTGCGCGCCGATCTCGGCCGGCTTGTCCGACCGCCCGAACCCGACCAGGTCCACGGCCACCGCGCGAAGGCCGCGCGCCGCCAGGGGCGGGATCACCTTGCGGTACAGGTAGGACCAGGTCGGCTCGCCGTGTAACAGCAGCACCACCGGCCCGTCGTCCGGCCCGTCAGCGACGTAGGCCATCCGCAGGCTGCCGCCCTCGCCGTCGGGCACCTGCGCGTAGCGCGGCGGGTAGCCGAAGTCGGTCAGCCCGGCGAACCTGTCCTCTGGTGTGCGCAGTACTCGCATGGCACCATCCTGCCCGGTCGCGTGGCCACGGGTGGGGATCGAGCCGGACAGGCACGATCACTGTGGCCACGGCAGGCCCGCTAACGGTCATGGCGAACGTCTATCGCAACTCCGTCGGAACTCACGCCAGGAGTCGCCGCATGTCCCGGATCCGCGGATACTCACCTGGGCCGGGCGGTCCGGGACTTGGTCGGCGCTGTGCTGCGCACTGGTGGTGCATGCGGAGGTTTTCCCAGGCTGACCTCACTGAGTTGACACATTTTAGCGACGACCTGATTGCCAAGGTGGAGACGCGCCGTGCTGGCCGCGGTGAGAGTGGCTCGACGCGTGCCCCGCCGCCGCGTTGGATACCGGACGTGCCCCCTCGCCAATATGTAGGCCTGGGTGGAGACACACACCGGCCCGAACAGGCTGAACAGGTCGCGCGCGGGCCAGGGAATGCGGCCATGATCGAAGTTCCTGGACAGTGGTGCATACCGGCGGACGGCGCGGTTGGGTACACATGGTGCATTAGGTGAAACCGCTGGGTCGCTCGGTATCACCGCGGGTCAGCGGCCCGTTGGTGCGCCAGGAGTCGACTTCTTGAGTAAGCCTCAATGACGATGATGAATTCATGCTTCGCCTTTCTCCGCACGTTCTGTGTTGTTTGGCGGTTCACTCCTACGGGTGATCAGATGCTGGTGGGATCGAGGTAGAATTGGCGGCATGCATACCCCGACCTGTTCGGTTCCACGCCGCACCGATTCCGGTGTTGGCGTGGAATCGGGCGGCAGGTTTCCGGTCACCGGATTCGACCCCGTTGAGGTGGCCGGGTTACTTTCCGGTTTCGACCCGTCGGGCCTGGACGGGGATTCGCTGTTGACGATCGTGTCGGGGTTGGAACGGGTAGTGTCCGCGGCGCACGCCGCGCAGGTCACGGCGATGGCCGAGTTCACCCGGGTCCGTCCGCACACTCCGGGCCGCCCGTTCGGGGAGTTCGTCGCCGATGAGATCGCGGTCGAGTTGTGTCTGACCCGGCGGGCGGCGGAGAACCGGATCGCCCAGGCAGCGGAGATCACCACCCGAGTCCCCGCCGTCTTGCACGCCCTTCGGACCGGGACGCTGGACCTGTACCGAACCAGGGTCATCACCGATGCCACCTACCGGTTGGACGACGCCACCGCCACCCGGGTCGCCGACCACGCGGTGGAACGCGCCGAGGGGTGTAACGCCTCGCAGGTATGCCGCCTCGTCCGCCGCGCGGTCCTGCGATGCGACCCCGCCGGTGCCCGACGCCGACACGAGCGGGCCCGTACTGACCGGAGGGTGGTCCTCACCCCACTGGAGGACGGGATGGCCGAACTCACCGCGCTACTGCCGGCCGAGCGGGCCACCGCGGTCTACCGGCGGGTCGACACCCTCGCCCGGGACAACCGGGTACCCGGGGACGACCGTGGCGCGGACGCGCGGCGGGCTGAGGTGTTCGTCGGACTGCTCCTGGGCCACCGTGGCCCCGGTACGGGTGAGCCTGCCACCGGTGAACCCCGCGGGGTGCGCCCGTTGGTGCACGTCACCGTGGCCGCCTCCACCCTGGCCGGTGCCGACGACAACCCCGGGGTACTCGACGGTTATGGTCCGATTGGCGCGGCGTTCGCCCGGGCCATCGCCGCGGATCCCACCGGGGTGTGGAAGCGACTGGTCACCGACCCGACCGACGGGTCACTGGTGGCACACTCCCGGAACACCTACCGGCCACCGGCCGCACTCGATGACTTCGTTCGCGCACGCGATCGCACCTGCCGGTTCCCTGGCTGCCAGCAGTCCGCACAAAACCGAGACCTGGATCACACGGTCCCGTGGCCGAAAGGAGCCACCACGGTCGGCAATCTGGGCGCGGTATGTCGCCACCACCACCGCCTCAAACACGAGACACCCTGGCGGCTGACCCAAACCAACGGACGATTCTGTTGGACCAGCCCCACCGGAAGGAGATACACCACCACCCCACAAAAATACGACCCACCATGAATGGCCACGACCCACTCACAGGCTTGCTCACAGAGAAATCCCGCAGCCCGCGACCAACGCACCTAGTGCACTACCCGAAACCCCTGGGTCGCTCAGCATCACCGCAGGTCAGCGGTCCACTGGAGTCGGCTCGCAAAGGCCCTCCGTTGCGCGAGCAGCGGACGTAAATCGGGTGAACTGCCGGAAAGTCCGGGGCCGGATAATCGGCAGCCAAGGCCAGCATGGAAGATCAAGTCTCAAGTCCCGCCCGGATCGGCTGAGGGACCACGTCGGCTCAGGGCATCGGGTGACGCTGGTGGTAGGGGGTGATGACCTGCTCGCCGAAGCGGGCCATCTCCTCGGCCTGCGGGGAGAACTGGAGCAGCATCAGGTCGATGCCAGCCTTCTCGTAGCCGTGGATCCGGTCGATGATCTGTTCCGGCGTGCCGACCAGGCCGCTGCGCAGTCCCCGGTTGGACACGCTGTACTCGCGCAGCGAGACCTGAGACTCCAACTGCGAACCTGACACGAAGTCCTGGTACGACGCGTACGCCTCCGGCGAGGACCGCACGTCGAGTACCCGGTCCAGCTCGGCCTCGGCCGCCGCCTCGGTATCCCGGCAGATGACGAACCCAGACAGGCCATAGCGGAAGGGCGGCCGGCCCAGTGCGGTGCGCCGTTCCTCCATGTCCGCCACCTTGGCCGCGATCACGTCGGTCGGGTCGCCGTGCATCACGTAGGCGGTGCCGTGCTGGGCGATCACCTCCTTGGCCCGCGGTGACTCACCACCCATGTACACCACCGGCGGCGCCGCCGGCTTGGGTTCCAGCACTGCGCCGTCCAGGTCGTACAGCCCGCCGTGGTGGGTGACGGTGTCCTCGGTGAGCAGCCGGCCCAGCACGGTCAGCCACTCCTCGGTGCGGGTGTAGCGCGCGTCGTGCAGGTCGAACGGTGCCCCGTACTGGCGCGCCTCGTCGGCCCACCAGGAGGACACCACGTTCAGGCTGATCCGGCCCGGCGCGACCACGTCAAGGGTGGACACCGCCTTGGCGGTCAGCGACGGCGAGTGGTAGTTCGGCCGGACCGCGATCATCAGTTCCAGGCTGCCGGTGACCGCCGCCAGCGCCGGGGCCAGCGTCCAGGCGTCCAGGGCCGGAGCGCGGTGCCCCTTGATGTCGTTGAGATTCAGCTCGGCGATCAGGGTCAGGTCGAAACCCTGGCGCTCGGACTGCTGGGTCAGCGGGGCCAGATAGGACCAGTCGACGCTCATGCCCTCGTCCGGCACGTTGCGCAACCAGCCACCGAACACGGGCATCCAGAAGCCGAATCGCATGTCACCTCTCCAGCAAAGCGCCGAGATACCGGGCGATCTCCGTGGGGCCGGACCGGTCGGACTGCGCCTCCACGGCCGGGTTGTAGTTGGTGTTGGTGTTCACGTCGTAGGTGACCAGTCTGCCGTCCGCTGTCTCGATGTACTCGAATCCGGCGACCTCAATCCCATGCCGGGCGGCGAAGTCCAGGTAGGCGTCCAGCAACGGCGGCCGGTAGTCCTTGCGCAGCTCGAACAGGCTGGCCGGGCCGTCGGCCGGACAGGCCGCGTCGGCCGCGCACGCGTCGGCCGGGCACAGTTCGAACCCGTGCTCGGTCGAGGCGGCCAGCGCGTAGAGGAACCGCCCGCCGACGATCTCCACCCTGGTGACGAACGGCTCGGCCGGCTCGACGTACTCCTGGAGCAGCGTCACCCCGTCCGCGGGTTCGTCGAAGTCCGGTCCCGCCACGTACCGGTCGAATGCCTCGTGCGAGTCGAACCGGTGTACCCCCAGGCCCTTGCCGCCCTGGTTGTGCTTGGCCACGAACGGCGCCGGCAACCGCCTGGCCCGCGCGGCCAGCGCCGCTCGACCGGCCACCGCCACCGTGCGCGGGGTGTCCAGCCCGGCTGCGCGCAGCGCGGCGAGCTGGGCGACCTTGCTCATCTCCAGTTCCAGCACGCCGCTGCCGCCGACCACCCGCCGCCCGCCCGCCTCCAGCCAGCGCAGCACCGCCCGGGTGTGGTCCTTGGCGCCGGGATGCCCGCGGGTGTGCGCCGAGGCGCTCATCCGGGACCAGAACACCCCGGGCGGAGGCTCGGTGTCCAGGTCGAGCGCGCCGTCACCGTCCAGCAACCATTCGGTGTAGGGCACCCGCTCGGCGTCGAACGCCGCGGCGAACGGGGGAAACCAGTCAGGATTCTCGTGCAGCACATAGACCTGGCTCATGCCTGTCCTCGCTTCGCTCCGGGCAGGCATGAGGCACCAGACGCACTGTGTTGCCTGGTTCGCTGCGCCAAGGCTTCGCTCACACCCTGTCCTCGCTTCGCTCCGGGCAGGCATGAGGCACTCGCGCGCTGAGTCATCTGATTCGCTCGCCAAGGCTCGCTCATGACAACAGCCAACACCAGCGTCGATCCGGAGCTTCCTCTGGGGGCGCGCCGTCGATCCAATCCGGCCACGGCGCTGCGCACCGGGCGTATGGTGCCGATCACGCTGTGCCGGTGTGCGGCCCTCGGGGGGCAGTTCGTCCACGGGAGGTAGACGTGATCAAGCCGTACACCGCTGTTGGACTCGTGCCCACGGTCCGGGGCATCCGCCGGCGAGCCGACATCCGAGTGAACCTCGACCATCTGGGTCACCTGGTCAAGGCGGCCTCGTGGTTGTCGAGCCTGGACCTGCCGGTGCGGCTGATCGCGATACCCGAGGGCGCGTTGCAGGGCTTCAACGACGAGGTGCTCGACTTGGACCACGTCACGTTCGCCCGAGAGTGCGCCATCGACATACCCGGCGAGGAGACCGAGGCGCTGGGCGCGATCGCCCGCGACTACGGCGTCTACGTCATGGCCCAGGCCAAGGCGCGCCACCCCGACCTGCCCGACCGCTACTTCAACGTCGGGTTCATCCTGGACCCGCGCGGTGAGGTGATCCTGCGGCACTACAAGGTCTCGCCGCTGTTTCCGGTGGAGCACTCGGTCTGCCCGCACGACGTGTACGACTGGTGGGTGGAGAAGTACGGCCGCAACCTGGACGCGTTCTGGCCGGTGGTGGACACCGAGATCGGCCGGCTGGGCATCATGATGGCCAACGAGGGCTCATACCCGGAGAACGCCCGCGCGCTGGCGCTCAACGGCGCCGAGGTGGTGTACCGGGCGTCCTACCCGCATCCGGCCACCGGCAACGGCATGTTCGAGGTGCAGAGCCGGGCCCGGGCACTGGACAACAACATGTACCTGGTCGCACCGAACATGGGCACCTACTACCTGTTCGCCGAGGACGACACTGCGATCGACACGTTCGGCGGCCAGTCCGCGGTGATCGACTACCGGGGCAACGTCGTCGGCCGGCAGGACTACGGGGCCGGGTCCACCTACGTGGCCGGGGTGGTGGACGTCGAGGCACTGCGCGACCACCGGGCCCGGGCCCAGTGGGACAACTGGATGAAGGATCTGCGCACCGAGCTGTACCAGTTGCTCTACGAGCAGCCGATCTACCCGAAGAACCTCTATCTGGACCGGGCGCCGATGACGCACGCGGAGTACCGGGACCAGGTGATCAGCCGCCAGATCCAACTCATGCACGACCGCGGCGTGTGGGTGCCCCCGCAGCGTTGAACCGGCCCCGGGTGTCGGCCGGTACGCCCGGTCGAGTCCGGCGATTCCGCGACCCCGGAACTCGGAGAAGAAGCAGCGGGGTCAGGGCTGCCGGTCGGAAATCGATTGGCACTGGGGTGGTCCGGCGGCTGGCGTTCGGATCTGGATGCGGCGAGATGAGGCGGCCGGACCGCGGCGGGGTGGGCAAGCGGGCGAGGTCCGGGCGGGGTCCGACTGCGCCCCCACGCTGGTGTTTCTCTGCGATTCGTCGAGAGCAGTGCGGTAAGGCTCATCTAGGTTAGGTAACGCTAATTATCGCCTTGCGGTGTGGCCACGTCAAGGGTTTTGGTCATTTGCTGTGCAGGAGAGTCGGGCAGATGCACAGGGCTGTTCGGGTGATTTACTTCTGTTTTAGGAGAACTTGGGATTCTTGATGGTGTTTTGAAGCTCCCGTTATGTCACTTTTCGGGCACCGCAACCTTCACCCCCCTCTTGGAGGCAGCAGTGCGAAGAGTCTCGCTGTTGCACACCGCGGTGGCCCTCACCGGGGCCGCCGCGATCGCCTGGGTTCCCACCACCGCCCAGGCCGCACCCATGGCCAGCCCAGCGGGCGGACCCGTCATCGCCCACACCACCGCGAACGCCTGCGCCAGGGTGGTCGCTCCCGGCATGGCGGCCTGCCTCGCCGTGGTTCGGACCGACTCGATCCACCCCAACGCGATCACGCCGAACGCGCTTCCGTCCGGGCTCGGCCCGTCCCAGTTGCAGGACGCCTACAACCTGCCGTCATCGACGGCCGGTGGTGGCCAGACGGTGGCGATCGTGGACGCCATGGACGACCCGAACGCCGAATCGGACCTGGCCAACTACCGGGCCACCTTCGGACTGCCGGCCTGCACCACGGGCAACGGCTGCTTCCGCAAGGTGAACCAGAACGGCGCCTCCAGCCCGCTGCCGGCCACTGACGTCGGCTGGGGCGAGGAGATCTCGCTGGACGTGGACATGGTCTCGGCGATCTGCCCGAACTGCCACATCCTGCTGGTCGAGGCCAGCAGTCCCTCGTTCACCAACCTGGGCACCGCGGTGAACACCGCCGTGGCGCTGGGCGCGAAGTTCGTGTCCAACTCCTACGGCGGCAGCGAGGGCAACGGCGAGCAGACCATCGACTCGGAGTTCTACAACCACCCGGGCGTGGCGGTCACCGCCTCCTCCGGTGACGGTGGCTTCGGCGTGGAGATCCCGGCCGCGTTCTCGCATGTCGCCGCGGTGGGTGGCACGTCGCTGCGCACCGCCGCGAACTCCCGCGGCTGGACCGAGACGGTGTGGAGCGGCGCCGGCAGCGGCTGCTCCCGGTTCATCACCAAGCCGTCCTGGCAGCACGACTCCGGCTGTTCGCAGCGCACCGTGGCCGACGTGTCCGCGGTGGCCGACCCCAACACCGGCGTGGCGGTGGACGACACCTTCGGCACCGGTGGCACGTTCCTGGTGTTTGGCGGCACCAGCGTGTCCTCGCCGATCATCGCCAGCGTGTACGCGCTGGCCGGCACCCCGGCCGCGGGCAGCAGCCCGTCGTCGTTCCCCTACGCCCACACCGGCAGCCTGAACGACGTGACCAGCGGCAGCAACGGCCGGTGCAACCGGCGGACCCGGTACCTGTGCACCGGTGAGACTGGCTACGACGGTCCGACCGGCCTGGGCACTCCCAACGGCACCGGCGCGTTCCACTCCTGACCGTTCGGTAGTGCACGGGTAGTCACCCGCAAGACCTGAATTACAGGGCGGGGCACCCCACCGGGTGCCCCGCCCGTCCACGCCCGGCGGGTCGCAGGTTCCGCCACCGGTCCGACGGTCAGGACAGCCGTTCGATGATCATCGCCATGCCCTGACCTCCGCCCACGCACATGGTCTCCAGCCCGATCTGCTTGTCGTGCCAGCTCAGGCTGTTGCACAGGGTCGTGGTGATGCGCGCGCCGGTCATGCCGAACGGGTGCCCGACCGCGATCGCCCCGCCGTTGACGTTGAGCCGGTCCAGGTCGATGCCCAGGTCCTGGTAGGACGGGATGACCTGGGCGGCGAACGCCTCGTTGATCTCGACCAGGTCCACGTCGCCGATGTTCATTCCGGCCCTGGCCAGCGCCTGCCGGCTCGCCTCCACCGGCCCCAGCCCCATGATCTCCGGGGACAGTGCCGACACCCCGGTCGATACGATCCGGGCCAGTGGGGTGATGCCCAGCTCCCGGGCCCGGCGGTCGGACATCACCACCACCGCGGCGGCGCCGTCGTTGAGCGGGCAGCAGTTGCCGGCGGTGACCCGGCCGTCCGGCCGGAACACCGGCTTGAGCGCGGTTACCCCGTCCATCGTCACGCCGGGACGGGGACCGTCGTCCGCGCTGACCACGGTGCCGTCCGGGGTGGTCACCGGGGTGATCTCCCGGGCCCAGAAGCCGGCGGCGACGGCGGCCTCGGCCAGGTTCTGGGACCGCACCCCGAACTCGTCCATCTGCGCGCGGGTCACCCCGCGGGCGAGCGCCAGGTTCTCCGCGGTCTGGCCCATGGCCAGGTAGACGTTGGGCAGTGCCCCGTCCCCGCGCGGGTCGTGCCACTCCGAGGCGCCGGCCGCCGCCTGGTCGGTGCGCTGTCTGGCCTGGTCGAACACCGGGTTCATGGTGTCCGGCCAGGTGTCGGCGTTGCCCCTGGCATACCGGGACACACACTCGACTCCGGCCGAGACGAACGCGTCCCCCTCACCGGCCCTGATCGCGTGGAACGCCATCCGGGTGGTCTGGAGCGACGACGCGCAGAACCGGTTCAGTGTGGTCCCGGGCAGCGTGTCGTAGCCGAGCAGCACGGCCACCACCCGGGCCAGGTTGAAACCCTGCTCGCCCGCGGGCTGGGCGCACCCCATCATCAGGTCGCCGATCTCGGCCGGGTCGAGTTGGGGAACCTTGTCCAGCACGGCCCGCACGATCGTCGCGGCCAGGTCATCCGGGCGCATCTGGCGCAGCGATCCCTTCGCCGCCCGCCCGATCGGCGAGCGCGCCGTCGCCACGATCACAGCCTCAGCCATGCAGACTCCTCCTCGACGGGCGGGCGGTCCCGGTCGGGCCGCCCGCGGGATCCCCTGCGATTGTCCGTTCTGACGAGACCGAACGACAGGGGTGGGCGTATGGGTTTCGACACAGACAGTGCTGATTTTTTCGGGTGGTGCCGGCGGCACCTGGGCGCTGCGCCGGCGGCGGTCCTGTTCGAGTCCGGGCACCTGTCCCGGGTGATCGGGACGCGACTGGCCGACGGCCGTGAGGTGGTGGTGAAGATCCGCCCGGCGGCGGCCCGGTTGGCCGCCTGCGTGCGGGTGCAGGGACACCTGGCCGGGCGTGGCTTCCCGTGCCCACGTCCGCTGGCCGGGCCCGCCCCGTTCGGCCCGGCCACGGCGGCGGTCGCGGCCACCGCCGAGGAGTACCTGCCCGGCGGCGGACGGCTCGTCCCGTGGTCGGATGCGCCGGACCGGTTCGCCGAGGTGTTCGCCGAACTGGTGGCGCTGGCCCCGCCGGCCTCGGCGCTGCCCACCCTGAGCCCGGCACCACCGTGGGTGGGCTGGGACCACGACCGGCCCGGGTGCTGGCCGGTGCCCGACGACCTCGACACCGACCTGAACGCCCATCCCGGCCCGGCCTGGTTGGACCGGCTGGCCGTCCGGGTCAGGGCGCGGCTGGCCGAGCTGGTCGGGTCGGGCTGCCGGCCGGTGGTCGGGCACAGCGACTTCGAGGCGCAGAACACCCGCTGGGCCGGCCGGTCGTGCCGTGCCGTGCACGACTGGGACAGCGTGGCGGCCCGCCCCGAGCCGATCCTGGTGGGCGCCGCGGCGGCCGTGTTCACCGCGACCGGCGCGCCGCTGACCGAGGCGACGGTGGACCAGACCGGGCAGTTCCTGGCCGCGTACGGGGTGGGCCGGGGCCGCCCGTTGGGCCGCGATGAGAAGCGGGCGTGCTGGGCCGCCGGGCTGTGGGTACGGGCGTTCAACGCGAAGAAGGCGTGGTTGCGGGCCGGCCCGGACGGCGCCGCGGTACTGGACCGGCTGGTCGGCGAGGCAGCCGAGCGCTGGCACCGGGCCGGCGGGTAGGCGCCGGCCCGGTGCCAGCGGTCAGTCCACCAGCGCCTGGTAGACCAGTTGCCGCAGTTGGGACCGGATCGGGTGCGTGCTCGACGGCAGCAGTTGGGTCAGGAACACCGCGGTGATTCGCTCGGCGGGATCCACCCAGAACGCGGTGCTGGCCGCGCCTCCCCAGCCGAACTCACCGACACTGCCCGGCGACTTGGCCGCGACCGGGTCGAGCAGCACGGAGAAACCCAACCCGAACCCGACCCCGTGGAACGGCGTCTCGGCGAACAGCGGCCGGCCGAAGGAGTGCAGGTCCGCGCCGTGCGGGATGTGGTTGGCGGTCATGTACCGCATCGTCCGGGTCCCCAGCAGCCGGGCGCCGTCCAGCTCTCCGCCGCGGGCCAGCATCTGGGTGAACCGGTGGTAGTCGGCGACCGTGGATACCAGACCGCCGCCGCCGGACAGGCTGCTCGGCGGACTCAGCGCGTTGCGGCCCATCGCGTCGAACCGGCCGAACCCGCCGCTCGGCGCCGCGGCGTACAGCGCGGCCAACCGGCCGTGGTCGCCCTCGCCGACCGAGAAGGCGGTGTCGGTCATGCCCAGCGGCCCGAAGATCCGCTCGGCGAAGACCCGGTCCAGCGACTGCCCGGTGGCGACCTCCACGACCCGGCCGAGCACGTCGGTGGCCACCGAGTAGGCCCACTCGCTGCCCGGCTGGAACAGTAGCGGCAGCCCGGCCCACCGGTCACAGCAGGCGGCCAGGTCCATGCCCTCGGGGGTGCCCCACTCGAATCCGGCCGCCCGGTACATCGCATCGACCGGGTCGGTGTGGTGGAAGCCGTAGGTGAGCCCGGAGGTGTGAGTGAGCAGGTGCCAGATCCGCACCGGTTCGGTGGCCGGTTCGGTGACCGGTCGGACCGCCGACCCGGCGCGATATACGCGCGGATCGGCGAAGGACGGAATGAACCTGCTGATCGGGTCGCGCAACTCGAACGCGCCCTCCTCGTGCAGCATCATGGCCGCCACCGAGGTGATCGGCTTGGTCATCGAGTAGATGCGGAACAGGGTGTCGATCTCCACCGGTAGCCCGGCCTCGACGTCCCGCTGGCCGTAGGTCGACAGGTGCGCCACCCGGCCGTCCCGGCTGATCATCACCAGCCACCCGGGCAGTCGCCCGTCGTCCA
Source organism: Mycobacteriales bacterium (assembly GCA_036278435.1). Classification (GTDB taxonomy): domain Bacteria; phylum Actinomycetota; class Actinomycetes; order Mycobacteriales; family DASULA01; genus DASULA01. The sequence goes on along the minus strand of DASULA010000122.1, from coordinate 7,661 downwards.
CGTAGCGCCGGAAGTGCCGGTCGATCCGGGCCAGCCGGCCAGGGTCGAATCCCACCTCGGCCGGGTCCACATCAACCTGTAACTGCCCCACCGCATGCCTCCTGCCCGGGCGCGGCCACGCGCCACACCCGGACCAGCGTGCCGGAGTCGTCCGGATACCGGAAGGCCCGCGGTCCCGAGGTTTTCGCAAGAAAACCTCGGGATGTAACCGGTTAACCGTGAGGTTTTCGCGAGAAAACCTCAACGCGGGTGGGATGGAGGGGACACGGCAGGGGTTGGTGGTCACCGCGTCAGCGGGCGGTCGAACCGACCGGTTCGGCGGCGGGACCGGTCCGGGTCCGGGAGGCCAGCCGGATCGCCTCGTGCTCCTCCTCCATCCGCAGGGCGTTGCCCAGCGAGATGAAGGTCGGGGCCCACAGCCCCACGAACATGCCCCAGTGGTCCGCCCGTGCCGTGCCGGCCCGCTCCACCGTCTTGGAGGAGATCCAGGCGGCGACGGCGATCCCGATGGAGCTGAATCCGGCCAGGTAGGCGGCGTCGCTGGACATGCCGATGTCGTGCAACTTCCTGATCATGTGAGTCCCCCCCGGGTCGCGGCTGGCGTCGGGCACATACCCTGCGCGTCACCGGGCAAAACAGCGGCCGGCGGGCCGGACCGACACCGCGGGCGATGACGCCGACTTCGTGCGTGTTTGGCGTTGGGGTCGGGGGGAATGGCACCGGGATGGGTGATCCCGACGGCCCCCGCGGTGGTCGCCAGGACGTGCGGCAGGACCGCAGTCTCGGCGAGGTGCACAGCGCGCTGGGGTTGCGCCTGGCGCTGGCGGTCCTCGGGTTCGTGGCCAGCCTGGCCGGGCTGGTGGTGACCACAGTGGTGACTGGGCACCTGGGCTGGGCGGTGCTTTTCGGCGTGCTGGTCGGGGTGACCGGGCTGAACATCACGGTGGTCTCGGTGCGCGTCGCCCAGCGTCGCCGCCGACGCGGTGAGCGCGGGTCGGCGGCCGGACGGACCGGCTCCGAGCACACGGACGGCAGGGAGGTGTGACCGTGCCACGGGACGCAGGACCGAACCCGGAACCACGGCAACCGGAGTCGCCCATACTGGGTGAGTCGGTGCAACTCGACGGCGAGGACACCCTGGAGGGTGATCCGCGGTCCGATCCGCTGGACTCCGGGTACATCCCACCGGACCGTCCGTTCGGGTTGGACGAACCGGGCACCACGGCGGCCGAGCAGCGCGCGGGCGACTCGCTGGACCAGCGGCTGGCCCGCGAGGAGCCGGACGTGACCGACGAGGGTGAGGGCGGCGTCGCCGAGCCCAGGTCGGGACGGCTGGTCGCCAGTGACGAGGGCGCCCACTCCGACACCGAGGCCGACCTGGTCAGCCACGACGTCGGCATCGACGGCGGCGCGGCCAGTGCCGAGGAGGCGGCGGTACACGAGTTCGACGAGATGGACGAGGACGAGTTGCCCGGGGGCCCGCGCTGAGGTGGGACCCGGGGCGGGAGAGAGGAGCGCAGCGTGGGGATGCAACGAGGCAGTGACAAGCACGGCCCGATGCGCGACGACCAGATCGCCCGCGAACTCGCCGGCCTGACCGAGGGGTCGCACGAGCCGCACGTCGAGGAGTGGCGGGAGCAGGAGCCGTCCGGCGAGGACCAGCCGGACGCGGACCTGGCACCCAACACCGACCTGTCCGGCGGTCGGCCCGGGGGGATGACCCAACGCGACCTGAGCGTGCGCAGCGATCTGGCCAAGCGGCTCGGGCGGGACGTGTACCCGGCCGACCGGGACGCTCTGCTGCGTAAGATGGCGGCCGAGCAGGCTCCCGAGCGGCTGGTCGACCTGGTCCGGGGCCTGCCAGGTGGGCGCTGGTACGCCAATCTGCGGGAGGTCAGCGAGGCGCTGGGCCTGCACTCGGAGACGCGCAGGTTCTGAGCCGGGCACAGCGGGCCGCGCCGGCCCGCTGTGCTGCGTGCGCCGGCTTACAGGTGGTGGTGGCCGGACTCTGGCGGAATAGTTGATAGGTCAACTATGGTTCTCCGAACTGGGACGTTCCGATCGGGCGCCCGCCGCCGGGAGTTGGAGGACCCATGCCCGCCGTCACCGCCGACACGCTGTCACTGCCCCGGATCCGGTCGGCACCCGAACCCGCCACCCGGTGGCGACCGGTCGCCAGGGTCGTCACCGCCCACAGCCAACTGGAGGGTGAGGGGTTCGTGGTCCGGCGGCCGTTCCCGGGCATCGACCTGGCCATGGCCGACCCGTTCGTGCTGCTCGACCATCTCGGTGCGGTGGAGTACGCCCCGGGCGAGGCAAAGGGCACTCCCTGGCATCCGCACCGCGGGTTCGAGACCGTCACCTACATCATGGACGGCTCGATGGAGCACGAGGACTCCACCGGCGGCGGCGGGCTGATCACCGACGGCGCCACCCAGTGGATGACCGCCGGCTCTGGGGTGTTCCACTCCGAGCGCCCGCCGCAGGACTTCGTCGCCGCCGGCGGCCTGTTCCACGGAACCCAGTTGTGGGTGAACCTGCCGGCCGCACTCAAGTGGAGCCCGCCGCGGTACCAGGACATCGGTTCGGCTGACGTGACGCTGCTGTCCAGCGACGACGGCGGCGCGCTGCTGAGGGTGATCGCCGGTGCGGTCGACGGCCACCGCGGGCCGGGCAACACCCAGACCCCGATCACCTACCTGCATGCCACCGTGTCTGCCGGGGCGCGGCTGGCGCTGCCGTGGCCGGTGGAGTTCAACGCGCTGGTCTACGTGCTGTCCGGCCGGGGCGTGGTGGGACCGGAACACCGCCCGCTCGACGAGGGCCAACTCGCCGTGCTCGCCGGCGGTGAGGCGATCACCCTGCGCGCCGCGGACTCCCAGCCGGTGGCCGCCCGCAACGGGTGGGACGTGCTGCTGCTCGGCGGCCTGCCGATCCACGAGCCGGTGGCCCGCTACGGCCCGTTCGTGATGAACACCAAGGCCGAGATCGCCGAGGCGTTGGAGGACTTCCAGCGCGGCACCCTGATCCGCCAGGCGCCGGTCGACCTGCCACACCAGTCCAGCCAGGACGAGACGCTGACCAGCCAGGGCTGAGCCGACCCCGACCGGATTTCGTGGGCCGACCGCCGGGCCGCCCTGTGCTGTGATGTCATAGACGACGGTTCGCGCACTTTCGTCCGCTCTGGTGACAGGGGGAGCATGCGTCCGTCCCTGGCCTGCCGTCCAGTGGTCTGTGTCCTGCTCACCGCGTTGGTCGCGGCGTGTTCCGGTTCGCCCGGTCAACCGGCCGCGTCGGCTCCGTCGGGCGCCGGCACGCCGACCCCGCCGGCGGCCGGGCCGGCGCTGCCGTCCGGTCCGGGCGACGGCCCGGCCGTTCCCAGCACCACGCCGCCGTTCGCCCAGGTCACCCCGGGTGTCACCACCACCGGCGCGGACGGGGTGCAGCAGGTGCTGATCGACGGGTTCAACGACACATTCCAGCCCGGGGTGTTCCACATGCACCCGGGCCGGATCCGGGTCATCCTGCGCAACGACGACCCGGTCGACGTGCACAACCTGATCTTTTCGAAGGACGGGGGAGCCCGGACCCCGGACGTGCCACCCGGCAAGGCCGACTCGGTGACCGTGGTGCTGACCAAGCCGGGCCTGTATGACTTCATCTGCTCGTTCCACGAGCTGGTCGGCATGCGTGGCCAGGTCAAGGTCGAATAGGGTCGAACAGCCCGAACCGATCCGTTCGACTGGGCCGTACGAGCCGCTCGGGCGTGGCCAGCCGGGGCCGCCTTTTCGTCGGCGGAAGCTACCCTCGCCCCGCTCAGGGGCGTGCGGCGGCGCCCGACAGGGTCACCACCCGGTCGAACTGGCTGTCGAGGTCCTCGTCACCGTGGTGCACGACGAGGAGGCCGCGACCCCGGGTCCGTTCGGTCAGCGTGCGAAGTACCAGCTCCCTGCCGTTCTCGTCGAGGTTCGCGAACGGCTCGTCGACGAGGTACACGTCGGCGTCCTCACTCAGCAGTGCGGCGACTCCCACCCGCTGCCGTTGGCCAGATGACAGCTCCGAGGAGAGCTGGTCGGCCAGGCCGTGCAACCCCATCGACGCGCGCAGCCGTTGGTCGGCGACCAGCTCGCGTACCGGCAGCGGGGGCAGGTTCACCGGAGCGGTCAGGCTCGCCACCCGGGGCGGTAACGTGACCACCCCGGCGTCGGGGGCGAGCGTCCCGGAGATGATGTGCAGGAGCGTCGTCTTCCCGCAGCCGTTGGGGCCGCGAAGCAGCACGTGCTCGCCGGCGCGCAGCTCGAAGTTGTCGATCGCCACGTTCGCGTCGTCGTCGTACCGGACCCGGGCGCCGTGCACCAGCACCACGGATCCCACGTCGTGATAGGGCGTCGCACCCGAATCGCGCAGGCGGCTGATCCGCCTGAGTACCGCGGTGTTCCGGCGGGCCTGCGGAATCATGTTGATGAGGTCGACGATCCCGGTGACGGCTCGCCACAACGAGTTCACGAAGGCGAGAAAGCTGCCGAAGGTCATCCGGCCGGCGAACACGAAGTACGCCCCGATGATCATCGACGCGGTGTCCGACAGGTTCATGATGAGGCTGCTGAGCGTGCTCTGCCTCAGGGCGAGCCGGTAGTTGGCGAGGGTGATGTCGAGGAAGCCACGTAGTGCCGTCCTGTTCGCCGCTCGTGTGCCGGGCAGCAGCAGCGCCAGGCCGCGCAATGCGTGGAACGCTTCCAGAGTCCGGGTCAGCGTGTTGATGTACCGCGCCTCCGCCTCGCGTTCCGGCTCGGTGTTGTCCTCGATTCGCTTGGCCAACCGGTTGCTCACGACCACCAGGGGCGGCACGATGACCAGCAGAATGAGACTGGCCTGCCAGGACAGGTACAGCAGCACGCCGATGAAGGCCACGGACGAGATCGTCTGCCTGACGATGCGGCTGCAGGTGTCGATGGCCGGCAGGACACCCTCATGCACGTCGTTGTGCACCCGGCTGATGTAGGAGGCATTTCCGGCCCCTGACAGCCGCCGAGCGTCCAGGCCGAGCGCGCGGTCGAGCAGGTCCATCTCCAGCGACAGCACGAACGAATTCTCGAACTCTTTACGCCACCGGGAGATCCCATAATTCGCGAGGTTGAGGGTCAGACCAAGCAGCAGGTAGAACGTACCGAGCGCTGCGAACCTCCCGAAATCCCCGGTCAGGATCGCCTGGTCGAACAGTGCCTTGAGCAGCAGTGGGTGCAGCAGGGCTTCGACCCCGCCCAGGGTCGATTCGCCCGCGACGATGGCCACGAACCGGGCCCGGTGCCCTCGCAGTGTGCGCCACAGCTCGTTCACCGTGTCACCTCGTCCAGGAGAAAGTCGGCAGTACCTCCGTGGTTCGCCCGGTGGAGCACCCGCAGCACACCGGCCGAGCCGGTCAGGTAGTCGCAGGAACAGCGCAACAGGCCCTCGCCGGGCAGGCCCAGGGGCACCGTCCCGTTACGGCGTGGTATGCCGAACCGCTCGGGCGGCTCGAACAGAAACACTGTCCGGACGAAGTCAAGTTGCCGCACCGCGATGGCACGGTACGAGGCGTCGCCGGTGATCGCGGCCGCGTCCAGCAGCGCGTCGGCGATCCCGCACATGCCGAACCCGTACCCCGGCAACACCGAGTATCTGATGTCCAGACCGCGCAACACGGTCCGCGCGGCGTCCAGGTCGCCGTAGCGCAGCAGCACCTGTGCGACGCCCGCGGAGCCCACTTCGACATAGGGCACCGTGGTTCCTTCGTGGGCGAACGTGACCTGACCGTCGGCCCTGTCGGCATTGGCCATCTCCCACGACAGGGCAGCGCGCCCGAGCCGCAGGCACGTTTCGTCGCCGGTGATCTGGTGCATCCGCCACAGGAACATCGCGACACCTGCCTGTCCGAAGCCCAGGCCGGTCAGCGGGCGGTCGGTCGCGAACTCGTTCAGCCAGTAAGCCTGCGGGCCGTCACGCTGCACGGCGTCACACAGCGCCCGCGCGCACTCCCGCGCCGCGGCCAGGTCGTGTTCGGCGCTGCCGCGCAGGTAGAAGTGGAGATCGGTCATGCCCACCCCCGCCAGGCCGTAGTAGAAGGTGTAGTCACCGGCTTCCAGTGCACGGTCGTTGGCCTGCGCCAGCAACTGCCTGGCCTGAGTCCCCAGCCCGAGCGAGTCGGCCGCCCAGGCGATGCCGGCCAGGCCGCTGACGAGGCCGGCCGGGTACTCCGCCGGGTCGAGGTCGGCCAGCCTGTCGCGCAGCCAGCCCAGCCATTCGGGCCGGACCGGGACCCCGGAGGCGCCCAGCGCCCACAGGACGCCGCTGGCCCCGAAGCCCAGGCTCAGCGGGTTGGTGACGTGCGCGAACGGGTCGACGGGAAAGAGCGTGTCCCGGTCGGTGTCCGCGACGGCCTCGACGAAGGTTGCCACCCCCGCCTCGACCTCGGCCAGCCCGAGCCGCTCCTCGATGACCGGCACGCGCTGCACGGGTCGGACCTGGCTGAGCAGGTCCGTTTCCGGCTCCACGACGTCGAGTGCGTCGGTGAGGGTGATCCGCGCCTGGGCAAGGTCGGCGAGCAGGGTGTGGATCCGGGCCGGCCAGCCCAGGCCGTCGGTGAAGACCCGGTAGAGGTCGAAAACATCCTCGCGCATGTAGGACATCGCCGCGATCGGAAAGACGAAGTACGCCATGGTGGCCGCCAGCCCGTACAGGTCGTCTTCCAGCACCGGTGCCGCGCCGACGCGGCGCCGGGAGTGGCTGAATCCCGGCGTGAACAGTTCCACCGGCTCCTCCAGGCGCGCGTCGGCCGGGTCGGCCTCGGCCAGTCGGCAGGCTTCCAGGTCGATGATGGTGACCTCGAAGGTGCCCGGGTCGACGAGCACGTTCGTGGCGGTGAAGTCACCGAGGATCACCTGCCGATCGTGGGCGGCCCGGACAGCCCGGGCAAGGCCGCGGAACACGGCGAGGAAGATGCGCAGGAACTCCCGGGACTTCTCGATGTCAAACGCGTGCTGGACCAGCGGATTGTGTTCGAACAGGATCGTGCGGATGTCCGAACCGTCGACGAACTCCTCGGCGATGAAATGGTGCTCCCACTGGCGGAACGTGGCGATCGGGGTGGGAAACGAGCCGGTGTCGGCCAGCCGGTTCAGGAACTTCCATTCCCGGGCGAGGATGTCGGTGGCATCATGGTCATGTCGCGGGTTGACGTTGGCATGCGGGCGGGCCTCCTTGAGCACCACGACCCGGTTGTCGTTTGAATTGTCCTCCGCGAGGTAGACCCCTCCGCTGTTGGAGAACTGGAGTGCACCGGTGACCCGGAAACGGCCGCCGAGCACGTCACCCTCCTCGGTGTCGTCGGCGGGTTTCCAGTCGGCGAACGGCCAGGGCAGCCACCACGGCTGGACGAACTCCGGTCGTCGCTCGTCGGAGACCGGCCCATCCGGTCCGGTGATGTGCGGTACTTTCCGACCCAGGACGTCGACGGTGTGGGTGTCGAGGAGTTGGCCATACCGGGAGGCTCATGCGAAAGCCTCTTTGAAGAAGTACAGGCCGATAGCTGCCCGGAAGGAAGGCAGGAATGTCGTCAAGGGCCTTCGGTAATCGGTGAAGAGGATCCGCCATGCCTTCAGGTTGGCGATGGCCCGCTCCACAGG